>CAIQOO010000180.1 GCA_903873485.1 uncultured beta proteobacterium | reverse complement strand
TCGAATCCTGTGAAATGGGTGGGGTTGGGTGAATTACAGATTGCGCTCTAACTCTTCGCGCAGCACGCGAATGTCGTCTTGCAGCGCATCGGCGGCGGCCTGGGCTTTGGCCGAGTTGGCCTTGCCCTGGGCCAGCTTGGCATCGGCCTGCGCCTGGGCGGCCATATCACGCGCCAGTTTGTAGTCCTTGACTGCCATCGCCTTGTTGGCCAGCGCCAGTTTGTCGCGTGCAGCCAGCAACTCGACCGGCGCAAACTGCGCCGCCCCGGCACTTGCGGCGTTGTCAACCGCCGCTTTTGACACCGCCACATCGGCCGTGGCAGGGGTTTTCAAACTGCTGCAGCCCAGCATCAGGGTGGCGGCAGCGCCGCACAGCACGGCTATCAGCCGCCTTGAGTTTCTCGTCATCATGCATCTCCGGTAAGTCCACCAAGCGCGGGATCACGCTTGATGCACCAGGTTATAGGCGGCCCTTCGGGTGGCGTCTGTTCGCTGGCACACCTCAGACAGGGCTTACGCCCTGGGCGTGCCGCAGCGACGGTGTTGTTGCCTGATTTGCAAAGTATGTGTGCAAGCGAACAGACACGGCCAAGCGCACCACCTAAGCTGAGGACTCCAAAGACAGAGCACCTGCGCTGTTTTCTCAACTACCCAGGAGTCTTCCCATGCTGCATTACGCTGTTGTGTTTTTTGTGATTGCCCTGATTGCGGCCCTGTTCGGCTTTGGCGGCATTGCCGCCGGGGCCGTCGGCATCGCCAAGATCCTGTTTTTCGTCTTCGTCATATTGGCAATTGCCACCTTTCTCTTCGGATCGATAAGAGGGCGCTAGCCCATTGGCGATGCCGTTTTCGTTCACTCATTAGACTTGTTCCCGGTGCTATCTTGTTTTAAAACAATGGGTTACGGTAGGCATATTTGCCGAACTGAACCAAAACAGCCACACAGCACAGACTCATAAAGTTTCTAACCCTATGATTTCAAAGGAAACGACAACCGGAACAAGTCTATTCATTCATTCATTCATTCATTAACCCACCCAAGGAAAACCCATGTTTCTCAACAAATCCACTGAAAAATCCAGCAGCCTGATGGACGGGGCCGTGCAGTCGGCTGACCAGGCCATCAAATCCACCCAGCAAATGGCCAACGATGCCCTGGAAAACTTGACGACGGCCTTGCAAGACCTAAGCCACCAGGCCACCCCCGCCCTGGAGCGTACCGGCGAGCGGGTCAGTTCACTGGCGCACCACAGCCTGAACGGTATGCGCGAAACCTCGCATCAACTGCGCGTGAAAGCCGAACACGCCTCCGATAACACGATGAATTACATCCGGCATGAGCCGGTCAAATCGGTACTCATCGCAGCCGCTACCGGTGCCGCGTTGGTGGCGCTGATCAGCTTGGCCAGCCAAGTGCGCAACCGCTGATCAAGCTGCCACAAGTTGCGTCTGATGCATCCCCTGTTTGCCTTGCTGGCAACCCGGCCGCAACTGCTGGTAGAGCACACACTGGCTTACTCGGCACTGATCAACCAGGAGTTTGGCTTGGCCTATGCCGCGTGGCGGCGCCAGACCGTGCTTCGGGCAGTGGCCCTGTGCTGTGCCGGTGTGGCATGGGTGCTGGGTGGTGTGGCGCTGATGCTGTGGGCCGTAACACCGGTTGCGCTGGTTCATGCACCCTGGGCGTTGTGGGCCATGCCGCTGTTGCCGCTTGCCGTGGCAGCGCTGTGCGCATGGCAGGCGCGTGGGTCGGGCACTGGCAACATGTTTGCCAGGCTGACACGGCAAATCGAAGATGACATGACCATGCTGCGCGCAACAGGCTCGCCATGAGTGTCAACCCTGCTGCCACCGAAAGGCTGACGCTGTCACGTGCCCGCCTACGCCAGGCCATGGTCGAAATTGCCATGCCTCCAAGTCAAGCTGCGGGGGCTTGTGCCGATTCATCCGGCTCGGGCTGGCGCGCGACACTCATGCAAAACCCCGGGACACGTCTGCTGCTGGAGCTGGGCCTGGCCTGGTGGGCGCGGCAGCCGCTGGGGCTGGTCATGCCGCTAATTGCGCAGGTCGCGCAAGTAACGCTGGCACCGAGCGCGCAGCGCCATCCGGTCAGGCTGGTGCTGGGTGCAGCGGCGGCGGGTGCGGCGCTGGTACTGGTTCGACCCTGGCGCTGGCTATCGGCGACGGCCTTGCTGGCCAGGTTGTTGCCCCCGCCGCTGTCCGAGATCGCCAGGCGCACCCCGGCACTTTCCTCAGCACTGCCCGCCGCTGCGGCCAAGCGCGGCGCGGCACCTTGACCGGTCTGCCTGTCATGGTCACCCAGCCCATTTTGGTCCCCACTGGCAGCCACCGGGCGTTTTCCGTGCTGCTGGCATTGGTCACGCTGGCACTGGGCTACATCTTGCTGCCTTTTTATGGTGCCATCCTGTGGGGGGTGATCGTCGCGCTGCTGTTTGCGCCACTGAACCAATGGCTGCTGCCCAAAGTGCGCCAGCAGCGCACCGTTGCGGCGCTGCTGACACTGCTGATTGTGCTGGTCATCGTGGTGCTGCCACTGGCGGCGGTGGCGACCGCACTGGCCAGCGAAGCGGCCTTGGTGTATGCGCGCCTGCAAAGTGGCGAACTCAATCCGGCGCTGTACTTTCGCGGTGTCTTTGATGCACTGCCGAGCTGGATCACAGCGGTGCTGGACCGCTTCGGTCTGGTCAGCTTCAACACCTTGCAGCGCCGCCTGACCGCCGCGCTGACCCAGGGCACCCAGTTCATTGCCACCCAGACCTTCAGCGTCGGGCAAAACACGTTTGACTTCTTTGCCAGTTTTTTTATCACCTTGTACCTGGCGTTCTTCCTGATCCGCGACGGCCAGGCCCGGCTGCAGCCGGTCTGGCAGACATTGCCGCTGGCGGCAAAAGACAAAGAGCAGTTGCTGCAGACCTTTGTCACCGCCGTGCGGGCCACCGTCAAAGGCAATTTGCTGGTGGCGATCATTCAGGGCGCTTTGGGCGGGCTGGCGTTTTGGGCGCTGGGGGTAAGCGGAGCCTTGCTGTGGGCGGTGCTGATGGCCTTCATGTCGCTGCTGCCGGCGGTGGGGGCGGGCCTGGTGTGGCTGCCGGTGGCGGTCTGGCTGGTGCTGACCGGCTCGCTCTGGCAAGGCCTGGCACTGGGGCTGTACGGGGTGCTGGTGATCGGGCTGGTGGACAACCTGCTGCGACCCATCCTGATTGGCCGCAACACCCATTTGCCGGACTACATCGTGCTGATCACCACGCTGGGCGGCATGGCGGTGTTTGGCTTGAATGGCTTTGTGCTGGGGCCGGTGATTGCGGCCATGTTCATTGCCGTTTGGCACATCCATATCGCCCAGCACATGGCTGCTGACACCCCACGGCTGGTGCAAGCGGCCTGAATCAACAAGTCGATCCCCATGAAATACAAAGACTATTACGCAACCCTGGGTGTGCCGCGAGATGCCGATCTGGAGCAAATCAAGAAGGCGTACCGCAAACTCGCCCGAACCTATCACCCCGATCTGTCCAAATTGCCCGACGCCGAAGCCCGCTTCAAGGAGACTGCCGAGGCGTATGCCACCCTCAAGGATGCCGGCAAGCGCGCCGCTTACGACGAACTGGGTCATCCGCAAGCGGGAGCCGATTTTGCGCCGCCGCCGCAGTGGCGTCACGACTTTGCCGCCGGTGATGCGGCGTTTGATGATCTGGACTTGGCCGATCTGCTGGACGCACTCGGTCGTGGCCAGCAGGGAGAGCGCTTTTCACCACGCCCGGTGCGGGGCCAGGACATCGAAAGTGCAGTCACTCTGACGCTTGCAGATGCCAGTTTCGGCACCCAAATACACCTGACGCTGGCTGATGCTGGCGGGAATCGCACGCTGGAGGTGACGATTGCGCCGGGTGCATTTCAGAATCAAAAGCTGCGTTTGCGCGGCCAGGGCGGGAAAGGGCGCAACGGGGGGGCTGATGGTGACATCTATCTGCACATCTCGCTGGCTGCCCACGACGTGTTTCGCCCCGACGGGCTTGACCTGTACTTTGACCTGCTGCTGGCACCCTGGGAGGCGGCACTCGGCGCTGAGCTGGAGGTTCCGACGCTAAACGGTCCAGTCGTGCTGATGGTGCCGGCGGGCACCCGCTCGGGGCGCAGACTGCGCTTGCGCGGCCGGGGTTTGGCCCAGGGGCGCAGCGACCTCTATGCCGTTGTCCAGATCGATGTACCCACCCACCTGAGCGAACCCGAGCGTGCCCTCTACCAGGAACTGGCTCGTATTTCACTTTTCAATCCGCGCCCACACCTAGAAGGAGCCACTTCATGAATCAAGACCACACCGATTGGCCCTGGCCAAGCCCCCGGGAAAACATCACGTTGGCCGAGCTGTCGCAGCGTTGCGGCATGAGTGAACCGGAACTTGTCGAGCTGGTCAGTTATTGCGCTCTGGTGCCGTTGTCGCCCTCACCTGGCGAACCAGCGTTCAGTGCCCATTGGGTGACACCTCTGCGCAACGCAGCACGGTTGCGTCTGGACTTTGATCTGGACCTTTTCACCGTGGCCGTGCTGCTTGATCACCTCAACCGCATCGACGAGCTGGAGCGTCAGGTCCATGCGTTGCAGGCGCTGCTGCCAGCGAGCCTGCGCAGCAGCATGGGCTTTGCATAACCCTATCAGGCTGTGACGCACTCCACTGACCCTCTCCCCTGGCACCAGCGCGACCTGCCAGACTTGCTGCGCGAACACGCGGTGGACCCCGAGCACGGCCTGTCGCCTGCCCAAGCGGCGCAGGGCCTGGAGCGCCACGGCCCCAACGAGCTTGACAGCCAGGCGCAGCGCAGCCCATTGAGCCTGCTGGTGGCGCAGTTTTCCGACTTCATGGTGCTGGTGCTGCTGGTAGCTGCCGTGGTATCGGGGCTGATTGGCGACCTGATCGACACGCTGGCGATTCTGGTTATCGTGCTGCTCAACGCGGCAATTGGTTTTGCGCAAAGCTGGCGTGCCGACCGCGCCCTGGCCGCCCTCAGGCAACTGGCCGCAGCACACGCCACCGTGCGGCGCGGCGGGCAGACCCAGGTGCTGCCCGCCAGCACCGTGGTGCCGGGCGACATTGTGCTGCTGCAGGCCGGCAACCGGGTGCCGGCTGACCTGCGCCTGATCAAGGTGGCGCAGTTCCAGGTGGACGAATCCACACTCACCGGCGAATCCGTCACGGTGGCCAAAAGCACCGCCACGCTGCCCGCTGGCGGCAGCAGCGCGCTGGGCGACCAGCTCAACATGGCCTTCAAGGGCACCACCGCCACGCTGGGGCGGGCGCATGGCCTGGTGGTGGCCACCGGCATGGACACCGAGCTGGGCAAAGTGGCCCAGTTGCTCGACCAGCAAGACCGCAGCACCCCGCTGCAAAACCGCCTGACCGTGTTTGGCAAGCGTCTGGCCCTTGCGGTGATTGGCATCTGTGTCATTATTTTTATGGCAGGCCTGTGGCGCGGCGAACCCCCGCTGCTGATGGCACTCACCGCCATCAGTCTGGCCGTGGCCGCCATCCCCGAGGCCCTGCCCGCCGTGGTGACGGTGCTGCTGGCGCTGGGTGCGCGGCGCATGGTGGCGGTGCACGCGCTGGTGCGGCGCCTGCCCTCGGTCGAAACCCTGGGCTCGGTCACCACCATCTGCTCGGACAAAACCGGCACCCTGACGCAAAACAAAATGCACGCCGAACTGCTGTGGACCCCGGACGCCTCCTGGACACCCGGCACGGCGCCGCCCGAGCCGGTGATTCTGGAAACACTGCGCGCTGCCGCCCTGTGCAACGACGCACACAGCGGCCAAAACACCGACACCACCACGCCCACCAGCGCCTGGCAGGGCGACCCGACCGAAACCGCGCTGGTCGATGCGGCCGCCGCCGCCGGGCTGGACAAAGCAGTTCTGGAGACCCGTTGGCCACGTCTGCAAGAGCTGCCTTTTGATGCCGACCGCAAGCGCATGACCACACTGCACCGCGTCGGCAGCGGGTTTGTGGCCTACACCAAAGGCGCGCCGGAGTCGCTGCTGACCCACTGCACCGCGCAGTGGTCACCGAACGGCACCCTGCCACTGGATGGTGCCGCCATCATGGACCAGGCGCATTTGCTCGCAGCACAAGGACTGCGGGTGCTGGCGCTGGCACGGCGCGACCATGCGGTGCTGCCGGGCAGCGACATGCTGGAAGCGCCTGAGGCGATCCAGGCCATCGAGAGCGGGCTGCAGTTTCTCGGACTGATCGCGCTGATTGACCCGCCGCGCCCCGAGGCCGCCGCTGCCGTGCGCGACTGCATCAGCGCCGGCATCACCCCGGTGATGATCACCGGCGACCACCCGGCCACCGCCCGCGCCATTGCCCAGCGCCTTGGCATCGTGGCCAACGCGCAGGCGCCCGTGCTGACCGGGCAGGAGTTGAGCACGCTCGATGACGCCGCCTTGCTGGCGCGCGTGGCCGATGTGCGCGTCTATGCCCGGGTTGACCCGGCGCAAAAAATCCGCATTGTTCAAGCGCTGCAGGCACAGGGACAGATCGTGGCCATGACCGGCGACGGCGTCAACGACGCCCCGGCACTGAAGCGCGCCGACATTGGCATCGCCATGGGCAAAGGCGGCACCGATGTGGCCCGCGAAGCCGCCAGCATGGTGCTGCTGGACGACAACTTTGCCACCATCGTGGCAGCGGTGCGCGAGGGGCGGCGCATCTTTGACAACATCCGCAAGTTCATCCGCTATGCCATGACTGGCAACTCGGGCGAGATCTGGACACTGTTTCTTGCGCCGATGCTGATGCTGCCGATACCGCTGCTGCCAATCCACATTTTGTGGGTCAACCTGGTCACCGACGGCCTGCCCGGCCTGGCGCTGGCGGCCGAACCGGCCGAGCGCGGCGTCATGCAGCGCCCACCGCGTCCGCCTTCCGAAAACCTGTTTGCCGGCGGCATGTGGCAGCATATTCTGGGTGTCGGGCTGCTGATTGGCGGCTTGTGCCTGGGCGTGCAGGCGTGGGCACTGTCCACTGGCCACGCGCATTGGCAAACCATGGTGTTCACCGTGCTGACGCTGTCGCAAATGGTGCATGTGATGGCGATTCGCTCCGAGCGCGATGCGCTGTGGACACTAGGCCTGGCCAGCAACAAGCCGCTGCTGGGCGCGGTGCTGCTGACTTTTGTGCTGCAAATGGCCACCATCTATGTGCCGCTGCTCAACCCGATCTTCAAAACCGAGCCGCTGAGTCTGGGCGAGCTGGGCATCTGCCTGGGTGCTTCTGCGGTGGTGGGCGTGGTGGTGGAGATCGAGAAAGCCTGGCGCCGCCAGCGTGCAGCGCCATGAACCCGGCGCAGACCATCTGGCTGGAGTTCGCCCGGTGCGCCGGGCTGATCTTGCTGACCACGGTCACGCTGGTGAGTCCGGGGATCGGGATAGCGCGGTCTCACGCGCCAAAAACGCCTACATGGCACGCGAGAGATAGGCACCCAATCGACCGTCTGCGGTAAGGATGTGCTCGGTTAGCCAGCGCTCCAGAAACTGAATCTGTTGGTCTGCCAAGGCTTTGTCCGGCGCAACCAAATCCTGTTGCAGTTGCTTGGCGCTTTGGATCAAATCCTGGTGCTCGGCTTGATGCGCTTGATGTTCCGGATAGCGGTATTTCAGCATCAGGCGCTCCTCGTGGCTGAAATGCCAGACCGTGCAATTGACCAACTCTTCCAGGGTCGCCGCGAGGTATTCCCCGGATTCCCCGTCCATGACGGCATGATTCAGAATGTTGAAGATGTGGATCAGCTTGCGGTGATCTTCATCAATCTCATCAACACCAACGCTCAGTATGTTGTCCCAAACCAGATCTTTCACCATGATTCTCCTGCGTCAAACAGCCAAGGCCGGCAGGGCGTGGAATTCACGCAAATCCTGCCGAGTCAAAAAGCACTATACACGCCTGGTCTATCTTGCCGCTGATGATCTGAAAGACGCAAGGCCAATCGATCTGTGGCGCTTGTCATTGAGTTTGACCAAGCCCCAGGTGGCGATGTCAAGATCGGTCGGCGTGGCTCAATTTGTCATTGTGGCCTGCGGCAATGACCCGAAACTCGTCGATAACCTCGACCAGCAAGTCGATAATTTCCGGATCAAAATGGTTTCCACGTCCTTGCATGATGATGTTGACGGCCTGGCTGTGTTCCATCGCCGGTTTATAGACCCGTTTGGAGATCAGCGCATCATACACATCGGCCACAGCCATGATGCGCGCAGACAGGGGTATGGCAACGCCGGAGATGCCCTGTGGATAGCCCGATCCGTCCCATTTTTCGTGATGGCTGTAGGCAATTTCCCGCGCGTAGCGCAGAAAACTGATCGAGTCGCCCAGCTCGTTCTCGGCCTGAATCAGCGCATCACGACCGAACTCGGCATGCCTTTTCATGATCAGCCACTCCTCATCGGTCAGCTTGCCCGGTTTGAGCAAAATGGCATCCGGAATGGCCACCTTGCCAACATCGTGCAGCGGTGCCGACTTGAACAACAGGGCAATGGTTTCCTCGCTCAACTGTGCGGCAAAACGGGGTGACTTACTGAGCCGCGTGGCCAGGGTTCGAACGTAATTCTGGGTACGCCGAATATGGTTGCCGGTCTCGTTGTCACGCAGTTCCGCCAGTGCACACAGGGAATTGATGGTGGACTCTTGCGCCTTGATGACCTGCTGCGTCTCATGCAACAGGGCGCGGGTGCGTTCCTGCACCTGCAGTTCCAGCTCGGCATTGCGTTCGCGCAGCAGTTTGCGCGAACGGGCCAGTTCAATGTGGTTGCGGACCCGGGCCAACACCACGGCCGGTGAAAACGGCTTGTGGATAAAGTCCTCGGCACCCAGCGACAGGCCGCGCTCTTCGTCGGCAACACTGTCCAGGCTGGTGAGAAACAGCACCGGAATGTCTTGCAGGCCAGGTTCACTTTTGATCCGCTGACAAGCCTCGAAGCCGTTCATGTCCGGCATGATGATGTCCATCAGGATCAGGTCGGCGGGGCCACGGGCTTTGAGGTAATCCAGCGCCTGTCGGCCATTGGAGGCTGTGTGCACGGTAAATTGCTGCTCCAGCAAATCCTCCAAAATGAGCTGATTAGGGGGTTCATCGTCCACGATCAGAATGCAGCTCCTGGCCGGAGTAACCTGCGGCATCGGCTTGACGCCTTCAGTGGCAAATAATTCAGACATCATGTTCCCCATTGCGGTTGATTCACCGTCACCAATTCAAGCAAAACAGCCTCCAGCGCAGCGGCCAAGGCTTCGACCCTTTCCGTGCTGATGCTGCAACCCGCGCGCTCATCAGACTCAAAGGCCAGCGTCAGTTCACGCAAGCGCCGAGCTTCCAGATTGACACCTTTGAGGCTGTGCGCCATCACGGCCAGGGCCGTGCGGTCGCCACTCTGTTGCGCCGCGCGCAGCCGAGCTGGCGTATCGGCGTGATGCAGGCGCAGCGAATTTGCCAGCTTTTTCACAAACTCATAACGTCCGCCATAGCGACCAAGCAGCGCTACCCAGTCAATGGGCCGCTCAGTTCCCGCTGCAGCCAATGCAGACAGGGCCAGCGTCGCAGTCACTGCATCAGGATTCACCGCGACATCGGCCAGCGGCAGCAACGGGTTGCTGCGGTGCACCTGAATGCGGATCGTATCCACCAGAACCTTGACGTTGATCGGCTTGGTCACCACCTCGACCATGCCCGCTGCCAGGCACTTCTCACGCTCCTCGGTGAGCGCGTAAGCCGTCAGGCCGATGACCGGCAGGCTTGGCGCAATCAACCGGACTCTTCGTGTGGCATCAAAACCATCCATCACCGGCATCTGAACATCCATCAGCACCACGTCAAAAGCGTTCGCGCCAGCGTGATGAAGCTGCTCAAGCACCTGTTCGCCATTTTCGGCAAACACCACCTGGGCACCTTCGTGCAACAGCAGGTCAGCCAATACCAGCCGATTGACTTCAATGTCATCAGCGGCCAGCACCCGCACGCCAGCCAGGCCAGTCCCGGCGGTGTCAGCGACACCTGCTGGATGCTCCGGCGCGACCACCGCCGGCAAGTTCAGGTGCAGCGTGAAGGTGCTGCCATGGCCCAGCTGGCTCTCAACGTTGATGTTGCCGCCCATCAGCCGCGCCAGGTCCATGCTGATGTACAGCCCCAGGCCGGTTCCTCCATAGGTGCGCGTGGTGGAGGTATCGGCCTGCTCGAACGGCTGGAACAGGCGTGACATTTGCTCCGCGTTCATGCCAATGCCGGTATCGCTAATCTTGAACTGGGTGGCATCACCCTCGCGCCGGACATCGACGCTGACCAAGCCGCCGCCAGTGAACTTGATCGCATTGGACAACAGGTTGGTCAGGATCTGTGCCAGCCGCAAGCCGTCGCCTTCCACCCATTCTGGCAGGTCAGCAGCAAGTGTGACCGATACCGACAGGCCTTTGACTTCGGCGCGACCGGTGACAAAGCTCAGCACGCCGTCCAGCGTGGCGAGCAGGGCAAAAGGCGTTTTTTCCACCTTGAGTTTCCTGGCATCAATTTTGGAGACATCCAGAATGTCGTTGATGACCCCGAGCAGGTGCTCACCGGCCTCGGCAATGCGGCCAAAGGTTTCTCCAACGGGACTCCCGATGCCATCACGCATGCCGATCTGCGCCAGGCCCAGCACCGCATTCAGCGGCGTGCGAATCTCATGGCTCATGTTGGCCAGAAAAGCACTCTTGGCCTGGCTGGCTTTTTCGGCGACAAACCTGGCGTTTTCAAGTTCCACGTTTTTTTCCTGCAACACCTGGTCAAAATGTTTGCGCTCGGTGATGTTGCGCGCCGCCGCAAAAACACCCTGCAGTTTGCGATTTCGGTCATAAAACGTAGTGGCGTTGAGGGACACCACGGTTTGCACGCCGTCCCGGCTGAGCGCCGTCAGTTCGTAGTTTGGGACCCTTTTTTCGTTGAGCACTTGGTGAATGCCCAACTCGGCGGCTTGCGGGTCAGTGAAGTAGCTTTTGAACGGTGAGCCGATCAATTCATCGCGCGTGCAGTCGGTGAGGGACTCCATCTGCCGGTTGACGTCGGTGATGATGCCCTCAGGGTCGGTTGTCATGATGGCGTCAATGTTGGCCTCAATCAGGGAGCGCGTGTAAAACTGCTGGTCGCGCAAGCGCTGATCGAGTTTTTCCCGTTCTGCGTCCATCTGAATGCGCGCGGCTGTCTCGGTCTCGCTGCGAACAAGTTTCTCGCGGATACGATGATTTTCATCCTCGAAGTGCTTGCGGCGCAGGTGAGCGCGCATGCGGACCTTGAGAACTTCGAAATCGGCGGACTTGGCAATGTAGTCGTCGGCGCCGGCGTTGATGCATTCGATCATGGCATCCCGATCGTCGTGCGCCGTGAGCATGATGAGTGGAATGTCGCGCCATTTCGCTCGCTGCTTGATGCGCTTGCAGGTGTCCTGGCCGGAAAGCCCCGGCATGATGAGGTCAAGCAAAATACCGTCCACCGGCTCAGCCGCGAGCCGTTCCAGAGCCTCCTCGCCGGACGCTGCCAGGATCACAATATAAGCTTCGTCGCGAAGCTGGCTGGCGAGCTCTTGAAGGTAGGTGATGCTGTCGTCGACGGCGAGCAGTCTCTTCGCACCGAGCAGGCTCGGACCCGTCTCGGCATCGATAGCAAGCTCACCACGGGCATCTGCTTGCGTGAGCGCCTGTGCCCGCGCGACGACCTGCCCGAGGTCGTAGGGTTTGCCGATGAACACGACGGAACCCGCGTCCATCGTTCGGACGGGGTTCTTGACCTCGTCCATGGTGGAAAGCAGCAGAACCGGGATTTTCGCTGTCGCTGGCGAACTCCTCAGCTCTTGGACAAAGTCGAGCCCGTCCCCGTCTGGCAGCAGGATATCGAGGACGACCAGGACAGCGCGTTCATGGGCGAGCGCCTCTCTCGCGCTACGGAGGTCGGCGCACAGCACGGTATCGAAGCCGGCCGACTGGAGGGCTTCGTCGAGGTCCATGCGCACCGTGAGGCTGACGTCTACGATGAGAATCCGGGGTCTCATATCGGCCTCCCGGCGACCGCGCCGCTGGCCAGAACGTCAAGCCTCGGTGCAATCTGATCCAGCGCAAGGACCTGCTCGGCCGCGCCCAGCAGGATCGCTTCCCTTGGCATACCAAATACCACCGATGTCGCTTCATCCTGGGCGATGGTTCTTCCGCCAGCACGCCGAATCGCCAGGAGGCCTGCGGCGCCATCTCTTCCCATTCCCGTTAGGAGGCAGGCCGCACCGCCAGCACCGAGTTCTTGCGCGAAGGATTCGAAGAGGACATCGATTGATGGTCGGCAGGAGTGTCGCTCTGGATCTTGCGTCAGCCGGAGCTTGCCCTGACGGAGCACCAGGTGGTTGTCGGGAGGCGCCATCAACACGCGCCCCTCGCCGTAAGGCGGGAGAGGATCGCCATCGACGGCGTAGCCAACGCGGACAGAACTCTGCCCATCGAGCCACTCGGCGAACGCGGGGGCGAAGAGCTTGCCGACATGGATGACCAGCAGAATAGGCAGCGGAAAGCCGTGGGGCAAGCCGCGCAGAATCTCGATGAGCGCCGCTGGACCACCGGTGGAGACGCCAATGGCGACGGCGCGCAAACGCCCCACATTTTGCAGCGCCTGGGGGTGTTGCGTGCCATGCGGGGGCTTGCCCGGCGCTTGTCCCATGCGACCCAGTCGGGCCCGTGGATGTGTGATGACCCTGATGCGCGAGATGAGCTTGACGGTAGCGACAAGCTTCTGCTCCCAAACATCGTCGAGTTCGTTTCCCTGCGGCTTGTCGAGCGCGTCCAGGGCGCCGGCCGCCAGGGCTTCGTAGGTCTTGAACAGCTCGCCCCGATTGGTCGAGGCGGACACGATGAGAATCGGCGTTGGACAGTAGGCCATGATGAATTCCGTGGCCGCCAGGCCGTTCATCACTGGCATCATCATGTCCAGGGTGACAACGTCTGGTCGCAGTTGCTGGCACAGTTCGATTCCGCGCTTGCCGTCGTCCGCTTCACCAACGATGTTGATGTCAGGATCGGCCGCGAGCACCTCCAACATGCGCTTGCGGATTGTCAGGGAATCCTCAACCACCAGAACATGTATCTTCGCCATGGTTAGCCGATCAGTGTACGAATGGTCTGCAGGAGCAGCATCTGGTCGAATTCGCCCTTGATGATGTAGGCACTGGCGCCAACCTGCTGTCCGCGCAGTCGGTCCTCCACGGCATCCCTGGAGGTCACCAGAATGGCGGGGATATCGCGCAGCACCGGGTCGGCGCGGGTCTGCGCGACAAACCCGAAGCCGTCCATGCCAGGCATCTCGACATCAACAATGAACAGGCTGTAGCGATGGTCGTGAGCCTTGATGAGTGCTTCCTCAGCCGAGACGGCGAGCTCGACCGGGTAGCCCGCAGCTTCCAGGATGCTCTGCTCCAGCATACGGGTTGTCAGCGAGTCGTCGATGACGAGAATCGGCGACCGCTGCGCCTGGGCTTCTGCGGCCGCATTGAATGTCTCGCCGCGACTGCGCTCGGCCGCCGCCACGAGACCGGCGGGGTCCAGCACGAGCTGAGGGGAGCCTTCGGCATCCAGCGAAGCGCCCGCGACCACGGGATCGGCCTCGACCACGCCAGGAAGCGCACGCATCACGATGTTGGCGGCGCCGTGCAAGCGCTCAACGCCGAGCGCGACACATCGCCCACCGGCCTGGACGACCACGGCCGACCAAATTCCGGGGTTAACACGATGGCCATAGTTTGGGCCGACCGAGCCCGAGCGCCGCAGCATCAGGTCAAGCGGCAGGAAGGGGATGACCTTGCCCGCATGGAGAATCGAGTCGCCCTGCGCTGAGCGCGCGACCTCTGCATCGCGAACCCGAAGCGTCTGCTGTACGGCGTCGAGCGGGATCGCCACCCGTGCGCCGGCCGCCTCGACGACAAGCCCCTGCAGCGCGGCGATGGAAACCGGAACCTGGACCTCAACGCTCACACCGCGTCCCGGCTCGCTACGAATGCGCATTTCCCCTTTTAGCTGGGACAAGGTCGCCCGCACCACATCCAGGCCGATGCCTCTGCCTGACAATTCGGTGACCTGGCTTGAGGTCGTGAGTCCAACGGCACCAACGCTGCCAAGCAGCGCAATGACCTGGTCGGCCGACAGCGCCTTCGCCGCTGCGGCGGGCATCAACCCCCGGGCCATGGCAGCCGTTCTGACCGCCTCCACGTCAATGCCGCGTCCGTCGTCGGCACACACAAAAGCCACCCGACTGCCGCGCCGCAGGACCTCCAGCCGCACCTGCCCGGTCGGTGGCTTGCCAAGCGCGACGCGCTCGGCCTCGGTTTCCACGCCGTGCGCGACGGCGTTGCGCACCACGTGCATCAGCGCATCGCGCAGCGACGCCAGCACGTTCGCGTCGAGGCGCACCTCGCCGCCGGAAGTGTCGAAAGTGACGCGCTTGCCGAGCGTCTGGGCGGCGTCACGCACGGATCGAGCGAGCGACGCAAACACAGTTTGCGTCGGGATCAGGCGAAGTCGATGCGTGACATCGCGCATTTCGACGAACGCCCCATCGACGCGTTCGAGGTCTACCGCAAGGCTGCGCTGAAAGTGATCGAGGCTCGATCGCAGCTCCTCCGCCAGGGAGCGTGCGCGGGCCATGCCCGCCATGCCAGATGCGGCGGCTCCGGCCCGGCTCTCCCCGGGACGCACGGCGAGCAGATCCAGAAGCAGACTGGTCAAATCACGCAGGCGGTCAGCGGTGCCAAGTCCCTTGCGTACGGTGCCGAGTTGTACACCGGCCTCGGTGAGCGTGTGCAGCAACGAATCCATCTCCTGAATCTCGACGCGCAAGGTTTCAAGGGGTTCTTCGGCTGACGGGCGGACGGGTTCGGTGGCCCTCGCAACCCTTTGGGCGCTTTCGTCGCTCGCCCCGGCGAGCGACGAAATATCCGCAAGACGTGAGCTGATCTCGTCCAGCAGAAGCAACAACTCGCTCCCTTGCGCCTTGGATAACGGTAGTTCGGCCTCGCGATGGGTCGTCAGAATCCCTTCGACCGTGTGTGCCCGTTCGGCGATCCAAGGCTGCTTGACCACACGAGCGGCACCCTTGAGCGTGTGCGCCAGTCGCAGCAGGCGAGCCACGCCATCGGACGGGGGATCGGAGGGGCCTTTTTCAAGCTGCAGGATGCCCTGCGTCAACCCATCGAGGAGCTCCCGCGCCTCGACTCGGAAATACTGGTACGGGTCCTTTGCCATTCGGCTACACGCTTGCCTGCGCCTGAATCAGCCGCATCAGGTCGCGTGACAAGTTGGTGAGTTCAGTCGCTGTCTGAAGCGTCTGGCTCGAACTCACCTCGGTTTCCCGGGCCGCCTGCGCGACGTTGGAGACGGCCATGTTGACCTGCGCAACCGCCGTCGATTGCTGTTTCGTACTGAGTTCGATCTCACGAGCTGCCTCGGTGGTCGTGCTCACCAGGCTGACGATCTGCCTGAAGGCGATGGCCACTTCCGAGAACTGCCGCGCGCCCGCCTCAACGGCTTTGGTACCACCCTCGGTGGTCATTACGGTCGTATTGACGGCGGCGCGAATATCATCGATGAGGGCCCGGATCTCCTTGGTGGAACCCCCGACGCGGTCCGCGAGCTTACGGATTTCGTCGGCGACCACCGCAAAACGCTTGCCATTCTCGCCAGCGCCGGCCGCTTCGATAGTGGCGTTGATCGCCAGGATGTTGGTCTGCTCAGCCAGTTCGTTGATGATTTCGAGAATGCTGCCGATCTGCTGGGACTTCTTCCCGAGGTCGAGCATGTGGGTCACGATCAGGTCGACCTGTCGTTTGATGCCTCCGATCGAGTCATTGGCCTTCGTCACCGTCTGCTCTCCGGAGCGCGCCCCAATGGCCGTTTCCTCCGCGATGTGAGCCACGCGTTGGGCGCTCTCGGCGATCTGTTTCGAGGTCACGAGCAGTTCGTTCATCGTCGTGGTGATCTCCTTCATCGCGGTGGACTGCTCCCTAGCGCTGCCCTGTACCCTCAAATAGTTCTGGACAAAATCGTAAATTTTGTTTATGCTGCGTCTATGCACCAGCAAAACCAAATCAAACTAACTCTCTGCCGACCTGACTCACTCGAT
>CAIQOO010000179.1 GCA_903873485.1 uncultured beta proteobacterium | reverse complement strand
GCTGTGGGGGGTGCTGAAGTACCGGCCCGAGCAACTGGCCAGCACCGAGCCGTTCCTGCTGGCCTTCTTTGTGCTGTATCTGGCGGCCAGCCTGATGTACGCCACACGCCACGGTTTGATGCCCAAACAGGCGGTCGATGCAACGCTGATTTTTGGTCTGCCGCTGGTGGCTTTTGGGCTGCAGACGGCATTGGTGCGTGGGGTCGAATATGCCGCTGCGTTCTCGGCGCTGGTGCTGGGGGCGGTGTACCTGGCGCTCGGCGGGTGGGCGCTGAAACGCCGCGACGCAGGCGTTGGCCAATGGCTGGCCGAGTGTTTTGTCGCGCTGGGTCTGGGCTTTGTGACACTGGCCGTGCCGCTGGCGCTGGATGCACGTTGGACCACTGCCGTCTGGGCCGCCGAAGGTGCGGCGGTGTACTGGATGGGCCAGCGCCAGGACCGCTGGCTGGCACGCCTGGCAGGTCTGGCATTGCAACTGTTCGCAGCCTTGAGTTACCTGCGGGCCTTCGACCACCTTCAGACTTCTGACTGGCCGCTGGCCAACCCGGGCTTCATTGGTGCGCTGTTGCTGGCTGCTTCGGCACTGGCCATTGCGCACTGGTCCCGCAGTGCGGCAACAGCGCCGGGGTCGGCTTGGGCGCAACAATGTGTGGTGCTGGAGCAAAAACTTTCACCGATGCTGTTCTGGGCCGGATTTTTATGGTGGCAGTTCGCGCTGGGGCATGAGATTGAGCGCGCGGCACCCGATGCCTGGGGCCAGTGGACACCCCTCTTCGACAGCGCGCTGCAGTTTTATCTCGAAATGCTGGCCTGGCTGGGCAGTGCCTGGCTGGCCCACCGTCTGGCGCTGCCTGGGCGGCAGAGTCCGTGGGCCATAGCCGCCACGCCTGCCTGGTTTTCATTGCCGATCATGGTACTGGTGGCCCTGCATGGCATGCTGGAATTGCACCATGTCTTCGAGTCCTGGGGCTGGCTGGTCTGGCCGGTGGCACTGGTGGCACACTTTGCCACGCTCAAGCATCTCGACCGCATGACGCCACATCGCTGGTGGGGCTGGGTGCACAGCGGCGGCGTGTGGCTGCTTGTTTTGCTGGTTGGCAACCTGCTGGTCTGGAGTGTGCAGCAAGCCCATTTGCTGGGAACCGCCTGGGCCAGCGTGATCTTGCTGGTGGCCAGTGTGGTGGTGCTGCTGGCGCTAACGGCACCGGCACTCTATGCGCCAGCCAGCACGGTGCGTGGGCGCTGGCCGCTGGACCGCTTTGCCATGGCCTATCTGTGGCGCGCCGCCGTGCCACTGGCCGTGGCCGTGGCGCTGGGCGCCATTGTGGTGGCGTTGCATTCGGACGGCAATGCGAGGCCCCTGCCCTTTGTGCCCTTGCTCAATCCCACCGATATCACCGTGGCGCTGGCGCTGGGGGCCTGCGCCTTGTGGTTGAGCCGCGTGCGCCAGAGCGATTTGGCAATTCCGAAGGCCGTGATGGATGCCCGCTGGACGCTGCTGCTGGCGGGACTGGCCTTTATTGCGCTCAATACCGCTTGGCTGCGGGCGGCACATCACTGGGCTGGCGTGCCATGGAACGCGGGCCACCTGTATGCATCCTTCTTGGTGCAAACCGGCTACTCCATTTTGTGGACCGTCCTGGCCACAGGACTGATGCTGCTGGCCCACCGCCGCCATGCGCGCCCGGTTTGGATGGGGGGTGCGGCCTTGCTGGGCCTGACGGTGATCAAGCTGTTTTTGGTGGATCTGTCGAATCGCGGCGGCTCGGAACGTATCGTGGCGTTTATTGCGGTGGGCGCGCTGATGCTGGTGGTCGGCTACTTTGCACCCATTCCGCCCGCTGCTGCAGCCACACCCACTGTTCCAGATCAGGAGTCGCCATGAGTATCGTTCGCTGGTGCGGCGTGATTCTGTCCTGCGTCATGATGACCGCCACGGCCGCCGATGCACCGCAGCTTGCGGACTTTGCCTGGCGCGGCACCCTGGCACTGCCTGCCGGCGCCAGTCTGGCCCGGGTGGAACTGCCGGTGCAGGCCATGCTGCACATGCAAAGCAGTGCAGCGCACGATCTGCGGGTATTCAATGCGGCCGGCGCAGTGGTGCCCTTTACGGTATTGGGTGGTGCAGACTTGAGCCGCCCCGCGCCGGTGGTCATGACGGCCGTGTACAAGGCATATCCGCTGCTTGCGGCCAACGCCGCAAGCAAAGCCAGCCGGGGTGCTGTATCGGTGCAGGTGGATACCGCAGGCCTGCATGGCAGTGCCTGGGTGCGCTGGGACGGCGCAGATAGCCCCGCCGACCTGTCAGACTCCGGCGCGCAGCCGCTGCAGGCGGCCCTGTTTGACATGCGCTCCGAGCAACAAACGGTCGATGCATTGATGCTTGCAGCGGTCTTGCCCCACAACACGCTGGTGCCCTTCACGGTGGCCACCAGCACCAATCTGAAGGATTGGACGGTGCATGAAACCAAGGGGCCGCTGTTCCAGTTTGACGGCACCGATGCGCCGGTCAACACCACCGTCGAGTTGCGCCAGCCGCTACAGTTGCAGGGACGCTACCTGCGGCTGGCCTGGACCGGGCAGGCGGGGGTGACGGTGCAAACATTGACAGCGCGGGTAGCCGGTACGCAGACCGTGCCGACACCACTGCGCGCAGCCTTGCCGCCGGGCCGACCGGACAGCACCAGCAGCCTGAGCTGGAGCTTGCCCTTTGCGGCTCCGATCAGCGCGTTGCACCTGCAGGCAGCGCAAGACAACACCTTGGTGCCGGTGCGCATACAGGGTCGCAACGATGCCGCCCAGCCCTGGCGAACGCTGGCCGCTGCGGTGGTCTATCGGCTCGACCAGGTGGGCACTGGCAGCAGCAATCCGCCTGCGCCTTTGTATGGTGCCTCGGTTCGCGCCTTGCGGGTCGAGGCCAGCTTGGGTGTCGCCTTGCCGGCAGGGGGACTGCAGGCAACGGTGGAGTTTGCGCCAATCCAAGTGGTGTTTCTGGCTTCCGGCACCGGGCCGTTCACCCTGGCCGTTGGCCGCCGTCAAACGCCAGCGGCTGCAGTAGAAGCATCGCTGCTGGGATCGGTTGCGCCGGCAGGTTTGGGCGAGTTGCCGCTGGCGAGTGTGGCGAGCGTGCAAACCCGGCCTGAAACAGCGCTTGACGGACCGGCACCGGGCTGGCTGCCTGAAGGCACCTCGCTGCGCAGTGTCTTGCTATGGGCCGTGCTGGGCCTGGGCGTGCTGGTGCTGGGAGGTGTTGCGTACTCGCTGCTGCGCCAACTCGGCACTCGCCGCTAGCGCCTTTGGCTCTTAAAACAAAAATACCGCTGCGCCATCGGCAGGCTGACCGTCGGCTCGCAGGTCAGCAAAAGATCACAATGCGGCCTTGTCACTGACGCTGCTGAACTTGCCCCAATGCAGGCCGATACCCAAGCCCAAAATATATGAAACTCGCCGAACTACTTAAAGACAGCGCTTACAAGCTGACCCAATTCAAGCCAGCGCAAATCGCCGCCCTTGAGGCCCGCATCACCCTGAAAACCACCGACAAGGCGACCACGCCCTATGTCACGTGCCTGGTGCGCGGCAAGCCCATCAAGCTCACCCCCGAGGAAGCCGTGCGCCAGCTTTATGTGATGGTGCTCAGGGACGACCTGGGTTATCCGGTCAGCCGGATGGAACTGGAATACGGCGTGACCTTTGGCCGCGAGAAAAAGCGGGCTGACATTTGCCTGTTTGACAAAGACAAAAGCACCTCGCCCTACATCCTTGTCGAGCTGAAAAAGCCCCGGCTCAAAGACGGCAAAGAACAGCTCAAAAGCTATTGCAACGCCACCGGCGCACCGATGGGGGTGTGGAGCAATGGCGAGTCAATCTCGTTCTACCACCGCAAAGACCCGAATTACTTTGAAGACATCCCGACCCTTCCATCAGCCCACCAAAAACTCTCGGATGTATTGTCAGAGCGCTGGACAATTGACGATCTGGTCAAGCTGGACAAACTGGTCAATGAAAAAAAATCCCTCAAAGATTTGATTCTTGAAATGGAAGATGAGGTACTGGCGAATGCTGGTGTCGATGTCTTTGAGGAATTGTTCAAACTGGTTTTCACCAAGCTGTTTGATGAAATGGAAGGTGGCCGCGACAAAACCCGGCATCTGGTATTCAAGAACTATGGCGATACTGAAACCGAACTCAAGGCCAAAATTCAAAGCCTGTTTGACAAGGCGCGTGCCAAGTGGGAAGGCGTGTTTCCCATCGGTGCCAAAATTGACTTGACCCCGAGTCACTTGGCGGTGTGCGTGGCTTCACTGGAAAAGGTCAAGCTGTTTAATTCAAACCTCGAAGTGGTTGACGAGGCGTTTGAATACCTCATCAACAAAAGCAGCAAGGGCGAAAAGGGCCAGTATTTCACCCCGCGCTACGTCATTGACATGTGCGTCAAGATGCTCAACCCGCAAGAGCACGAGACGCTCATCGACACGGCGGCGGGAAGTTGCGGCTTTCCGGTGCATGGCATATTTCATGTCTGGGAGCAGATCATGAAAGAGCAGGGTCTGTTCAAAAGCCACCTGTTCACCACCGAGAAAAAGCCTGCCCGCTGTGAAAGCTATGTGCAGGAAAAGGTTTTTGCGATTGACTTTGATGAAAGAGCGGTGCGCGTCGGTCGTACTCTGAATCTGATTGCGGGCGATGGGCAAACCAATGTGCTGCACCTCAATACGCTGGATTACGAGCGCTGGGACGAAAAAACCAAAACCGAGGACTGGCTCGATGTCTATGGCGAAGGCTGGAAAAAGCTGCGCAAACTGCGCACCACCAAAGACGAGAACCGCGATTTTCAGTTTGACATACTGATGGCCAATCCGCCGTTTGCCGGTGACATCAAGGAAACCCGCATCCTGGCTAAATACGAATTGGCCAGAACGGTGCAGCTTGAGAAAATACCCAATGTGGACTCGACACATCCAGCCATTGTTGATGCGACCAAGTTGGTGCCGACCTTTCCAGAGTTTGTGCGGGTACAGGCTGAAACCATTTTTAAAATGGCCGACGGCACTTTTCGCAAGGTCAGAATCAAGAATCAAAGCAATGTGGGACGCGATATTTTATTTATCGAGCGCAATCTTAGCTTTCTAAAACCCGGTGGCCGCATGGCGGTGGTATTGCCACAAGGACGGTTTAATAATTCAAGCGACAAGAATATTCGGGAATACCTGGCTGACCATTGCCGCATTCTGGCAGTGGTGGGTTTGCATGGCAATGTTTTCAAACCTCACGCAGGTGTTAAGACCAGCGTGATTTTTTTACAGAAGTGGAACGACGATGCCGCCGCTGGCCCGCTGTGCCCGAGGCTGGCAGATTACCCGATCTTTTTTGCCACCATGCGCGAGCCAAGCAAGGACAACAGCGGGGACAAAATTTACATGAGTCAGAAGGACTTGCCTGCTGGCAACGACATTGACATTGAGGTCTTACCTGGCATGGTGCCAACCTCGGAGGCGGTTGACCGTTACAAGATCGCACCCAACGATCTGGATGACTTTTTGCTCGATGAACACGATCACCTGGTGGTCAAGCATGACCTTTTCAGCCATGAATTGAAAGGTGGCAAGCGCACGCCAGACGGGATTGCCGAGGCGTTTATCGAGTTTGCTAAAAAGGAGAAATTTGGTTTTTTTCGCTAAGCCCTTTCAACGAAGCCCGGTATCGGGGTTTGTTGGAAGGGCTGGAGATTTCTATTTTGAATTTAAGCGAAGTTTTTAATGGTAATAAAGACTTTCGTTGCGATAGTGATTTTTTTAAGAGGCAATACAAAGACTTTGAATTCTTGATAAAAAAATATAACTATAAGCACTTAAAAAATATATGCAATATAACAAGAGGTTTAACGCCAAATTATTCAGAATTTGGAACTAAAGTAATTCGATCAGGAGACTTAAATGATAAATGGCGAGACAATAGCACGTTACAGGTTTCAAGTGAAAGCAATCTATTTATTATTCAAGAAAATGATATTTTGATTTCATCTATTGGTTTTGGTTCAATTGGAAAAGTTGATTTATTTCATAACCAAACAGAAAAGTTTGCGGCTGTATCAGAGATTACTATTTTAAGAAATAGTAATATAAATTCATTTTACTTAGCTAATTTTTTAAAATCAAAATTTGGACAAGCATTTATAGAAAAAGGGACAACAGGCGCAACAGGTCAATTGCATTTGAATAAGGGAAATATTTTAAATATTTGTGTTCCAATTTTATCTATAACCATTCAATCTAAAATCGAAGATTTTTGTAAAAATGCTTATTTAAAAGTTGAACTATCAAAGTTAACATATTGTAAAACCGAAACCCTGTTACTCAAAACTTTAGGCTTAACTCATTTCAAAGCAGCCAACGAGTCCGTTAATATTAAATCTTTCCAAAGCTCATTCGCTAGTACTGGGAGACTCGATGCCGAGTATTACCAACCCAAATACGACAACCTGCTAACCCTTCTCAGAAAAGACAATTTAATGATTGGAGATGTTGCATCGTTGAGAAACGAGGGGTTTAAGAAACCTGAGGGTGGTGACTTTCAATACATGGAAATTGGCGGTTTGCGTGGTGACGGCACGGTGATCTCGGAAACCGTTGCTTGCGAAGCTGCCCCCAGCCGTGCATCGCAGCGGGTTCGCAAGGGCGACATCATCACCTCCACCGTGCGACCGATTCGTCGTCTTACCGCTCTGGTGTCGGCAAAACAGCACGGCCATGTTTGCTCTTCTGGGTTTGCGGTGTTGCAACCCAAACAGATAGCCGCAGAGGCTTTGCTGGTTTATCTGCGATTGCCGGTTATTTGCGAGTTGATGGATTTGCACACCAGCGCCAGCTTGTACCCGGCGATTTCAGAAAAAGACTTGCTGGGTTTGCCCATTCCCAATATCCCCGCCACGGTTCAAGCCAATATTGCCACGCTGGTTCAGCAAAGCTTCACGCTCAAAGCCCAAAGCGAGCGCCTGCTCGAAGCCGCCAAACGCGCCGTAGAAATCGCCATTGAACAAGACGAGGCCGCTGGCATGGCCTATCTGGCGCGTGAAGGGGCTTTGGCATGATGCCCCGTGGTGTTTGCACCGGGTTATTGAGGGCAGAGTCCAAAAGAACCCGGACTTCGTCCGGCCCTGCGGGTGCTGCGCAGTTCTATTGGAATCCGACCCCAAAAACCCTAGACCGTCGGCGTGCGCACAGAAAAGCCCTCAGTAGATCCCAATTCAGCTACCAATCAGCCAACATTGACAGTTGCTTGCCAAGCTGGCATTGACGGTATTGAATCTATGTTTATAAAAAACAATAGCAGGCTTCGCAAGTCCCATAAGGGCTACAGGTCTATTTGGCCAATATTTTGTGTAAAAGACGGATTGGCAGCAGCCTGCCTGTGCTGATGGCTGACATCAAGAAAATCATCATCATCGCCGGCCCCAACGGTGCTGGCAAAACCACCTTTGCACGCGAGTTTCTGCCGACGGATGAGGCTTGTTTGCAATTTGTCAACGCCGACCTGATTGCCGCTGGCCTGTCACCTTTCGCGCCAGAGGCGGCTGCCATTTTGGCCGGGCGGCTGATGCTGTCGCAAATTGCGGATCATCTCAAGCATGGCCGCAGTTTTGCGCTGGAGACCACGTTGTCGGGCTTGAGCTACGCTCGCAAGATTGCGCATTGGCGAGCCGCTGGCTACGCGGTGGCACTGCACTTTTTGGCATTGCCGAATGCAGAAATGGCCATTGAGCGCGTGGCACAGCGGGTGCGCCAGGGCGGGCACGATATTCCTGCAGCCGTGATTCGCCGCCGTTTTGCCGCAGGGCTTGCCAACTTGCCGCGTTACTGTGCCTTGGTGGATGTTTGGGACGTGTACGACAACAGCGGGCTTGAGCCTGTTTTGCTGAATGAAGGAGCTTTGTGATGCCTGCCAATGGTTCAACCCCCAAGCCCATTTTTGCCAGCCGCAGCCAGGTCACTGCGGCACTGCAACGCGCCGCCGGGCGTGCCCGTGTGATTGCCGAGCAAACTGATACCCGGCTGGTGGTGTCAACCCCACAGTCGATGCCTGCTAGTGAAGTTGACCAATCCGCTTTTGCGCAGTGGATCAGAGATCAGATCCAGCCCGAACGACGCAGCGGACTGAACCTCAAAACAAAAAATAGCGCTGCGCCATCGGCAGGCTGACCGCCGGCTCGCAGGTCAGCAACTGGCCGTCGGCACGCACGCTGTAGGTTTGCGCATCAATCTCCATGGCCGGCAGGTAATGGTTATGAACCATGTTTTGCTTGCGCACGCTGCGGATATTTTTCACCGCACTTAACGGTTTGGCCAGGCCAAAACGCTGTTTGATGCCCGCATCCAGACCCGCCTGTGAGACAAACGTCAGCGAGCCACGCGCCAGTGCCCCGCCAAACGCGCCAAACATGGGCCGGTAATGCACCGGCTGCGGGGTTGGAATGCTGGCGTTGGGGTCGCCCATGGCGGCCATGGCGATAAAGCCGCCTTTCAGGATGAGGGCAGGCTTGACACCAAAAAAGGCTGGCTTCCAGACCACCAGATCGGCCCATTTGCCAAGCTCGACGCTGCCCACCTCATGGCTGATGCCGTGGGCAATCGCCGGGTTGATGGTGTATTTGGCAATGTAGCGTTTGGCGCGGAAGTTGTCGTTGCGCGGGTCATATTCGATCAGGCCGCCAGGGCCCCGGTCTTCGCCCAGCACCAGCGGCGCAGCCAGCCAGCCGCGCTGCGCCTTCATCTTGTGCGCCGTCTGCCAGGTGCGGATGATGACCTCGCCAACCCGGCCCATCGCCTGGCTGTCGCTGCTCATCATGCTGATGGCTCCCAGGTCGTGCAGCACATCTTCGGCAGCAATGGTTTCGCGGCGAATGCGGCTCTCGGCAAAAGCCAGGTCTTCGGCAATTGAGGCATCAAGGTGGTGGCAGACCATCAGCATGTCCACATGTTCGTCAAGCGTGTTGACGGTGTAGGGCATGGTCGGGTTGGTCGAGCTGGGCAAAAAGTTGGCCTCGCCGACCACCCGCAAAATATCGGGCGCATGGCCGCCGCCAGCGCCTTCGGTATGAAAGGCGCACAAGCCCCGGCCCTTGGTGGCGGCAATGGTGTTTTCGACAAAGCCCGATTCGTTGAGCGTGTCACTGTGGATGGCCACCTGCACATCGGTGGCATCGGCTACATCCAGGCAGTTGCTGATGGCGGCGGGCGTGGTGCCCCAGTCTTCGTGCAGCTTCAGGCCAATGACCCCGGCGTTGACCTGTTCGTGCAGGGCTGCGGGCAAAGACGCATTGCCCTTGCCCAGAAAGCCCAGATTCATCGGGAAGGCATCGGCCGCTTGCAGCATGCGCTCGATGTTCCACGGCCCCGGCGTGCAGGTGGTGGCAAAGGTGCCGGTGGCCGGACCCGTGCCGCCGCCGAGCATGGTGGTGATGCCGCTGGCCAGTGCCTCCTCAATTTGCTGCGGGCAGATAAAGTGAATGTGCGAGTCGATGCCGCCAGCGGTAACGATGTTGCCCTCACAACTGATGACCTCGGTGCCGGGGCCGATGATGATATCGACACCCGGCTGGGTGTCGGGGTTGCCAGCCTTGCCAATGGCCACGATGCGTCCGCCCTTGAGGCCGATGTCGGCCTTGACAATGCCCCAGTGGTCCAGGATCAGGGCGTTGGTCATGACGCAATCGACTGCGCCTTGCGCCCGGGTGCGTTGCGATTGCGCCATGCCGTCGCGGATGGTTTTGCCGCCGCCGAACTTGACTTCCTCACCATAGCTGCCCGCGCGCAGGGTGAAGTCTTGTTCGACCTCGATCAGCAGATCAGTGTCAGCCAGCCGAACCCGGTCACCGACCGTCGGGCCAAAGATCTCCGCGTAGGCGCGTCGTCCAATCGTTGCCATAAATTATTTCTTTCTACAGGTGACCTTGCGTCAAGCCACGAAAGCCATAGACCATCCGCTCGCCCGCGTAATCCACCAACTCTACGGTGCGTTGTTGCCCCGGTTCAAAACGCACCGCCAGGCCGGAAGCAATGTTGAGCCGCATGCCGTGCGCCTGCGCCCGGTCAAAGCCAAGTGCCGCATTGGTCTCGGCAAAGTGGTAGTGCGAGCCAACCTGAATCGGTCGGTCGGCGGTGTTGGTGACGACCAACGTGATCGTCCTGCGGCCCGCGTTCAGGGTGTGTTCACCGGCCTCGACCAGAATTTCGCCAGGGTTCATGGCAGTCTCGCATTTTTAGGCATAAAAGTAGCTCCAGCCCTTGCCAGCATTGCGCCGACAGCTATTAATTTAGAAGTATTTCGGAGGTTCATCGACAACGCCTGGCAGCAGCTTTCAGGGGTCAGACAATCGGCTGGTGCACGGTGACCAGTTTGCTGCCATCGGGGAAGGTGGCCTCGACCTGGATGTCGGGAATCATCTCGGCGATGCCGTCCATCACATCGGCGCGGGTCAATACGTTGCGGCCTGCACTCATCAGCTCGGCTACGGTTTTGCCATCACGCGCGCCCTCCATCACGGCGGCGCTGATCAGCGCCATCGCCTCCGGGTAGTTGAGTTTCAGGCCACGGGCCTTGCGGCGCTCGGCCAGCAGGGCGGCGGTAAACAGCAGCAGTTTGTCTTTTTCGCGCGGGGTGAGTTCCATGACCGGCATTATGCAAAACTTGTGCCGCACCGTGTTGCCGGATGCGCCGGCGCCAGGCTTGTGCCGTGGCACGAAAACTGCACAAATCCGGCGTGACCCAACCCAGCACCACCGCAGCCCCGGCCGAACCCAAGGCCTTGCAACGCATCACCCTGGTGCGGCGGAACTACAACGCCTGGGTGGCCAGTGAAACCATGGAAGATTACGCGCTGCGCTTTACCCCGCAGCGTTTTCGCAAGTGGTCCGAGTGGCGGGTCGCCAACACCGCCTTTGGTGCCGCTTCTTTTTTGATTCTGGAGGCGGTTGGCGCCACCTTGCTGGTGCAATACGGTTTTGTCAACGCCTTCTGGGCGATTCTGGCCACCGGGCTGATCATTTTTTTGGCCGGGCTGCCGATCAGCATTTACGCCGCCCGGTTTGGTGTCGATATGGACCTGCTGACCCGGGGCGCCGGGTTTGGCTATATTGGCTCGACCATCACCTCGCTGATTTACGCCTCGTTCACTTTCATTTTCTTTGCGCTGGAAGCAGCCGTCATGGCCTACGCGCTGGAACTGGCGCTGAACATCCCGCCACGCTGGGGTTATCTGATCTGTGCGCTGGTCGTCATTCCGCTGGTCACGCATGGGGTTTCTGCCATCAGCCGACTGCAGGTCTGGACGCAGCCGCTGTGGCTGGTGATGCTGGTGGTGCCATTTGTCTATGTGCTGATGCGCGACCCTGGTGCGTTTTCTGGTGTTGTGCACTATGTTGGTGAAAAAGCTGTCGCCGAGGGCTTTAGCCTGCCTTTGTTTGGTGCCGCGCTGACGGTCGGCATTGCCTTGATGACCCAAATGGGCGAGCAAGTGGACTACCTGCGGTTTATGCCGGTGCCAACCCGGGCGACCCGCTGGCGCTGGTGGCTGGGCGTGCTGGCGGGTGGCCCGGGCTGGGTGGTGCTGGGTGTGCTGAAGATGCTCGGTGGTGCGCTGCTGGCTTTTCTGGCCATCAGCAACGCGGTGCCGCTGGACCGCGCGGTTGACCCGAACCAGATGTACCTGGCGGCCTATGAGTATGTGTTTCCCCACTACGGCTGGGCGGTGGCGGCAACTGCCTTGTTTGTGGTGGTGTCGCAAATCAAGATCAACGTGACCAATGCCTACGCCGGGTCATTGGCCTGGAGTAACTTTTTCTCGCGCCTGACGCACAGCCACCCGGGCCGGGTGGTGTGGGTGGTGTTCAACACCCTGATCGCCTTTGTGCTGATGGAACTCAATGTGTTTGCGGCGCTGGGTGATGTGCTGGGCTTGTTCTCGAACATCGCAATTGCCTGGATGATGGCGGTGGTAGCCGACCTGGTCATCAACAAGCCACTGGGCCTGTCGCCGCCGGGCATCGAGTTCAAGCGGGCCCATTTGTATGACATCAACCCGGTCGGTGTCGGTGCCATGGCGCTGGCATCGGTGCTGTCGATCACCGCCTACATGGGCGTTTTTGGTCAGTTGGCGCAGGCTTTTTCGGCGCTGATCGCGCTGGGGACAGCGTTGTTGGTGTCACCCCTGATTGCCTGGCTGACGCAGGGCAAGTATTACCTGGCCCGTTCTGCTGCGCCATTTGTCAACGCGCCAGCACCGCGCCATGATCAGCACGCGCCAGACGCGGCCAGTGACGGGCACCTGCACCTGCAGCAATGCGTGATTTGCGAACGCGATTACGAAGCCCCTGACATGGCGCATTGCCCGGCTTACCAGGGCGCCATCTGCTCGTTGTGCTGCACGCTGGATGCGCGTTGTGGCGATTTGTGCAAACCGCACGCCAGTCTTGGCAGCCAGTGGAATGGCTTGCTGCGCTGGCTGTTGCCCCGGTCAGGCTGGGCTTACCTTGACAAGGGGCTGGGCACTTTCTTGATGCTGATGCTGGTGATCGCCCCGCTGCTGGCAAGCGTGCTGGGCTTGTTGTACCAGCAGGAATCACGAAATTTGAACCAGTCCATCTTTGATGCCCAAACCTTGCAGATCTCGCTCGATGTGTTGCGCGCCAGTTTTTTCAAGGTTTATCTGGCCTTGATCCTGATTGCCGGGCTGGTCGCCTGGTGGGTGGTGCTGGCACACCAAAGCCGTTTGGTGGCGCAAGAAGAATCCAACCGGCAAACCAGCCTGCTGCTGCGTGAAATCGAACTGCACCGGCAAACCGACCAAGCCTTGCAGCAGGCCACACAGGTGGCCGAGCAGGCGCGCGCCGCTGCTGATCAGGCCAACCAGGCCAAAAGCCGCTACATCAGCGCCATCAGCCACGAGTTGCGCACACCGCTCAACAGCATTCTGGGTTATGCCCAGTTGATGGGGGAAGATGCGTCCATTCCGGCGCACCGCAAGCAGGCGGTGCGCGTCATCAAGCGTGGCGGCGAACATTTGCTGTCCCTGATTGAAGGCACGCTGGACATTGCCCACATCGAGAGTGGCCGACTCACCCTGAATGTCAAGCCGATGCAGTTTGCCGAATTTGTGCATGACATCGCCAGCCTGTTTGAACTCGAAGCGCTGGCCAAGGGGCTGAATTTTCGCTGCGAGATTGACGGCCAGTTGCCGCCGGTGGTGCGGGCCGACGAGAAGCGGGTGCGCCAGATTTTGATCAACCTGTTGGGCAACGCACTCAAATTTACCGACTTGGGCCATGTGCTGCTGCGGGTGCGCCATGCGCGCGAGATGGCGCAAGTCGAGATTGAAGATACCGGCCCGGGCCTGTCGCCACAGGAGCATGAACGCATTTTCGAGCCTTTTACCCGCGCCCAAGGCAGCGCCAGCGCCCAGCCCGGTGCCGGGCTGGGGCTGACCATCGCCAAGATGCTGACCGATTTGATGGGCGGCGAGCTGTCGGTGAGCAGCACGCCGGGGGTCGGCTCGGTGTTCAAGGTCAAGCTGTTTTTGCCCGAGGTGCGCCAGACGGCTGTCGGCACCGTGTATT
The DNA here is from genome assembly GCA_903873485.1 of uncultured beta proteobacterium. GTDB lineage: Bacteria > Pseudomonadota > Gammaproteobacteria > Burkholderiales > Burkholderiaceae_C > Rhodoferax. The sequence goes on along the minus strand of CAIQOO010000179.1, from coordinate 24,293 downwards.
CACCGGCCTCCAGGCGTCAGAACCGGCTGTTTGTGCGTCGGCCACGGCTGGCCTACAGCGGGCCGCGTCGGCGCATTTTGGTGGTTGACAACGAAGAGGCCGACCGCGAACTGCTGGTGCATCTGCTGCAGCCCATCGGTTTTGAGCTGCGCACCGCTGCCAGCGGCCACGACTGCCTGGATTTGCTGGCGGCCGGCTACCTGCCCGAAGTCATCCTGATGGACCTGGCGATGCCCGGCATTGACGGCTGGGAAACCATTCGCCGCCTGCGTGTGTTGTTGCAGGGCAGCCCGCACCCGCTGCCGCGTTTGGCAATTGTCTCGGCCAACGCGTTTGACCGGGGGCTTGACAACGACCTGGGTATTCCATCGGAAGACTTCATCGTGAAACCGGTGCGCCACGCCGATCTGCTGGACTGGCTGGAGCGGCGCCTGTCGCTGGCCTGGCTGGAGTCGGCACCGGTCACCACCGATCGGCCATTGGCAGTGCCGCCCGCAGCAATGGTCTATCCGGCGCGCGCGCAACTTGATGCCCTGCGTGAACTGGTCACCCTGGGCTACTACCGGGGCATCTTGAACCAGTTGGATGAGATCGAGCGCAGCAGCCCGGATTGCGCCCCATTTGTGGCCGACATGCGCACCCTGGCCAAACAGTTTCAGTTCGAATCCATGGTCGCAAAGCTGGCCACCCTTGCCAATGAAAACTAAGCTGCCCAGCGCCCTGCCCCAACCGGTGCTCGACCGCACGCTCGACCGGGCCAACAGCGATGTGGTGCTGATTGTTGATGACGTGCCCGACAACCTGGCGATGCTGCACGACGCACTGGATGAATCCGGCTACACCGTGCTGGTTGCCACCCACGGCGCAGCCGCCCTGCAGCGCGCCGCCCAAGTGTTGCCCGACATCGTGCTGCTCGATGCCATGATGCCTGGCATGGACGGCTTTGAAGTGGCCCGGCAACTCAAGGCGATGCCGCAAACCGCCCACATTCCGATCGTTTTCATGACCGGCTTGCTCGATACCGAATACTTGGTGGCGGCACTCGAAGCCGGCGGGGTTGATTACGTCACCAAACCGATCAAGCCAAAAGAAGTGCTGGCGCGCATGGCGGTGCACTTGCAGGGCGCGCGCGAAAAGCGCCAGGCCAGAAGCGCGCTGGATGCCTTTGGCTACGCCAGCATCACGGTGCGGGTCAGCGATGGCCGGCTGATGTGGCAAACCCCGCTGGCACGCACGCTACTGCAGCGTTACTACGGCACCGATGCGCCAACCACGCCAATCCCGGTGCTGGCTTGGCTGCGCCGCCATGTCGGCAGCCAGGCCTTGATGAGCGAACCGCCGCGCCTGAGCATCGAGCAGGCCTCGAACCGCCTGACCTTTCGCCTGCACCAGCAAATCGGCGACAGCGAGGGTGGCGGCGACTGGCTGATCATCATGCAGGAAGTCAGTGACGAGAGCGTTATCGAGGTCATGGCCCTGAGCTTCAAGCTGACCCCGCGCGAGGCCGAGGTGCTGTACTGGGTGGTCAAGGGCAAGATCAACCGCGACATTGGCGACATTCTGGGCAGCAGCCCGATGACGGTCAAGAAACACCTGGAGCGGGTGTTTGCCAAACTCGGGGTGGAAACCCGCACCGCAGCGGCCGCCATGGCAATGAGCCGCATCCGGCAACTGCACCCGCAGTTTGAGCAGTAGTTTCTAATACCGATGTCGTCCTGCCAGCGTCGCCGGGTATTGGCGCAGCCAGCGAAGACACCGGTTCATTTTTTTTTCAAGCCATCACCGCAACGGAGCCTACATGACCCAAGCAGAAACAATTTTTTGGACCTATTTCAAAGGAAATGAGGAAGCCAAGTCCGCCTGGACGGATGCCAACCGCCAGTTTTTTTGCAGCGACATCCAGCCTGGGCGTGGGCCGCAAGAAGGTGCCAGTGAATTCCGCCTGGTTGATCCGGTTGATCAGCGCTTGTCATTGATCATTGACGACATGCCCAGCGAGGTGTTGGTCAGCAGCAACGGCGAGGCCCATGTCCGCTGGTTTGACAGTGGCTTGCAAAAGCACATCAGGGCAAACCCCGCTGACCCGGTCAGCATCCGCTACAACAAATTTGGCAAAGTCACGTACAAGATGTGGATCGACGCAGACGGCAACGTGACCGAAAAAGACTTCCTCATGTAGCTTGGGTTGCGGCGCCGCCATCAGTACAACTGTTTGGGCCGCATCGGCCAGGCGCCAAGGCCTATTTCAGGCTGCCCGACAAAAACTGCGCCAGCCGCACGCTTTTCGGGCTGGACAGCACCTGCGTCGGGTTGCCTTCTTCTTCAATCAGACCCTTGTGCAAAAAAATCAGGTGGTTCGACACTTCGCGGGCAAAACCCATTTCATGCGTTACCACCACCATGGTGCGGCCTTCGAGCGCCAGGTTTTTCATGACTTTGAGCACTTCAGACACCAGTTCGGGGTCAAGCGCGCTGGTCGGCTCGTCAAACAGCATCACCTCGGGTTCCATCGCCAGCGCCCGGGCAATCGCCACGCGCTGCTGCTGGCCGCCGCTTAGGTGCGCCGGATAGGCATCTTCCTTGCCCTCGAGGCCGACTTTGGCCAGGTACTTGCGGGCAATCTCGATGGCCTGATGGCGTGGCACTTTCATCACATGCACCGGTGCTTCGATGATGTTTTGCAGCACCGTCATGTGCGCCCACAGGTTGAAATGCTGGAACACCATGGCCAGCTTGGTGCGCAGGCGCGCCAGTTGCTTCGGGTTGGCGGCGTGCAGTTCGCCATTCGGGCCGGTGCTTAAGTGCAATTCTTCGCAGGCGACATGAATGCGGCCCTGATGCGGTTTTTCCAGCAGGTTAATGCAGCGCAAAAAGGTGCTTTTGCCAGAACCCGAGCTGCCAATGATGCTGATCACGTCGCCGGCGTGGGCGGTCAGCGACACGCCCTTGAGCACTTCGTTGGCACCAAAGCGCTTGTGGATATTTTCGACCTGGAGTTTGAGGGAGGTGGCGGTGGTCATGGCAATCGGTTTGGTAAGTTACAAGGCCCACTATAAAGCGCAATGGCTTTCAGGCACCCAGCAAGGGGCCGCTGCGAAACGCCAAGGCACCGGCGATTTTGCCCAATTCGCCACCGGTGGTGATGTAGCGGTCGCGGATGCGGGCGTAAAACACGCCATCGACACCGGCTAGCACCGGCTCGGTGTGCCGGGCAATCGGATCAATGATCTCGGCCACCAGGTCGCCTTGTTGCACCCTCTGGCCAGGCTCAATGGCAAACACCACAATGCCGGGCGTGCCCGCACGCAGGGTTTCTGAGCCTGCCAGCGGCGTCGCGGCGCACCGGGCGGCGGGTACCACCGGCACGGTTTCACAATCGAGCACCCGGATGAACTGCAGCCAGTTGACAATCGCCTGCGCATCGCGTTGCGCCCAGGCGTGGCTCACGTCAAGCTCGCCGCGCAGTTCAATCGTGCAACTGCTGCAGCCCTGCGGCAACGGGACATGCCGACCGGCGGCCTTGATCTGCTCGGCCAACTGCCACCAGACGCAGGAAAGGCATTCGTCAATCGGCAGATTGCCGGAATTTTTCGCCAGCAAAATCGCCCGGCTGCCCAGAAAATGCGCAAGCGGAGCCAGTTGCGGCCAGCATGGTTCTTCGGTGTAGAAGTGCAGCACGCCTTCGCAATCGCAATGCAGGTCAAGCATGTAATCGGCATCATGCGCCAGCAGCAGCAGGCGGCGGCGCAGGCTATGCAGCTCGGTGTCTGGCTGCCAGGCTTGCAGGTAATTGCCAATTGCATGGCGCACCAGGCGCACGTTGACAGCCGCATCGCCGCCCAGCGCATTGAGCACGGTCGGGGCCACTGCCGCTGCCAGGTTGGGGTAATGGCGGTTGAAATTTTCCGAGGTGTCGAGTTCAAAGCGGCCCATTGGCTTGTGATCCAGCCGCTGCGCCAGCCCGATCGGATTAGCAACTGGCACCAGCACGATTTCGCCCTGAATCAGCCCGGCCGCCTCGGCCGCTTCAAGCTGGGTGTGCAAATGGTGGGCAACCAACATGCCGGGCAGTTCCTCAGCGTGCAGGCTGGCCTCGATGTAGATTTTCAGACCGGAGCCCGGCTTGCCAAAATGAAAGCTGCTGAGGGTTTTTTGGCTGCCCAGGCTGCCAGACAACAGGGGGTGATCAATGCGCTGCATAAGTTTGCTCCGTCAGGTGGGGGTTAACGTGAAACACACGGGGTGTGCCGATGGCGGATCCGGCCACCGAAATTCTCGACAAATTTATAACAAATCACCCTGTAGCCCCCGTCCAGCAAGCGGGAGTAGCTATTGATGTAATAGCATTTAGAGCGGTAGGCCGGATGAGTGCGGAGTGGGTAACCCGGCTCTGCGAAATACCTCTGCGCAGCATCATCGATACAACGTCAAACACCACCGTTTGTGGTGAGCTTGTCGAACCACCAGCTTGGCTCACAAGCCCTTCGACCAAGCTCAGGGCGACCGATTTCACGATTTTTGGAGTGTGCATCAGGCCATGAAAGTTAGTTGAAGCCAACAGGCAGCGCAGCTTTGGGTTCCCACTTGACAAGTTCTGTGGTGTTCGAGTTCAACGGCATCCCACCACGGGTTTTGGCAATAAATTCTGATTTCACAATCCGCTTGGCCTTTGGCGCAAACCAATCGGTTTCCTCAGCCGGGCCAAAAGCTATTTTCCCCATGGTTTTATGCCAGGTGCCAGTCAGTTTGAGCCGGTAGGCATCAAACTCTCCAGCTTCCACCTTGACCTTTTCAAAAGCCATCACCTCAACTGTGTATTCGAGGTAACCACCACCATTGCGATAGTCCCATTTGATCGCGTATTTCTTGCCCACCGACAGGGGGAACACCATGAGATCGTCTCTATTCATCCAGGATGAATACCGCTGTCCCGGCATTTTTGGACTGTCCGCAAGAAATTCAAACCACTCTTTTACTGTGCCGTGCTGGTAGTCGTAACGAAGAATGTACTGCTTGCGCGGGCTGTTGGGTTCTTGCGTTTCGCCATACAGCCACGCTGAACCCGCTTCGGACTTATAAGCCTGGTTGGTGTAGAGAAACGGGTCTTTGCGATTGCCGATGTCTTGGAAGCGGTAGGTCCACTTGTCACCGATGTCGAATCTGGGCTGGGCCTCAAGCGTCAAGGGCAATCCGGGCTTGCCCGCTTTGTCCTGATCGTCAAGCCTTTTGCGCGCCACCTTGGCCAGCATCTGGTATTTGCCACTGGGATATTGCGTCTGGTAGGCATCCAGGTGGCCGCGCGAGTCGCTGCTCTTGAAGGCATTCCACAACGCCGTTTCAGGGTCTTCGGACGCAGCAGGCCGTGCTGTTGGCAGCACCGTGGCCGTGGCGGTGCTGCTGCCGGTGGTTTTGACAGCGTCCAGCGCAATCTTTGCCGCCACCGCATAACGACCACCGGGGTAGGCGTTCAGATACGCCAAGTAAGCCGGTGCCGAATGAGCGCGTTCGGCGGCCGCCCAGGTTTGTGCTTCGGGGTCAGTGCCGGGCAATTGCACTGCGGTTGGGCCAAAGAAATAAAAGTTTCCGCGCGCTTCGTTGTAGATGGCCGGACGCTGATCGTGGCCGACCTGTTTGGCCAGGGTTTCGACCGCGTCCTGAACTTCGCGCATCAGGTCTTCAATGCGCACACCGGGTTGCCGCATTTTGGCGATAAATTCGCGGGTAAAGACACCATTGGGGTTGTTGTCGCTGTCACTGAGCCGGTCTAGCGCCTGCTGGCCTTTGCTGGCCGAATACACCACCATCTGGCCCTTGGGTGGCTCGATGGCGCTCAGGCCGCGTACCGCACCAACGCTGCGACCGTTGACTTTAAGCGGGTTGTCGCGGCAGGCATCCACCATCACCAGCGCAAAAGATGCTTTGGCCTCGTTGAGTTGGTCGGTCAGATCGTTCAAGCTGTAAGCCGTTTTTTCGACTTCGGATTCGCTGCCAATCTCAATATCGACCGGCAACAGGAAACTGCCAGACTTGGTCTGCACACCATGACCGGCAAAAAACACCAACACCTGGTCACCGCCAGCAATTCTGCCAGCCAGCGTTGCCACCGCCTTGAGCATGCCCCGGTAATTCAGGTCCTGATGCAGCAACACCTCAAAGCCAGCGCCTTTTAGCTCACGCGCCATGGCCTTGGCATCGTTGCCGGCCTTTTGCAGCTTGCTGACATGCTGGTAATTGTCATTGCCAATGACCAGCGCAATGCGCTTGCTGCTGCTGTTTTGCGCCAGTGCTGCAGGCGCCAAAACACCAAAACCAAAGCCCACGAGGAGCAGGATGAAAAGCCAAAACTGTGTTTTGGCAACTCTTGCAAGATGGGTTGGCAAACGATTTGACATTTTGGTGACTCCAGAGGTGGCGCAGCGTTTTACCAGCAATTGTGCCCAAGTCTCTCAATCATATGGCGACAGAAACGGTTCGTGCTTACCTTGGTGGGCGACAAAGTCACGCAGCGCGCCCGCTGCGACGGCGCTCAAGCTTATTTGAATTTCGCTAATCAACGAGAGGATTGATGGTTTTCAGATTTCTTTATCGCCCAAAGTCATGGTCTGCGCGGTACCACGCCGAAACCCCGTTCTCGATGCAAATGGCCGCAATGCGTACATCGTGAAACTGCCCACCCTAACGTGAAACACCCACTGTTGCTGAACAGGCGGTTCATGCGCGGCATGGGAAAAATTCAGCCATTCAGTGTTTTTGTGGTGCCAGATACGCCAGCAAGCGGCCTTCGGAAAAGCGAAAGAAACCAATCAGGCAAAAAGAAGCAGCCAGGTAAATCGCTGCTGCCGCCAGGTAAGCCTCGAATGGCAGGTAATAGGTGGCATAAATGCGGCTCGCCGCCGAGGTGATGTCGAGCATGTTGGGCACGGCGCTGGCCAGGCTGGTGCTATGCAGCATCATCACCACCTCGTTGCTGTAAGCCGGCAGGGTGCGCCGCATGGCGCTGGGCAGCACCACCCGCAGCATGGTTTGCACCCGGCTCATGCCGTAGGCGTGTGCTGCCTCAATTTCACCGACGCTGGTTTCGCGGATGGCACCCGCCAGCATCTCGGCGGTGTAGCCGGCGGTGTTCAGGCTGAACGCTAGCAGCGCGCAAAAGAACGGTTCCTTGAAATGCGTCCAGGGCCAGACCGAATCCCAGCGCTGCTGAATCCATTCCAGTTGACCCAGCCCGTAGTAAATCAGATAGACCTGAATCAACAGCGGCGTGCCGCGAATCACAAAGGTGTAAGCCCCAACCAGCCAGCGCAGTGGTGCCCACGGGCCGGTCAGCAGCAGCGCAAAAACCAGCGCCAGCACGCCGCCTGCAGCCAGCGACGAGAACAGCAGCCACAGGGTGATCAGAATGCCATTGCCAAACAGGGCCAGGTTGTCTGGCTCAAAAATGACCGCCCATTCCATTACAAGGTCCCTCGTTTGGTGCCCAGACTGTAGCGCGCATTGACCTTTTTGAGCACCCACAGGGAGATCGAGGTATAGACCAGAAACAAGGCCCCGGTGAATAAAAAGAAGGCAAACGGTGAGCGGGTGGCGGCACTGGCCTGCTTAGCCAGATAAGTCATTTCCTGCAGGCCAATCAGGCTTACCAATGCGGTGGCCTTGATCAGCACCAGCCAGTTATTGGTAAAGCCCGGCAGCGCATAGCGCACCATCTGCGGCAGGGTGATGCGAAAAAAAGTTTGCAGACGGCCCATGCCAAAAGCCCAGGCAGCTTCCATCTGGCCTTTCGGGATGCTCAAAATGGCACCGCGAAAGGTTTCGGTCATGTAGGCGCCGTAGATGAAACCGATGGTCAGCACACCCGCCATAAAAGGCTCGATGTCGATGGTGGCTTCACTGCCCAATTTTTCAAGCAAGGTGTTGATGCCAATCGTGCCGCCATAAAACACCAGCAGCATCAGCACCAGGTCCGGGATACCGCGAATGATGGTGGTGTAAAAAGTCGCCAGCCCGACCAGCAGCGGGCGGCCCGAAAGCTTGGCGGCAGCACCGGCCAGGCCAAACACAATGGCCACCAGCAAAGCCAGCAGCGACACCCCCACAGTCAGCAGCGAGCCTTGCAAAATCACCACAAAATAAGACAGCATGACGCGCTTTGCAAGGGGCTGCCGGTGGACTCAATTACTTGCCATAAACGTCAAACTTGAAGTACTTGTCGTTGATCGCCTTGTATTTGCCGTTGGCGCGGATGGCCTTGATGGCGGCGCTGATTTCCTTTTTCAGGTCGCCCTGACCTTTGCGCAAGGCGACACCAGCGCCGGTGCCAAAGTATTTGGGAATGTAGAGTTCTGCGCCAACAAACTGGTAGCCTTCGCCACCCGGCTTGTTCAGAAAACCACCGCCAACTTCCAGAATGTCGGCCACGGTGCCGTCGAGCCGACCGGCCTTGATGTCCAGATAGACCTGGTCTTGCGCGTCATAAGACACCACCTCCACCCCTTTGGTCTTGAGTTCGCCCAGCGCGTACTTCTCTTGGGTGCTGGCTTTCAGGACACCAATTTTCTTGCCCTTGATGGAGGCCGGGCCGTCAAACTTGATGTCTTTCTTCAAGACGATCTTGCTCGGTGTGTTGTAGTACTTGTCGGTGAAATCGACTTGCTTGAGGCGCTCTTCGGTGATCGACATCGAGCTGATGATGACATCGTATTTCTTGGCCAGCAAGCCGGGAATCATGCCGTCCCAGGCTTGCTCGACAAACACGCACTTGCGCTTGATTTCTTCGCACAACGCGCTGGCAATATCGACATCAAAACCGGTCGGCTTGCCGTCGGCGGTCTTGAAGGTAAAGGGTTCGTAGGTCGCATCGATCGCCACCTTGAGGTCTTTGCCCTGGGCAAACGCCGTGGCGCACAGGGCGCTGATGGCAGCAACAAGCAGTAATTTCTTCATACGGGTTTCTCAAAAAAATGTCGGGACAGGCCCGGCTGGTTGAAAAAAAATGAAAGATCATTCTACGGTCTGAACATTGACCGACTGGGGCTGGTTTCTACTGAGTTCGCGGCATCATTCAAAGCAAGCATCATGCCGAGGGCAGCCTGGTCTCAGCATGGCGAGCGATCCTGGCAGGCTTGCCGGTCAAAGCCAGGGTGACCGGCATCAGGGTCCGCAATGCGATACTTGGCAGGATGCGATTGAAATTCCTGTTTGCATCCGTATTCCGTATTCCGTGTCCGTAAAATGCAGCGTGTCGAAGCGAATTCCCTTTTTCTTCACATCAACTAACCAAAGGAGTCACCATGTCAGCACCTGAATCCAAAACCCCACCCGAAAATAAGAGACGCGCCACCGGGCCAATCGCCTCGATCGCCGGGGCCATCTTGTCGGCTCATGAAGACCGGGTTGCACCCGATCCCAAAGAACTCGCCAAGACTTACGCCGATGTGGCCAAGCGCACCTCGGCAATGATCCAGAGCCACATCAAGCGGCAAATGAAAAAAGGCGTGTCGATGCCGACCGATGACCTCGGCATCGCCAAGGCCTTCATGGACATGATGCAAAAGATGCTGGCCGACCCGCAGAAGATGATCGAGGCACAAATGCAACTGATGCAAGACTACTTTGCGCTGTGGCAGCATTCGATGCAGCGCGCCATGGGCCTCGAAGGTGATCCGGTGACGGCACCCAAAAAGGGCGACAACCGCTTCAAGAACAAAGACTGGGACGAGTTGTTTCTGTTTGACTTCATCAAGCAAAGTTACCTGATCACCGCCAGCCATGTGCATGGCACCGTCAGCAGCGTCGAAGGCATGGACGAAAATTCCAAGAAGAAGGTTGACTTCTTCACCCGCCAGTTCATTGAAGCGCTGGCACCAACCAACTTTGCCGCCACCAATCCCGATGTGCTGCGCGAGACCGTCAAGACCAGTGGCCAAAACCTGCTCGCTGGCTTCAAAAACCTGTTGCGCGACATTGAGGCCGGTGACGGTGAACTGCGCGTCAAGATGGCTGATACCAGCGCCTTCGAGATGGGCCGCAACGTTGCCACCGCCAAGGGCAAGGTGATTTTCCAGAACGAAATGATCCAGTTGATCCAGTTCACCCCGACCACCACCGAGCAATACAAGCGTCCGCTGCTGATTGTGCCGCCGTGGATCAACAAATACTACATTCTTGATCTGCGCGAAAGCAATTCCTGGATCAAATGGACCACCGACCAGGGCCACAACGTGTTTGTCATCTCTTGGGTTAATCCGGATGCCCGGCTGGCCCAAAAGGGTTTTGATGCCTACCTGGCTGAAGGTGCACTGACCGCCATCGACGTGGTTTGCGAGCAAACGGGCGAAAAAGAAATCAACACCATCGGCTACTGCCTGGGCGGCACCCTGCTGGCCTCGACCATGGGCTACATGGCGGCCAAGAAAGACAAGCGCGTGGCATCGGCCACCTTCTTTGTGGCGCTGCTGGACTTCACCATTCCGGGCGAACTCGGCGTCTTCATTGATGAGCAGCAGATCTCGTTCCTGGAAAAGAAGATGTCAGAGCGCGGCTTCATGGAAGGCACGGAAATGGCCGGCACCTTCAACATGTTGCGTTCCAACGACCTGATCTGGACTTTTGTCATCAACAACTACCTGTTGGGCAAAGAGCCGTTCCCGTTTGACTTGCTGTTCTGGAATTCCGATTCCACCCGCATGCCCTACGCCATGCACAGCTTCTACCTGCGCAACATGTACCTTAACAACCGTCTGCGCGAGCCAGGTGGCATCACCCTGCTCAACGAGCCGATCGACCTGTCCAAGGTCAAGACCCCGAGTTACTTCATCTCCACCGTCGAAGACCACATCGCCCCCTGGAAAGGTACTTATCTGGGTGCCACCGCACTCGGTGGTCCGGTGCGCTTTGTGCTGGGCGGCTCGGGCCACATTGCCGGCATTGTCAATCCGCCTTCAGCCAACAAGTATGGCTACTGGACCAACGAAGCGCAACCGACAGCGCTGCCGGCCGACGACTGGTTCAAGGGTGCCAAGCAGTCGCCTGGCTCGTGGTGGACCGACTGGCAGGCCTGGGTAACCGGCCTCAACGATGCCAAGGTACCGGCGCGTGACCCGCTGGTCGGCAAGTACAAGCCAATTGAAGATGCCCCTGGTTCCTTTGCCTCGGTGCGGCTTGACGCGCCGGCCAAGAAATAACCGGTTAACCGGCACAACGTAAAAAGGGCGCGGAGTCGAAAGACTCCGCGCCCTTTTTTGTCATGACTGGCGGCCAACCAGCCAGGTCAGAGCGGGATCAGGCGTAGTAGGCACCGCCATTGATGTTGAGCGTGGCACCGGTCATGTAGGCAGCCAGGTCAGAGGCCAGGTACGAGCAGGCACCGGCGATTTCTTCGGGCTTGCACAGGCGCTTCATCGGGATTGCGTCAACGATGCCCTTGAGCACGTCTTCGCGGATCGCCATGACCATCTTGGTGCCGACATAGCCAGGGGCAATTGCATTGACGGTAACACCCTTGCTGGCCAACTCTTGCGCCAGCGACTTGGTGAAGCCGATCACGCCAGCCTTGGCGGCAGCGTAATTGGATTGACCGGCCTGACCCTTGACACCGTTCAGCGACGACATGTTGATGATGCGGCCCCAGCCGCGCTCGGCCATTTTGGTCGAAACCTGCTTGGTCATGTTGAACAGGCTGGTCAGGTTGGTGCTCATCACGGCATCCCACTGGCCTTTGTCCATCTTGCCAAACATGCGGTCGCGGGTGATGCCGGCGTTGTTGACCAGGATGTCGATCGGGCCGCCAGCCAGGGCTTCGCCTTCGGCGACCATCTTCGCGCAGCTATCAATGTCGGTGATGTCGCCAGCCACGCAAAGCATGTCCTTGAAGCCGGCGGCTTCCATTTCTGCCACCCACACATCTTTTTTGTCGAGTTCGGGGTGATAGGCAGCCACTACCTTATAGCCATCCTTGGCGAAGGATTGGCAGATTGCCGTGCCCAGACCACCCATTGCACCTGTCACAAAAGCGATACGATTTGCCATTTTATTGAGTCTCCAAAAGTTGAAAAGTTGCGAAAAAAGTTGAAGCTAGGAAAATGTGCCTTGCAGCACAAGTACATCAGTCGCCATGACTGTCTTGATGCCAATGCAGCCATGCCAGCCGAGACCTGCGTCACTTGCCGATATCTAGCCCGCGTATTGTGCCTTTTTTGCAGACGCCACTTTCAGCCAGATGAACGCTGGCAACCGGATTACCAGTCTTCCTTGACCGCCAGTACCGCATCCTGGCCGGCCGCCGCACCCGCTGCCAGCCAGGCGGTGACAGTGCCGGTCGCCACCACCAGCAGGCAAAGCCAGAACAGGCGCAGCCAGGGCAGCATCAAATCCATGGTCCAGTGAAAGCTTTGCGGGTTCACCACATGCACCAGCACCAGTGCCACCAGCAGGCCCAGGCCAAGCCCGGCGATAGCGCCCAAGCTGGTCCAGGCGGCACCCTCCAGCGCCACCACCGCCAGCACCTGCCGGCGCGTCAGCCCCAGATGCAGCAGCAGGCCAAACTCCTTGCGGCGAGACAACACCTGCGCACTGAAACTGGCCGCCACGCCAAACAGGCCAATGCCGATGGCCACTGCCTGCAGCCAGTAGGTAACGGCAAAACTGCGGTCAAAAATCTTCAGCGACACGGCACGAATCTGGCTGGCCGTGCCAAATTCGAGCAAACCGCCGGTGCCATCTGCGGCGGCCAACTCGGCGGCCTTGGGGTCGGCCAGCGCCAGCAGGCTTTGCTGGATGCGTGGAGCCTGGTCCGGCTGCTCCAGCCACAGCACCAGGTCATTGCTGCGCCGGTCACCGGTCAAGGCAATAAAAGTGCTGCTATCAATCGCAATGGCACCACTTTGGCGCGCATAGTCGCGCCACACGCAAGCTACAAAAAATGTAGCTGGCAGCGCAGTACCAGCAAGGGCTAGCGGCACAAAAGCCTTGGAAAGCAGGGGAAAAGCCTGGCCCGGCCGGGCACCATGCAAAGCCACCACCGCCTCGCTCACATAGACGCCAATCTGGCCGGCCGGCACCGGCAGCGGGGCATCTAACAGCGGCAGGCTGCGCGCCGGGTCGCTCAAGTCACGCGCAATCAGCGCCACCGCCGGTTGGCTGTTTTGCAACATCAGCGCCTGCTGGCGCTGGGCTTGCAGCTTCTTGATGCCAGGAAGCCGGGCTGCCGCCGCGACAAGTTCGGGGCTGAAAAACACCGTGTCGCTGGCGCCCAGATGGCCGGCACTGCGCACATACAAGTCGGCCGGCAGCACCCGGTCAAGCCACTGCGTGACCGATTCGCGAAAACTCGCCACCATCACGGTCAAAGCCACTGCCAGGCTAAGCGACGCTACCACGCCGCTGACGGCCACTGCTGCCGTGTCGCGCTGGCGGCGCGCCCGCTCCACCGCCAGCAGCGGCAAGGTCTGGCGCGCCAGCAGCGGGGCCAGTCGCCCCAGCAGCAAGCCAATCAGCCACGGCAGCGCGGTGATGCCGCCGAGCAACAGCAGGGCGACCGACAGATACGCCGCCAGTGGTATGCCAAATACCGCCGGGGCGCTTGTCAGCAAAGCGCCAGCAGCTATCAAAACAAAACTTTTCCAATGACCTTTGGGGCGGGCGGCAGAGTTGCCCAGACCTTTGAGGGTTTGCGCCGGTGGCAATTGCTGCGCGGTCCGGGCCGGCCACCAGCCACCGGCCAGCGCCGCCGCTACGCCCAGGGCCGCGTAAACCAGCGCAGCGCTGGCGCTGAACTTCAACGTCGGGGCGACACCGGCAAAAAAACCGCCGCCCAGATCACCACCAAGCAGGCGCAGCGCCAAGGCGGCCAGACCGGTGCCCAGCGCCAGCCCGGCAGCGCTGCCCAGCAGCCCAAGAAACAGCGACTCCCACAGCACCAGCGCCAGCCGGTCCCGCCCCGACAGGCCCAGCACCCCCAACAGGGCAAACTGCTGGGCGCGCTTGGCGACACTCAGCGACAACACCGAGAACACCAGAAACGCGCCGGTGAACAGCGCCATCAGCGCCAGCACCGTCAGGTTGACCCGGTAGGCACGTGACAGATTACCGATATGGGACTGCGCATCCTCCGGCGCCAGCACCTGCACATGGGCTGGCCAGTCGGAGCGGCCCTGCAGCGCCTTGGCAAACGCATCGCGGTCCACGCCAGGCTGCAGCCGCAGGTCAATGCGGGTCAGTTGGCCCTGCTTGCCAAATAGCTCCTGTGCCGCGCCGATATCCATCACCGCCAGCGCCGGGCCGCTGGCGCGCACGCTGCCGGCCACGCTGACAGTGACCCGATCCATGCCGCTTTGCAGTTGCAATCGGGCGGCTGAGGCCTGCGGGCGCGGCGGCAGAGCGGGGTTGCGGGGCTGGACGGTCGCGGTCGTGCCTGTTGGGGCCGGGCCGGGCGCGTCGAGCCAGTCGCCCACCGCGCGCAGCGCGGCGGGGTTCAGAAACACCTGTGCGGGCGAAAACAATGCCCAGCGCCGGGCCGATGCACTGTCTGCAGCCTCGGTGCCGGCCTGCGCCGGCGCAGTGGCTGGCTGCGGCATCAGATCAGGCGCGGTGCCCAACACCGTCAGCGGGTCGATGCCCACCACCCGCAGGCTGCGCTTGCCTTGTGCAGCAAACACATAGCTGCCGATTTCCAGCACCGGAGAGGCCAGCGCCACGCCAGCAGTGCGGGCCACGCCGGGGTACAGTGCCTCGTCAAAATAACCTTGCACCGCCCGCAGTTCAAGGTCGCTCTGGCCACCCACTGAGCGTGCCGCCTGGGCAAACTCGTCAAGCGCCGAGGCGTTGATCAAATGCACTGCAAAAGCCAGCGCCACCCCCAGCATCACGGCCACCGCCGCCGCCGCGTTGCGCCACGGGTGCTGGCGCAGTTCCTGCCAGGAAAAAGTTTTGAGCAAGGCAAACATCAGATGCCATTTTGGCAGTTCCAGCCGGACCCGGAACAAAGCGGGGCATCGGCAGGAATTCTTGACGATCAGCCCCCAAATACCAGCTCATCCCCGGCATCACTCGGTCGATTGCTGCAGCGCCCACATCTGCGCATAGCGGCCATTCATCGCCAGCAGCGCCGCATGGGTGCCGCGCTCGTGAATCTGCCCGGCTTCCATCACCAGAATTTCATGCGCATCCACCACCGTGGACAGGCGGTGCGCGATCACCAGCGTGGTCTTGTTTTGCGTAACACTTTGCAATTCGGCCTGAATAGCGCGTTCGTTAGCCGAGTCCAGTGCCGAGGTGGCTTCGTCAAAAATCAGGATTGGCGGGTTCTTCAGCAGGGTGCGGGCAATCGCCACCCGCTGTTTTTCTCCGCCCGAGAGCTTTAGCCCGCGCTCTCCCATCATGGTGTCATAAGCTTGTGGGGTAGCGGCGATGAAATTGTGGATGTGCGCCGACTGCGCTGCCTCAATCACCTGCTGGCGGCTGGCCCCCGGCTTGCCGTAGGCAATGTTGTATTCCACCGTGTCATTGAACAGCACCGTGTCTTGCGGCACGATGCCAATGGCCTGGCGCACGCTGATTTGCGTGACTTATAGTGCCATACTTGTTTGATCGATCACCGAGCCAGCATGTTCAAAGTCGCCATCGCCCACAGCTTGACCGCCAGCATTGACGCAGTGGCCAGCTCTCTGGTTCTCACGGCCATGCGCCAGCTTGACGGCCAGCCAGCCAACGCGGCGCTGCTGTTTTCAAGCTTTGGCCTGGATCACCAGACGCTGCTTGACCAGTTGGCACAACTGCTGCCGGGCTGCCCGCTGGTGGGCGGCAGCTCGTATGGCGAGGTGTCGCGCCAGCAAGGCTACCGGCTGGGTTCATCCTTGCTGATTCTGTTTGCCAGCGACAGCATCAAAATCAGGGCCGGCATCGTCCGAAACCTGCGTTTTGATGACGCGTCGCATAACCAGGCCATGCTGGCGCAGCAACTGGTGGGCCGACCAGACAGTGCCACACCCCCGGTGCTTGGACTAATCTTTCCGGACGGGGTCGGCCTGGACGGTGAATCCATGGTGAAAGCCTTTTCTGGCCTGTTTCCCGCCACCCGTTTCTTTGGCGGCGCTACCGCCGAAGATTTCAACATGCATCAAACCTGCCAGTTTTTTAACCGGGAGGTGCTGCACCAGTCGGTGCCCTACCTGTTGTTTTACGGCCCGCTGCGCTACACCTGGGCGGTCACCCAAGGTCTGACATCGGGCTGGCGGGCGGTAGGCGAGCGGCTCGATGCCCATTGCGACGGCAGGCACCTGCAAACCATCAACCAGCGCCCGGCGGTCGATTACCTGGCGGCACGCTACCGGCTTGAAGGGGGTGTGCTGTCGGTCTGTCATCCGTTTGTGATTTATCCAGACCGGCAAAGCGAGGAACACTATTTCAGGGATGTCATTCGGTATTCAACTGACACCGGTGCGCTGGAGTCGCTGCAGTTGCTGCCCGCCGATTGCCAGGTGCAGCTTACCGAACCCGACCCGGCTGCAATTCTGGCGGTGTCGCGACAAAACATCCAGCAGGCGCTGGCGCATTTTCCGGGTGCTGCGCCGCCTGCGGTTGCGCTGTGGTTTTCATGCGTCAGCCGTGCGCTGGTGTTGCAGGCCGATGCGCAGTGCGAATTCAGCACCGCCATTGCCAATGTGCCGGCGATGCTGCCGGTTGCCGGTTTTTACACCTACGGCGAGATTGCGCCCACCGGCCAAGCAGGTGCCAGCGCCTACCACAGCTCAACCCTGGTCACCTTGCTGCTGGGCGAGGAACCGCGACCCAGCGTGGGCATGTTCGCACCCGCTGACCCATTCACCAGCGCCAACCTGCAGCAGGAAAACCGGCGGCTGGCTGAGCAACTGGTCACCCTGCAAACCAGAGTTGCGGCGCTGGAGCAGGCACTGGCCAGTGAAAAAGAACATGCGCGCTTTTCTGCCAACAGCCGGGCCGAGTCGGCTACATGGCAGCGTGCGCTGGCGCTGGAACTGCTTGGCACACTGATCGACAGACAGTTTGATGAACTCAAACACCACGCCCTCAAAGGCAGCCCGCCGCGTCTGAACCGCAGTGGCCTGGCTCGGCTGATCAACAAGCTGCATCTGCAACAAACCGGCCAGCCATTTCCGCTGTCTGAAGCACAACTGGCAAGACTGCTGCTGCAAAACCATTCTGACGACTGATGTTGGCAGGGCTTGCAGGCTCGCAAAAAAATATGAAAAATAAGCCTCTAGCCCTTATGAAGCAAGCGCTTCAAGCTATTTATTATGTAGCATTTTATCCTCAGTCTCACATACTGTGCGGCTATCGATCACTTGTGCCGTCAAGGGCGACCCAAGCGGCAATGCGGTGACTGGCCATGATCCCAAGGCAAAATCCCCTGAAAAAGACCATTACAGTAGTCTGTTTTGATACCATGAGCCACTCACTACTGATTGGCCATCATGGACGCTGTGCTTGCTGAAATATCCATCGGAATTACCGAACTCAAAAAAAACCCGTCGGCCGTGATTCGTGCTGCCGGGTCTGACACCATCGTGGTTTTGCATCACAACAAGCCCTCGGCGTACTTGGTGCCGACGCAAACCTATGAGGCATTGATGGATGTGCTTGACGATTTGCAATTGCTGCCCGTGGTGCAGCAGCGCATCGCTTGCTGGCAGGCAGATCCGGACAAGATCATTGAAATGTCTCGCGATGAATTGATGCAAATGGCGCAAGGCCCGGCACCAAAAAATGTCAAATCAAAAGGAAAAGCCAAGCGACTGTGACCGATGAGCAGCACGATCAGCCCTTACCGCTTGCAGTTTTTGCCCCAAGCCAAAGACGAATGGGACAAACTTGATGCCGCCATTCGGACGCAGTTTGCCAAAGTGCTTCTGCGCAGACTCGAAAGCCCAAGAGTTCCGGCTGCAGCGCTTACGTCCATGCCTGACTGCTACAAAATCAAACTGCGCAGCACGGGCTTTCGACTGGTCTATCAGGTTCAAGACGACAAACTTGTGTTGCTGACCATTGCCGTGGGTAAGCGCGACAAAAGTGCTGTCTATGATGCCGCCAAACAGCGTTTGAGGTAAACGGCCGGTCAGGCGAAAGCCAATACTCCGTAACCCGGCATCGACTTGGCAAGCGCGATCAAATTCTGCGCCAGGCTGGCTGCGTTGGTTACATGCCTGATTTTTTCCAATTTTTCTGATGTTGTTAGATTTTTACAACCATTTTTGGCTTGACAAGCTGTTTTCTGGCCTGGGCAGTACCAGAACTGCGCGAAATAATTTTACAAGTTAATGATTTATAAAGGAAATTTTCTGAGTTTTTGCAAGCGTTCGATTTTTGCAAGATTTTTGCGCCATATGTGTCACGGCACGCCAAAGTGGCTAGAGTTTGCTGTGTTTGGGGCTGCCTTGCGGCTATTGCTGCGCGGCTTTGCCATTTCAAGCTATATCAAACCACCATCACTGCCGAGCTGAGGAGAGACCACCATGAGCCAGAGCATTGTTTTTGTCGATGCACGCGTTGCCGATGACCCAACCCGGTTTGGCAGCCTGGCGCCCGCGCGTGACTGGGTTGGGCAGGGTGTGGATAGGTGCGGCGTTGCACAAATGGTGCGTGTGCTGGCCAGCGGCTGCGAGTTGGATTCGGTGCAGGCCCATTTTGGCCGATAACCGTGCGGGTATGATTTTTAACCATCAGCCGCGCACTTGCCGGGGTGGTCATCCCTGGCGGCGCGGCTACCAATGAGGTAAACCATGTCTGAAACCACTGTTTTATTTGCCGACCGCTTGTTAAATGTCGCTGTCACCGGGCCGTTGGTCCGCCTGCAATGGGGGGTGATGAAACCACCGCAGGCCGAAGGTGAACAGCCCGTCTTGCAGCCAAGCCACACGCTGGTGCTGCCGCTGGACGGGCTGCTGGCCTCGATGGGCATGATGGAGGGGCTGGTCAAGCAGTTGGTCAAGCAAGGCGTGCTCAAGCAGCAGACGACAAGCGGCACACCTGCCCCTTCGCTTCAGTAAGGTGATCGTTTTTTTCAGTTTTTGGTCTTCGCCTGTTTTTGTCAGGCCCGTTGCCGCTTATTTTGTTTGATGCCAGTTTTCACGAGGAGCCCTTGTCATGCCACTGATCAGCACGCCGATTAAGCCCAGCTCTCCCGGCAGAACCTCGGGGGAATTTCGTTTTTTCTACGCCTTTGCAGCCCTGCGCGCCGATGGCTCGGTAGTGACTTGGGGGCCTTGGGCTGGCGACAGCAGCGCTGTGGCCAGTACCTTGAATGGCAGCAATGACGTCGTCGAGATATTTTCGGCAGGCTGGGCATTTGCCGCCCTTCGTGCCGATGGCTCGGTGGTGACTTGGGGCAATGGAGGCAGTGGTGGTGACAACAGCGCGGTGGCAAGTCAATTGGATGGCCACAACGATGTGATCGAGATTTTTTCCACAGCTACTGCCTTTGCCTCCCTGCGCGCCGATGGCTCGGTGATGACTTGGGGATCGGGCGGCAGCGGTGGAGACAGCAGCGCGGTGGCTAATCAATTGGATGGCCGAAACGATGTTGTCGAGATTTTTTCGGCAGATGACGCCTTTGCCGCCCTACGCGCCGATGGTTCGGTTGTGACTTGGGGATATGGCAACAACGGTGGAGATAGCAGCGCGGTGGCTAATCAATTGGATGGAAGCAACGATGTTATCGAAATTTTTTCTGCGAAAACTTCCTTCGCCGCCCTGCGCGCCGATGGCTCGGTTGTAACTTGGGGGAATTCAAACTGGGGAGGCGACAGCAGCACAGTGGCGAGTCAGTTGGATGGCCGCAACGATGTTGTCGAGATTTTTTCGGCATTTGATGCCTTTGCCGCCCTTCGTGCCGATGGCTCAGTGGTGACTTGGGGTAGCAGTGTTGGCGACAGCAGCGCAGTGGCGAGTCAACTTGACGGCAGCAACGATGTTGTCGAAATTTTTTCTACGGGTTCTTCCTTTGCTGCGCTTCGCGCCGATGGTTCGGTAGTGACTTGGGGAGATAGAGGCTATGGTGGCGATAGCAGCGCGGTGGCGAGTCAACTGAACGGCAACATTGATGTGATCAAGGTTTTTTCGACATATTGCGCATTTGCTGCATTGCGCGCCGATGGTTCGGTGGTGACTTGGGGATATTCAAATCGAGGTGGTGACAGTAGCGCCGTGGCGAGTCAACTGGATGGCAACAACGATGTGGTTGCGATTTTTTCGATATCTGATAGCTTTGCCGCCCTGCGCGCTGATGGCTCCGTGGTGACTTGGGGTGGCAGCGGTGGTGACAGTAGCGCAGTGAAGAGTCAACTTGACGGCAGCAATGATGTAGTCGAAATTTTTACGTCAGATGGCGCCTTTGCCGCTCTGCGCGCCGATGGTTCGGTTGTGACGTGGGGTGGCAGTGGTGCTGGTGGCGACAGCAGCGCAGTAGCCAGCCAGCTCGACGGCAGCATTGATGTGGTCTCGATGGCCAATCCGTTTGCCGACGACGAGTACACGGCGGATGATGGCGCCCCTCAAGCCGGTCAGACCGCAGAACAGATATTTCTCGCCGACGGGTATTACCAGACCTTTTTTGCCCTGAGTGCCGCAAGTTATTACCGCCTTGGCTTTGCCCCCGGGGTCGAGATTGTGCCGGTTGGCACCCAACCCGACGACCTGTTGGCAGATACACTTAAAACCAGCAGCTACAACACCATTTCTGCCGCAGACTCTGGCATTGATTTGTTTCGCTCGACGAGTCCGACCAACCTGTATCCCGATCTCAATCTGGTGGAGCAGACCTACACGCTGCCAACCGGCTTGCAGCTTGCGGGCCAGGCCAGCTATCAGGTGCAGTTCCAGGATGGTTATTACACGGGCTACGTCGATGGCGTTATCGATAAGTCATCCGTGGCCCTGGTGGGCCGTTCAGACGATGCGCTGTTTATCGCCTTCCGGGGAACCGACAGCACCGGCGACAAGGTCGAAGATGTCAACGGCATGACACGCCATTACGAGCGCTATCGCCCCTTGGTCAACAGCATTGACGCCTATCTGCTGGCGAACCCGAACTTGGAGCATGTCTATGTCTCAGGCCACAGCCTGGGCGGCCAGATGGCGATGATGTTCATGCAAGACCATCCCAACGACCCGCGCTTTGAGGCGGTGACGTTTGAAGCGGCGAATAAATTGGCCCCGGATGCCAACGACACGCGCTTTGTCAACTTTGAGATGCGCGCTGATCCGGTGCCTGATCTGGGCTTGGGCAACAACTACGGCCAGACCATCCACCTGGACTATGAAACAAGTTTTTCGACGCTGGACCCCTTGGCCACGCACTACATGTTCCAGATTGACAAGCAGTTTGACCGGGTGGTTGACATCATTGAGCCAAACAACAACCAAAGGACGACGCTGGACCACGACAACCGCATTTATGTGGATGACAACCACGACGGTGTCATCGTTACGAACAAGTTTTCTTCGGCCAAGTTTTTTGCCGAAGCGGTAGTGGCCGGTCCGCTGATCGCCGCGTTGGGTACGGTGATCTCAATTCCTTTGGTTGGCCCTTCGGTGACTGCTGCCGGGCGTATCTTGCCCTTTGTGGGGGCGGCCGTCTATTTCGAAGACACCACCGAATACCAGGCCACTGGCTATGACTACGAGACCGCTTTTGACACCACCGACGGCACCTTGGTGCTGCGCCCGTTTTTGGGATTTTCAGGCGGTGTTCATCAAGTCAACGACAACGTCAAGACGGTGATCGTGGGCGACGACACATACTCACCGTCAGAAAACATCAGCGTCAACGCGGATGCAGCAAACCAATCGGTCATCCTTATCGGCAACGCGGCCAACAACGTGCTGGCCGGAGGCGCGGGTGATGACTTCATCTTTGGCGGTGCGGACAAGGATGTTTTGATAGGCGGTGCCGGCAACGACACACTGTTTGGCGGGTTGTACCGCAACAGCGGGGTGACGCTCAGTGGCGTTTCTGCCGCACAAAGCAGCGCCATTGCCAGCCTGGCACAAACCTACAGCGACAGCGCATTGGTGGACCCGGTCGATGTTGGCTATTACATTGGCGGCATGGGGGCTGACCGGATGATTGGGGAGCTTTCTGACAGCGCTTACGAAGAAGATGCGGAAATCACTGACGATATCGATGGTGACAACGACTTTTTCTTTATCGATGTGGATTTGACGACTTCCTACGGCGACGAGCGCAATGTCGATCGTATCGAAAACTTTTACATTACCGGGGCAGACTTTACCGCTGACGACTGGCTGGTGTTTTCGGCAGAGCAACTGGGCTTGTCGATCACCGATGACCTGGCCAATTACACTTACTTTGATCTGATAAACCTGCCTTTCGGCCTGACTGGCTATGTCATGGGCCTGGAACGGTCTTCAAAGCCTGCCAACGAAGAACGTTTCTTCAAAGTCGGCAGCTTCAATGAGTATGTCAACCACCAGCCTTCAAATGGCTCTGAGTTGTTTGGCGGCGACAACTACCTCGATGACCATGACATACTGAGTTTTGTGGACGACGACGAGGCGGATGACTTGTTCGCTTTTGTTTTCGACACAACCACCGGTGGTTTGTATTTCGACCAGGATGGCAACACCGACTACAACGATGCCAGGCATGTGGCCGACATCAGTCGCCACCCCTACGGTGACAAGCTAGCCGACTTGCACGCCAACCAGATCGTGATCGTGCCCGACTTTGATTTTGTCGAAACTGCCAAAAACCAGTCGCTCAACAACGGCAAACTGATTGACGGCTACATTGCCGGGGCTTCGATTTTTCTCGATGCCAACGACAACGGCATTGCCGAGGCGACCGAAGACACGGGTGTCAAAACCGATGCCAATGGCAATTTTGACTTGCTGCTTGCTGCGACCGCACCCATCATCGCCATCGGCGGCACCAACATCGACACAAACCTTGCCAACACACTGCAACTGAGCGCACCGGCCAGTTCGACCGTCGTCACACCGCTGACCACGCTGGTGCATCTGACCGCAGCGCAACAAGGCATCAGCGCTACAGAAGCCGAACAGCGGGTGCAAGCGGCAGTTGGCATCAGCGCCGATGTGGACCTGACCCAATACGACCCGCTAGCTCAATCTGCTAACGATGCTACGGCGCTGGCCGTGCAACAGGTGGCAGCGCAGGTGGCAACCCTGGCTACGCTGGCCCCTGAAGGTGGCACCACATTTGCCAGCATCGCGGCCAGCTTGGGCAGTGCCGGTGGACAAACGCTTGACCTGACTAATGCTGCGGTGTTGCACAGCATCTTGCCCAATGCATCCAGTGTGGTCTTGGGGCAAATTGCGGCCACCAATCAGGTTTTGAGTGATGCCACCTCGCTGGCCGAGATCTCGACGATCCAAAAAAATGCGCTTGACGACACCATCGCCCCCACGGCCATCACCTTCAGCCCAGCCGACGAAGCCAGCAACGTGGCCATCGCCAGCAACCTCGTCATCACCTTCAGCGAAGCCATTGCCCAAGGCAGCGGCAGCATTGTTCTGAAAACTACCGCCGTGGCAACGGTAGCCACTTATGACGCCGCCAGCAGCGGCAACCTGAGCATTGTCGGCAACACGCTGACCCTCAACCCCACCGCCGATCTGGCCAACAGCACCGGCTACACCGTCGAATTCGCCGCTGGCAGCGTCAAGGATCTTGCAGGCAACCCCTACGCCGGTTCAATCGACTACAACTTCACGACAGTTGCGGCACTCGATACCAGCGCACCAACTATCACGGCCTTCAGTCCACTGGACGAAGCCAGCAGCGTGGCCATCGCCAGCAACATCGTTGTCACTTTCAGCGAAACCATCGCCAGAGGCACCGGCAACATTGTTCTGAAAACTGCTGCTGGTGCAATGGTGGTCAGCTTCGATGCTGCCAGCAGCAGCAACCTGACGATTGCAGGCAACACGCTGACCATCAACCCAACAGCAGACCTGAGGAACAGCACCGGCTACACCGTCGAATTTGCCGCTGGCAGCGTCAAAGACTTGGCAGGCAACTCCTACGCCGGTTCAAGCAGCTACAACTTCACCACGGCGGCGGCAACAACACCAGTTGTCGTGCCAACAGGATCTAATTTGTTGGTCGCAATCCAGGCAAGCACTGGTGTCACACTTAACGCAGTGCTCCAGGCTGTTACGACCGCCAGGCTTCAGCAATTGTTTGACAACGGCACCTACTCTGCACTGTCTGCATCCATTGCTATTCAAGCGTTCAGCACTGAAATTAAGGCAAGGGTTGACGCTAACGGTGGCACGGG
>CAIQOO010000178.1 GCA_903873485.1 uncultured beta proteobacterium | reverse complement strand
TGAC
This sequence comes from uncultured beta proteobacterium, assembly GCA_903873485.1. GTDB lineage: Bacteria > Pseudomonadota > Gammaproteobacteria > Burkholderiales > Burkholderiaceae_C > Rhodoferax. The sequence goes on along the minus strand of CAIQOO010000178.1, from coordinate 3,744 downwards.
AGATCGACGTGGATTTCAGTCAGTCGAAGCTATATCTTAAAAAATATTTTTGCATTGTCAGTGTAGGGTTTAATAGTAAAAGTATTTTTATATTTTATTAAATCCATAAGTTGGAAAATTTAAATATATTAAAAATTACTACAGTTCGCCAGCCTAGTCTGGGAGTCGATGAAACGTTTTTTGCCGATATGCTTCTTGTGGCCATGGACGTGGCGGCTGGTTTCATTATTTCGGAGAAAAGCAGCGCGCATCGCGATACAGACACTTGGGAAGAACATGTTCGCTCGGGTGTTAAAGGGTTGAATGTGGAACTGGTTCAGGTTGTTGGAGATGGTGCGAAAGCGTTGAACGCTCTGGCAAAGGATCGGCTAAAAATCCCCAAAATCGATGATCTTTGGCACGGTCAGAGCGCCATTACCCGTGGCACATCGGCCGCGCTGGCCTCCAAGGTCAAGGCGGCCGACACCAAGCTCGATCAAGCATGCAAGGACTGGGGGCAGATTGTGCGCAGTAGAAAGAAATACGACCAGCAGCCTCATGGACGAGGACGCCCGCCCGCATGGGCTGCGCGCGAAGTTCATGCGCAGCAAGAAGCTAATGCTGCCCAGAGCGCACTGTGCCTGGCCATTAAAAACCTGGATGCTGTGCAGCAGTGCGTCCGTGATCTGGGGCTAATCCTTCATCCTGTTGACTTGAAAACGGGAGAGATGCAAGACGCGACGAAAGTCCAAAGTGAACTCCAAAAGACCTTTGATCGGGTGGAGATTATTGTGAAAGAAGCAGGTTTGGGTGAGCGCGGTCAGGCCGCAGTACTCAAGGCCAAGAGACTGCTTCCATCCTGGGTTGCCTCGGTTAATCAGTGGCACGAGATGCTCAAGAGTTGTCTGTCCGACATGAAGCTTACGGCGACTGTTTTGGCTCTGGTCCATAACGTACTGATCCCGCTGCTGTATCTTCAAAGAGTCATCAGCCAAACACGCGAGACAGAGCGGCGTAAAGAGTTGCAAAAAGTCCAGAAAAAACTCCACGGTGTTTTTATGGAGTCCGCAGAAATATGGCAAGCCTTACCCGCTGAACTTCGACGACTCGTGCTGGCTGCCGCGCAGGACTGCGTGGATCTCTTCCAGCGATCAACCGGGTGCGTGGAAGGCCGTAACGGTGTCCTGTCTTTACATCAGCATCAGATGCGCGGTTTGAATCCACAGGCGCTCACGGCACTGACGGTTATTCACAACTTCGTCACCACCCGCTGCGATGGAAGCACCGCCGCGTTGCGCTTTTTTGGTCGCGCGCCTGACAAGCCGCTGTTCGAACATCTCTGCCAAGTCCTGCCACTTCCAGCTCGACCTCGAAAACGTCTCCGGCGCCCCGTAGTTAATCTCATCATTGCAAGCGCGGCTTGAGGGAATGCGTGCGCAACTTTACGATGGTGGCCGTGCCGTCTATCTGGGGGTGTCCGAGGCCGACCAGGACACCGCCGCAGCAGTCATCGCGCGCCAACTGGCAGCCCGCAATGCCTTACGCGAAGGCCGCTATCTGCCGGCCACCACGACCGATGGCCATACCGTCGAGGTGGCAGCCAATGTGGCCAATGCCAAACAGGCCAGCGTGGCCCTGGAAGCCGGGGCCGAGGGCATCGGCCTGATGCGCACCGAGTTTCTGTTTCTGGAGCGCAATAGCGCGCCCGACGAGGAAGAGCAGTACCGGGTTTATCGGGACATGACCGAAGTGATGGGCGGGCGCACCCTGATCATCCGCGCGCTCGACATCGGCGGCGACAAGAAAGTGCCCTACCTGAACCTGCCCAAGGAAGAAAACCCGTTCCTGGGTGTGCGCGGGGCCAGACTGCTGCTGATCCGGCAAGACCTGCTCTACACCCAGTTGCGGGCGCTGTATCGTGCCGCCGCGCATGGCCCGATCCGCATCATGTTTCCGATGGTCACCCACACCAGCGAAATTGAAGCGCTGCGCATCCATTGCGAACGTGCCCGCGCCGAGGTCAACGGGCCGCAGCTCAAGATCGGCATCATGGTCGAAGTGCCGGCAGTGGCCGTCATGGCTGACAAATTTGCGCCGCTGGTTGATTTTTTCTCGGTCGGCACCAATGACCTGACCCAATACACCTTGGCGATTGACCGCCAGCATCCGGAATTGGCAGCGCAGGCCGACAGCCTGCACCCTGCGGTGCTGGACCTGATTGCCCGCACCGTGGCCGCTGCCAAAAAGCACGGCACCTGGGTCGGAGTTTGCGGCGGCCTGGCCGGCGACCCGCTGGGCGCGCGGATTCTGACCGGGCTGGGTGTCGATGAACTGTCGATGAGCGCGCAGGACGTGGCGGCCGTCAAGGCCGCTTTGCGCTGCGACTCTTTCAGTGCCATGCAGGCGTTGGCGCAACGCGCGCTGGCGGCCGGCAGTGCCGATGAGGTGCGCGCACTATGAATAGCACCTTGCACAACCGCCTGCCCCAAGTAATTGCGGTGGCGCTGAACCCTGCCCTGGATCACACCATCGAGGTCGAGCACCTGCGCCCCGGTGAAGTCAACCGCGCCTTGCGCATGCAGGTTGATGTCGGCGGCAAGGGCATCAATGTCGCTTCCTGCCTGGCGGACTTTGGCATAGCCAGTGCCGTGACCGGCCAGATCGGACGCGACAACGCGGCCCTGTTTGAAGCGCTGTTTCGCGCCAAGGGGATTGACAACCAGTGTGTTTATCTCGATGGACTGACGCGCATCAACACCAAGCTGGTGGATCGCGCCAGCGGCGACACCACCGACATCAACATGCCCGGCCCGGCGCTGGCCCCCGAGGCGATTCAGGCGCTGTTTGAAGGTCTGCTGACACGCCTGGACGCGCTGGTCAGCCCCGGCAGTTGGATCGTGCTGTCGGGCAGTCTGCCGCCGCTGTGGCCTGCCGATACCTACCAGCGCCTGATTGCGCATGTGCATCGCCTGGGCGCCAAAGTGCTGCTCGATGCCAGTGGTGCCGCCCTGGCCTTGGGTATTGCGGCAGCGCCCGACATCATCAAGCCCAACCGCAGCGAACTGGCCGAACTGATCGGTCGCCCGCTGGGCGACACGCCCTCGGTGCTGGCAGCGGCTCGCGAATTGCTGGCTCGCCCCGATGCGCCTGAAACCGTGATTGTCTCAATGGGTGGCGAGGGCGCACTGTTTGTCAACCGGCAACAGGCCCTGCTGGCGCATCCGCTGCAAACCCGCCTGATCAGCACCGTGGGGGTGGGGTGATGAAAATCATCAAAAAATTCCCTTTTTTGAAAAAATAAAAAGTATAATTTTTGTTCCATTCAACGACTTACTAAAATATTCTATGATAGAACTAAATTTATACAAAAGTTCTGTAAAAAAGTTAGCTACATTTTTCCATAAAAGTAGAGATAATTGGAAAGAAAATATATGCTAAGCAAAAAGATAAACATAGAATTAGAAAATAAAGTTTGCTCATTAAAGTTATCTGCAAAAAAATGGAAAAGCGAAGCATTGCTATTAAGAAAACAGATCAAAATTACTATTAATCAGACAGCCAATATTTTACCTAAACCAAATATAAATTCTGCTTTGATAATTTCTGATGCACCGTTGAAAGTAACTAAAATTCCCTACCACCTCTACTCTGCTACAACTATTTACATAATGCTACAACTAGTGTTAAGTGCGGCTGTCAGCCTTAGAGGTAGCTCACGCGTTTTAGATATTTTCAACAGTAGTTTACGTCAACCCTTAGATCATG
>CAIQOO010000177.1 GCA_903873485.1 uncultured beta proteobacterium | reverse complement strand
ATCGAGGTCAGTGCTGCCACCGAGGGCGACCGGGTGGTGTTTCGCTTTGCCGATAATGGCAGCGGCATTGCGCCCGAGTACCGCACCCAGGCGCTGGGCCTGTTTACCCGGCTGGTGCCCAGCAGTATCCCCGGCACCGGCATGGGGCTGGCGCTGGCTTGCAAGATCACCGGCCTGTGCGGTGGCCAGTTGCACATTGAGGACGGCCAAGATGGCGGTGTCTGTATCGTTTTTGATTTACCCCTGGAGACTACGGCATGAGCCCTACCAAAAAGCTGACTGTTTTGCTGGTCGAGGATGAACCCGCCGATGCCCATCTGGTGCGGCTGGCTTTCAAGGAAGGGCAGGTAGCAGCCGATCTGCACCATGTATCCGATGGGGTCGAGGCGTTTGCCTTTCTGCGCCGCGAGGGGATTTACGCCGATAGGCCCAAGCCTGACATGATTTTGCTTGACCTGAACATGCCGCGCATGGACGGGCGCCAGTTCTTGCAAAAAATCAAGCTCGATGTCGCCTTGCACAGCCTGCCGGTGGTGGTGCTGACTACCTCGGATGCCGAACGCGACATGCTCGACAGCTACGACCAGTTTGCCGCTGGTTACATCGTCAAGCCGGTCGATGTCGAGGACTTCATCAAAACAGTGCGCGGCATCGGTGACTACTGGGTCAATGTGGTGCGCCTGCCCGATCACCCCTGAATGCGGCACTGGCAAATCATGACGACCCCACTTGACCCCCGTTTTGAAATGTTCAAAGCCTCTGGCCTGTTGCCCTCGCCCAAGGGTGCAGCCATGGCGGTGGTCGCGCTGACCCGCAAAGACGATGTGTCAACCGAGCAACTGGCGCGCGCCATTCAAGCCGACCCGGCGCTGGTGGCGCGCCTGATCAAGCTGGCCAATCGGACGATAGCTTCCGGGGCTCGGCCGGTGCTGGCCATCAAGGATGCGATTCGCGTGCTGGGCCTGAACGCGGTGCGAGGCCTGGCGCTGGGTTTTTCGCTGATGAGCAGCAGCCACAGCGGGCGCTGCGCCGGCTTCAATTACCCGGACTTCTGGTCGCGCAACCTGGCACGCGCCGTGGCGATGCAGGATTTAAGCGCGCTGCTGGGGGTGCTGCCGGGCGACGAAGCTTTTTCGCTCGGGCTGCTGTCGCAGGTGGGGGAGCTGGGCTTAGCCAGCCTGTTTCCGCAAGATTACGCCCAGTTGTTGAGCCAGGCCACGCCCGCAGGCAACGGGCTGCTGGCGCAGGAGGTACAGGCTTTTGCCATGGCCCATCTCGATCTGACAGCGGCGATGCTGGCCGACTGGGGCTTTCCGGCCAGCCTGATTGCGCCGATTGGCCTGCATGGACGCCAACAAAAAGTCGGCAGCGCCGCCGGATTGCGCGCCAGATGCCTGCTGCAGCAGTTCACACTGGCGTGTGCCATTGCCGATGTCTGCCAGGCGGCCCCGCAAGACCGGCATGCCCAGATGGCCGATCTGCTGGCCCTGGGGGCGCAACTGCCGCTCGGCCGTGACGACCTGCTGGTCTTGTGCGACTCGGTGGTGCGCAAATGGACTGACTGGTGCTTGCTGCTGGAAGTGCCGGCGCAGGCCCTGCCACCGTTTGCCCAGTTGCTGGAGCCGCCGCTGGCAGTGCTGCCGGTGCCCGCCGTGGCTGACCCAATCGCACCGGCCCAGCCGGTTTTTCGGCTGCTGCTGGTGCATGGCAAAGCGCTGGTGCGGGCCTCGTTAAAGACGCTGTTGACCGCTGCCGGCTACTCTTATACGCAGGCCACCAGCAGCCAGCAGGCCATGCAACTGGCCAGCACCGAGCCCCCTGAGCTGATGCTGGTGGATGGGGCAATGCCGCAGATGGATGGCATCGCCTTGATCCGGGCGCTGCGGCAAACCGACAGTGGCCGGGCCATTTATGTGCTGCTACTCACCAGCGACGAGCAAGAGCAGCATTTGGCCGATGCCTTTGCGGCAGGAGCCGATGACTTTCTGAGCCAGTCGTCGCCGCCCCATTTGCTGCTGGGCCGCTTGCTGGCGGCCCAGCGCGTGCTGAGCCTGCGCCGCGATGCGGGGCGCGACCAGACCCAGTTGCAAAACTTTGCCACCGAGTTTGCCCGGCTCAACCAGCGCCTGCACGACAGCGATCAAGCCAGCCGGGCCAGCCAGCAGCGCATGGAGCTGGCCCTGCACTGCGGCGGCCTGGGCATGTGGGATTTGCACATCCCCAGCGGCGCGGTGGTTTTCAGCGAGCGCGACTGCGCCATGCTGGGCTACCGTCTCGATGAGATCAAGCCCGATGCGCAAAGCTGGCACCATCTGGCGCATCCGGATGACTGGCCGGCCATCCATGCCGCGCTACAGGCGCACCTGAAACGCGAAACCCCGTTTTACGAATGCGAGCACCGCATCAGGCACAAGGACGGCCACTGGGTCTGGATACTGGACCGCGGCCGGGTGGTTGAATGGGACGCGGCGGGTGCGCCAGTGCGGGTGGTCGGCACCCACATGGACATCAACGCACGCAAGCAAACCCAAGCCGCCCTGCTGGAACAAGCCCAGGAGCTTGCGCGCTCCAACCGCGAGCTAGAGCAGTTCAGCTACAGCATTTCGCACGACATGCGCCAGCCGCTGCGCATGATTTCAAGCTACCTGCAACTGCTGCACAAGAGCCTGGGCGACACGCTGGATGCCGAGCAGCGCAGCTATTTCAACTTTGCCATCGATGGGGCCCAGCGGCTTGATGCCATGCTGCTGGGGCTGCTGGACTACTCGCGGGTCGGCCACCACGGCGAGCCACCGGTCTGGATTGAGAGCCGCAGCGTGCTCGATGAGGCGCTGCTGTTTTTGCGCCCGCTGATCGCCGAAGCGCAGGCGCAGGTACACATCGAAGGCGACTGGCCGCGCATCCTGGCCAGCCCTGACGAGCTGCTGCGCCTGCTGCAAAACCTGGTCGGCAACGCGCTCAAGTTTCGGGTGGCCGGGCGACTGCCGCAAATCAGCGTGACCAGCAGCGTGACCAGCAGCGTGACGGGCAGCGGCGCGGCCGGTGGCGCATGGCAGGTGTGTATTGCCGACAACGGCGTGGGCATGTTGCCCGACCAGATCGGGCGGCTGTTCCAGGTTTTTGCCCGCCTGCAAAGCCGCGCCGCCTATGAGGGCACCGGCATTGGCCTGGCACTGTGCCGCAAGATCGCCGAGCACCACGGCGGGCGCATCTGGGCCGAGTCCGGCGGCGAGGGTCTGGGCAGCCGGTTTTGCCTGCTGCTGCCACTGGCGCAGCAGGAAGCAGCGCCATGAAGCGCTCAAGCCGCCGGCCTGGCGGGCCCTATAGTGCTCTTTTTTTTATAGCTATCAGCGCTTATTCCACGGGGGCTAGAGGCCGATTTGGTATAAATATTTGGCCAAAGAACCGGCATCAAGCCTTGAATCCGGGCCATCTGAGTCAGCCCGATGAAACTGCCGATGCCTTGAATAAGAGTCAGTACGGACGATTGGCGTACAATTTCGACACTTGGCGTTTAAATAGTTTTGTTTCTGTTTCTTAAAGGATTGAAAGCATGCAAGCCAATATCAATGCACCGACCAAGACCAGAGGCTCACGTCTTGAAGCTCGTATTAGCAATGAGCAAAAAGCGCTGTTTCAACAGGCAGCCATGCTCTCCACCCGGACATTGAGTGAGTTTGTGGTTGCCAGTGCCCAGGAAGCTGCGACCCGAATCATTGAGGCGCATGACAACATGAGGTTGTCGCGCGAAGACCAGATTCGATTCGTCTCGGCCCTGCTTGATCCTCCAGAACCCAGTGATCGT
>CAIQOO010000176.1 GCA_903873485.1 uncultured beta proteobacterium | reverse complement strand
TACGATAGGCTCTACGCATACCACATTTTTGCGGACCTTGATGCGACTATGAAAGAACCAGAAGCCACTGGTATATAAGTACCGTACGACTTACATGTACCGATTTGAAGCAAATCGGCTCAATTTTAGCCGAAACGCTGGATCAACTCCAAAAACATGGTTTTCGGGCGGGGTGGTTGCGGTGGCTCCGAGAATACCGATATTTTGCGTGGCGCGGATCAGGAGGCAGGAGGCTTGCGCTTATCTGCCAAGAACGGCTGCCAGCGCCAGCCCGGTGTGCGTGCTCAGCGCCACCACAGCTTCGGGCGTGGCGGCGGCCACCACCCGGCCGCCGGCATGGCCGCCGTCCGGACCCAGGTCAATCACCCAGTCGGCCTCGGCGATCACGTCCAGATCATGTTCGATCACCACCACGCTGTGGCCGCCATCAACCAGCCGGTGCAGCACGCGGATGAGTTTTTCCACATCCGCCATGTGCAGGCCGACGGTTGGTTCGTCCAGCACATACAGGGTGTGCGGCGCTTTTTGGCCCCGGCGGGTGATGTCGTCGCGCACCTTGCTCAGTTCGGTGACGAGCTTGATGCGCTGCGCCTCGCCGCCGCTTAAAGTGGGCGAGGGCTGGCCCAGCGTCAGGTAGCCCAGGCCGACATCCTTGAGCAGTTGCAGCGGATGGGCAATTACCGGCATGGCGGCAAAAAAGTCCACTGCCTCGTCCACTTCCATCTGCAGCACATCGCCAATGTTCTTGCCGCGCCAGGTGACGGCCTGGGTTTCGGGGTTGAAACGCGCGCCCTTGCAGGTTTCGCACAACACCTTCACATCCGGCAAAAAACTCATGCCGATGGTGCGAATGCCCTGGCCCTCGCAGCCGGGGCAGCGGCCTTCGCCGGTGTTAAAGCTGAAACGGCTGGCCGCATAGCCACGCGCCCTGGCCTCCAGCGTGTCGGCAAACAGCTTGCGGATGGTGTCCCAGAAGCCAATGTAGGTGGCAGGGCAACTGCGCGGGGTTTTGCCGATGGGGGTTTGATCGACTTCAAGCACCCGGTCAACCGGCTCGTAACCGGTGACCTGCTGGCAGCCCGCCCAGGGGATGGTTTCACCGGCGGCCAGCGCATCGCGGCCGGCTTTGGTGCTGCGCTTTTGCACGGCGCTTTGCACATTGGCCAGCAGCACATCGCGCGCCAGGGTGGATTTGCCGGAGCCGCTGACACCGGTGATGGCGACTAGCCGGCTTAACGGAATTCGGGCTTCGATGTGTTGCAGATTGTGCAAACTGGCACCGCTGACGGTGATCCAGTGCTGTGCTGGCGTGGCATCCGGCATCACCACTCGCCGTGGCTGCAACGGATGCCGCATGGCGTGCAGCAAATAGCGGCCGGTTTGCGAATCTGGCGCGTTTTGAATATCGGCCACCCGGCCTTGTGCCACCAACTGGCCGCCGCGCTTGCCAGCACTCGGGCCGATGTCGATGATGCAGTCGGCATGGCGAATGGTGTTTTCATCATGCTCCACCACCACCAGCGTGTTGCCCTGCTCGCTTAACTGCTGCAGGGCATCGAGCAACATCTGGTTGTCGCGCGGATGCAGGCCGATGGTCGGCTCGTCGAGCACATAGCAGACACCCTGCAGGTTGCTGCCGAGCTGCGCTGCCAGGCGAATCCGCTGGGCTTCGCCGCCGCTTAAAGTGGGCGCGCCACGATCAAGCGTCAAATAACCCAGGCCGACCTGCTCCAGGAATGCCAGCCGGCCCTTGATCTCGGGCAGCAAGTCACGCGCGATGTCGCTTTCGCGCGGGCTTAAGCGGCCTGGCTGTTGCAAGTTTTCTACCCACAGCCGAATGTCGGTCACGCTCAAGGCCGCCAGTTCGGTGATCGACACGCCCTCCTGGGCACACCCTGGGGCTGGGCTGGCCGCGCCAAATTTCACTGCCCGCGCCGTGGCGTTGAGGCGCGTGCCCTGGCAGGCCGGGCACACCGCATCGGCCAAATCCTCTACATCCGGCTCGGCAAAGGTCTGCTCGCGACCTGATGTGTTGTCGTCTTTCACCGAGTCGTCGAGCACCAGGCGCTGCTCGCGCGTCAGCCTGATCCCGGTGCCGACACAGTCCGGGCACCAGCCATGCTTGCTGTTGTAGCTGAACAAGCGCGGGTCAAGTTCGGCATAACTGGTGCTGCACAGCGGGCAGGCGCGCAGGGTCGAAAACACGCTGATGTGGCCAATGCCCGCCGTCGGGCTGCCTGCCAGCATTGCCTCGCCCAGGCCCGCCAGATCGCTGAGCACATGAACTACGCCCTTGCCATGCTGCAGGGCGGTCGCCAAAGCAGTGCGCAACTGCGCCTCGTTTTCTGGCGCGATGTCCAGGCTGAACACCGGCAGCTCGATGGTGTGTTCCTTGAACCGGTCCAGGCGCGGGAAACCGCTGGTCGGCAAAAAGTTGCCATCGACCCGCAAATGGCCAAAGCCGCGTGGCCGTGCCCAGTCGGCCAGCTCGGTATAAACGCCCTTGCGGTTCATCACCAGCGGGCTGAGCAGCCCGATGTGCTGGCCGCGAAAGCTTTTCATCAGTTGCGCGGCAATGCTGTCGGGCGTTTGCGGGGCCACCGGCGTGCCGTCGTGGATGCAGTGCTGGGTGCCGAGCTTGACATACAGCAGGCGCAAAAAATGCCAGACCTCGGTGGTGGTGCCGACCGTCGATTTGCGCCCGCCGCGACTCAGCCGCTGCTCGATCGCCACTGTGGGCGGAATGCCATAAACCGCATCGACTTCGGGCCGGCCAGCCGGCTGCACGATGGAACGGGCGTAGGCGTTGAGCGATTCCAGGTAGCGCCGCTGGCCTTCGTTGAACAAAATGTCAAACGCCAGCGTCGATTTGCCCGAACCCGAGACCCCGGTGACCACGGTGAATTTGCCGCGCGCAATGTTGACGCTGAGCGACTGCAGGTTGTGCTCGCGGGCGTTGATGATTTGTATGGTGTTTTTGGCCTCTAGCCCTTGCTGCGCTTGGGCTAGCAGCTCTTTATTTTGCAGCAACTGAAGGGCTGTGCGGGCACTGCTGCCAGAAAAATCCTGCACTGCGTGCGTGCTACCCATCTGGGCCGCGTAGTCGCGCAGGGCCAGCCCGGTGTGCGAGCTGGCGTGCTGCTGCATCAGGTCTTCGGGCGTGCCAACAGCCACCAGCTCGCCGCCAGCATCCCCACCTTCGGGGCCGAGGTCGATCAGCCAGTCGGCGGCGCGCATCACGTCCAGGTTGTGCTCGATCACCAGCAGCGAATGGCCAGCCGCCTGCAGCCGGCGCAGCGCGCCCATCAGCTTGGCAATGTCATCAAAATGCAGGCCGGTGGTCGGCTCGTCAAACATGAACAGCACGCCGCGCCGGGCCAGTGCCTGTCGGCTGGCGCTGCTGCTTTTGGCGGCTTCGGCCAGAAAGCCGGCCAATTTGAGGCGCTGCGCTTCGCCGCCGCTGAGCGTGGGCACCGGCTGGCCGAGTTTGACGTAGTCCAGTCCGACATCCAGAATGGGCTGCAGCGCCCGCAGCACCTCGCGGTCGGCCTTGAAAAACACGGCGGCTTCGCTGACGGTGAGGTTGAGCACATCGGCAACATTAAGGGCGCGCAGGGCGGGCGGGCGCTCAATCGTGATCTCCAGAATTTCCGGGCGGTAGCGTTTGCCGTCGCAGTCCGGGCAGCGCAGATAGACATCGCTCAAGAACTGCATTTCCACATGCTCAAAGCCCGAGCCGCCGCAGCTTGGGCAACGGCCATCGCCGTTGTTGAAGCTGAATTTGCCAGCCGTGTAGCCGCGCTGCCGGGCCAGTGGCGCATTGGCAAAAATCTCGCGAATCGTGTCCCAGGCACCAACATGGCTGATTGGGTTGGAGCGTGCCGTTTTGCCGATCGGCGACTGATCGACAAACACCACATCGCTCAACTGTTCGGCACCGAGCAGTTGGTCAAACGCGCCCGGCGTTTCGGTGGCCCGGCCAAAATGGCGCAGCAAGGCGGGGGCCAGAATATCCTGAATCAGCGTCGATTTGCCGGAGCCGCTGACGCCGGTGACGCAGACCAGCCGCTGCAATGGAATTTCGACAGTGATGTTTTTCAGATTGTGCTGGCACGCGCCTTGCAAAATCAGGCGCGGCGTGCTGGCCGCCACCAACTGTCTAAAACCCTGGCCAAGCTGCTTGCGTCCGCCCAGATAGGCACCGGTCAGGGTGTCGGCATGGCACAGGCCGGCAGGTGTGCCATCAAACACAATCTGGCCACCGCGCTCGCCGGGGCCAGGCCCCATGTCGATGATGCGGTTGGCGGCTAGCATCACCGCCGGATCGTGCTCGACCACCACCAGCGTGTTGCCGGCATCCACCAGCCGCTGCATCGCCACAATGATGCGGTGCATGTCGCGCGGATGCAGGCCAATGCTGGGTTCGTCAAGCACAAACAGGGTGTTGACCAGCGAAGTGCCCAAAGCGGTGGTCAGGTTGATGCGCTGCACCTCGCCGCCGCTTAAGGTGCGGCTTTGGCGGTCCAGCGTCAGATAGCCAATGCCGACCTCGCACAGGTATTTAAGGCGGGTGGTGATCTCTTCAAACAGCAGCTTGAGCGCCTGCTGCTGGCCGGCAGGCGATGCTGCGGCATCGCTGCCTTGCCTGGTGGCGGCCATGCCATCAAAAAACCGCCTGAGCCGGTCCAGCGGCAGCAGCATCAAATCATGCAGGCACAAGCCCGGCAAAGCTTCAAGCTCGGCGCGCGTCCATGCCACCCCGGCGGGCATGAAACGCTGCGACGGCGCCAGCACCGCATCGGCATCGGCCTGGCTGCCGATGCGCCACAGCAGGCTGTCGGTTTTCAGGCGTGCGCCGCTGCAATCAGCGCACGGCGTGTAGCTGCGGTACTTGGACAGCAGCACCCGGATGTGCATCTTGTAGGACTTGGTTTCGAGGTATTCAAAAAAGCGTTTGACGCCAAACCAGTGCTGGCTCCATTGGCCGTTCCAGTGCGGCGAGCCGTGGATCACCCAGTGCCGCTGATCGGCGGTGAGCTTGTTCCAGGGCGTGTCGCGTGGAATGCCGGCGGCCTCGGCATGGCGCATCAGGTCAGCTTGCGCCTCTAGCCAGGCCGGGGTTTGCATCGGCTTGATGGCACCCTGGCGCAGGGTCAGCTTGTCATTGGGAATGACCAGGCCATAGTCCACCCCAATCACCCGGCCAAAGCCCCGGCAGGTGTCGCAGGCGCCGACTGCCGAGTTGAACGAGAACATCGACGGGATCGGGTCGGTGTAACGCAGATCGCTTTCGGGGCAATGCAGGCCGGTCGAGAAGCGCCAGATCTCGGGCTTTTCTTCAGGTATCGGTTCAGGCATCAATGGCACTGACTTAAGGAGGTTTCCGTTCGGGCTGAGCTTGTCGAAGCCTTCATTGCCCTTCGACAAGCTCAGGGCGAACGGGAGAATTTGGCCAGCAATTGCGCTTAAGTCAGTGCCATTGGGTTCAGGTATCGGTTCAGGTATTTCTTCCGATTGCCGGTCTGCTGCTTTATTTATAGCTGCCGGCGCTTGTCCAGCATGGGCTAGAGCCTCATTTAGCTTATAGACATTGAGGCGACCAGCGCCGTGCTTGAGGGCCATTTCAATCGCCTCCAGCACCCGCGCTTTGTCGGTCTTGCCCAGTCGAAACCGGTCGGCCACCACGTCGAGCAGCTTGCGCGGCATAGCGCTGGCGGCGTCGGCTTTGGTAGCGCCCGCTTTGGCAGCGGGGCTGCGGGCGGGCGGGTGGCCGATGCCGGGGGCTGGCTCAGGCGCTGCCTCGCGCTCGGCCTGCACCTTGGTAAAGCCGCTGGCTGATAGCCACTGCGTCACCTCGACCGGGCTGGCGCTGGCTGGCAGCTCAACCGGAAAAGTCAGCGCCAGCCGGGGATCAGCCGGCCCGGCAAGTGCTTGCAATTGGGCATAAATAGTCTCGGGCGTATCGTGGCGCACGGCTTGCGCCGTATCACGGTCAAAGAGCTGGCCAGCGCGGGCAAACAGCAGCTTCAAATGGTCGTTGAGTTCGGTCATGGTGCCGACGGTGGAGCGGCTGGAGCGCACCGGATTGGTCTGGTCAATCGCGATGGCCGGCGGCACGCCTTCGACTTTGTCAACGGCGGGCTTGTCCATGCGCTCCAGAAACTGGCGCGCATAGGCGCTAAAGGTTTCCACATAGCGCCGCTGGCCTTCGGCAAACAGAGTGTCAAACACCAGGCTCGATTTGCCCGAGCCGCTTGGGCCGGTGACCACCGTCAGTTCGCCGGTGCGAATGTCGAGATCAAGGTTCTTAAGGTTGTGCTGGCGTGCGCCGCGAATGCGGATGGTTCCCTGGGGCATGGCTGGTGTTTCCGGGTGATTCAGTTCCCGCCATTTTCGCCAGTCTGGTCAGGCGTGGTGGGGTGGCGGCAACGCCGGATGTCTATAGTTGGGACTAGAGAATAATATTCTCTACAATTCAAACCATGGGCACCATTTACAAAACAGGCAAATTCACCATCCGGGTCAACGGTTTTGAGCACCCGCCTGTTCACGCCCATGTGACGCACACTGACGGTCGTGCCATGGTTTACCTGAATGGCACGGTCAAAAATACAGGCATACCTGCTGCTGCCATGACTGAGGCACAAGACTGGATCACTGCCAATACCCAGGCAGTCATCAACGAATGGACTACCTGCAACCCAAAAACGTAAGGATCTGAAATGGCAACACCCGACAAAATCAAGAGCGTTACCGTGCATGCACCTGACACCCTGGTTGTTGAGCTGGCAAGCGGCAAGAGCTACCGTGTCAGCCTGGCTGAACCCATGGCAGGTGTTGCCGGGTTTGACGCTCTGCGTGACCCGGCCATGTTTGCCACAGTGCAAGTGGTGGACTGGGGCTGGGCGATTGAGTGGGCGTGCGGGCTGTCGATGGCCTCCGAACGTCTTTACCAAATGGGCAAAGAGCAATCTGGTGAGGCTTACCCGCTGGCCGAGTTCAGGGCTTGGATGGAGCGCAACAGCATGTCTTTGACCACCGTATCGCAAGCTCTGGGGCTGTCGCGCCGTGCCGTCAGCCAGTACAGTTCTGGGGCCAGGCCTATCCCGCGTGTGGTTGGGCTGGCGTTGCGGGGGATTGATCGGACTCAAGGCTGATGCGGCCATGAAAGCGAAGCGTCGAGTGAGCGGATGGAAGGCGCGCAGCTTTCCTGCAAACCACTTCTCGGGCCTTGCCGACCCGGGCCGGTCGCCTTGCATACGGCCCCAGCACGTTCGGGCTGTAGTGCATCGTCACGGCCTGCCTGCTGTCTGTCTTGCGGCTGCTCACCGGGCGGCCACCGGTTTTGCAGTCGCCGATCATCTCGGGCGTATGCACTTTGGCATGTTCACCGCGTTTGGCTGGGGCAAGCCACTTTATGCAGCCGCCCCCTTGATCGACAACACCAGCGTCATGGGCAGCAACTCAGTCGAATTTCTTGGTGTTGTCACCAGGCAGCACTGGCAGTGCAGTTTGCATGGCTTTGGGGTGGGCGATGCGGGCGGTTTGCACGACGGTGGTTTGGGTTCGCAGGAAAACCGTGGTCTGTCCCCTATTACCTCTCTATTACCTCTCGAGTGTGGCATCTTTGCCCACGGCTTTGCGCGCGCCCGTTGTGACGATTGTGGGCATGACTACTTTGTGGCGTTCTCGTGCAAAGGCCGGGGTGTTTGCCCATCGTGCAATACCCGGCGCATGGCCGAGACTGCGGC
>CAIQOO010000175.1 GCA_903873485.1 uncultured beta proteobacterium | reverse complement strand
TACGATAGGCTCTACGCATACCACATTTTTGCGGACCTTGATGCGACTATGAAAGAACCAGAAGCCACTGGTATATAAGTACCGTACGACTTACATGTACCGATTTGAAGCAAATCGGCTCAATTTTAGCCGAAACGCTGGCACCGGACTCCTGCGCGTGGAATGCAAAGTCGTTAAAGGGCGCTTGCTGGCTTCTTGGTAACTGGCCAAGACATGAAGAAGCATGCAAGGACGGGTTGCAGATGCTTTTTCGCTACCGAATCTGGTAGGCGCGATTGGACTCGAACCAACGACCCCCACCATGTCAAGGTGGTGCTCTAACCAACTGAGCTACGCGCCTGGGATTTATTCCAGAGCGCCGAGTATAGCCTCAGATAAAACCGCGACTGGCCAGACCGGAAAAAATTTGACCATCGGCGCACGTCATAATTGACGTTTACGTCAACGTCAAACAAACACTTTTTTGGAGATGTCATGGAGATTGCAGGCAAAGTTTTTATCGTTACCGGTGGTGCATCAGGATTGGGCGAAGGCACTGCAAGGCTGCTGGCGGCCAAGGGCGGCACCATGGTGATTGCAGATATTCAAGTCGAAAAAGGCGAAGCCATTGCCCAGGAGATTGGCGGCGCTTTCGTCGCATGTGATGTCAGCCTTGAGGCGGACGCACTCTGCGTGCTTGCCAAGGCCAGCGCCATGGGCAAATTGATGGGTCTGGTCAATTGCGCGGGTATTGCTCCGGCCGAGAAAACCGTCGGCAAAAGCGGTGTCCATGCCTTGGCCCTTTTTAGCAAATGCATCACCGTCAACCTGATTGGCAGCTTCAACATGATTCGCCTGTGTGCCGATGTGATGAGCAAAAACCAGCCAGAAGCCACCGGAGAGCGTGGCGTGTTGATTTCAACCGCCTCGGTAGCCGCCTATGACGGCCAGATGGGACAGGCCGCCTATGCGGCATCCAAGGGCGGCATTGTTGGCATGACACTGCCGATTGCACGCGACCTGGCCCGCTCCGGCATCCGCAACATGACCATTGCGCCCGGCATTTTCGGCACGCCCATGATGTTCAGCTTTCCCAAAGAAGTGCAAGAAGCGTTGGCCGCCAGCGTACCGTTTCCATCGCGGCTGGGCACACCACAGGATTACGCCAAGCTGGTGCAGCATATTTTCGAGAATGACATGCTCAATGGCGAGGTGATTCGCCTCGATGGCGCGATTCGCATGGCCCCGCGCTAAAGCCGGTTTCTACAATGGCATCATGTCCATCCCACAGTCTTTTGTCCAGGAACTGCTCGCCCGCGCTGACGTGGTGGAGATTGTCGGTCGCTATGTACAGCTCAAAAAAGGGGGTGCCAACTTCATGGGCCTGTGCCCATTTCATGCTGAAAAGTCCCCCTCTTTTTCAGTCAGCCCGACCAAGCAGTTCTACCACTGCTTTGGCTGCGGCAAAAGCGGCAACGCCGTCAATTTTCTGATGGAACACGCCGGCATGAGCTTTGTCGAGGCGGTTGAAGACCTGGCCGGACAGTTTGGCATGCAGATGCCAGAAGACGATGCCAGCCCGCACGACCGTGCCCGCGCCGCACAGCAGCGGCAACAGCAGACCACGTTGCACGAGGTCCTCGAAAAAGCTTGCCTGGCCTACCAAAAGCAGCTCAAGGCCTCACCCCGGGCGGTGGCCTATTTCAAGGGTCGCGGCCTGTCGGGCGCAGTCGCTAAACAGTTTGGTCTGGGCTATGCGCCGCCAGGCTGGCACGGGCTAGCCAGCGTATTCCCAAGCTATGACGACCCGCTGCTGGTCGAAAGCGGCCTGGTCATCCTGAATGAGGAAGAAGGCGCCGACGCCAAACGCTACGACCGTTTTCGCGACCGGGTGATGTTCCCGATTCGCAACATCAAAGGCGAATGCATTGGTTTTGGCGGGCGCGTGCTCGGCGATGACAAGCCCAAATACCTCAATTCCCCGGAAACACCGGTGTTTAGCAAGGGCCGCGAGCTGTACGGGTTGTTTGAGGCCAGAGCCGCCCTGCGCGAACACGGCTACGCCCTAGTGACCGAAGGCTACATGGATGTGGTGGCGCTGGCGCAGTTGGGTTTTCCCAATGCGGTGGCCACGCTGGGCACCGCCTGCACCGCCGATCATGTGCAAAAACTGTTTCGCGTGACCGACGCCGTGGTGTTCAGTTTTGACGGCGACAGCGCTGGCCGCCGCGCCGCGCGCAAGGCACTCGATGCCGCTCTTCCCTTGGCCACCGATGTGCGCAGCATCAAGTTTCTGTTTTTGCCAACTGAACACGACCCCGACAGCTTTATCCGCGCGCATGGCCGCGAAGCCTTTGCCCGCCATGTCAGCGAAGCGGTGCCCTTGAGCCGCTTCATGCTCGATGCCGCGCGTGAGGGCTGCGACCTGCACACGGCCGAGGGCCGGGCACATTTGGCCAGCAACGCAAAACCCCTGTGGGAACTGCTGCCGCAAGGTGCCTTGAAGCAGCAAATGCTGGGTGAAATTGCCGGCCTCGTGGAGCTCTCGAACCGGGAGTTGAACGATGTTTGGTATCCGGGCAGCGTCAAAACCACCCGCGAGCACCCGGAACACTATAAAAAAGATAGCTATCAGCACAATGACAGCAAGGGCTACAGGCCAAAAATGCATCAAACCGAAGAACCCGGGCAAACACGCGCCAGCAGCCGGCGGCCAACCAGCCGGGCCGACCACGCGGCCCGCATACTGCTTGACAACATGGCCACGCTGGAGACCCTGTCGGCTGAAGACCACCAATTGCTGGGCGGTCTGCAGGCACCCCACGGTGCCCTGTTCGCCTGGCTCGAGAGCCAACTGCACGAGCACGGTCCGCAGCCCTGGGTGGCCCTGCGCGAGGGTTTGCGTGGCCATGAAAGCGAGGCCTTTGCCTTGAAACTGATGACGGGTTACGAACTAGGCACCGCCAGCAACGAAGCCGAAGCGGCAGGCGAACTGCGCCACCTGCTCAACCGCATGCTGATCGAACAACTCAAGATCGACGAAACGCTGGCAATCGAGGCCGCCCCGACCGACCCGGCGGCCCTGCAGCGTTACCGCGAACTGCAGGCGCGCCGGCGGCTGCTCGAATCTGCCGCCTAACCCATCTTTCACACACCTAAAATAATATCTTTAAGAATCAATAACCTAGAGCGTACTAGTTTTCTAATCCATAAATTTTCTCGAAATTTGTGGTTAAACGATGAGTTTCCTGGTGCCCGCAGGCGCGCCTTGGCCAAAAGCACAATGAAATGGCAAAAGCTCGCAACACGCCACCCGCACTTTTTACTTGGCAGATACAGCGACACCCTTGAACTCACCGGTGGCAATGCGCTGTTGCCATTCGGCCGGGCCGGTGATGTGGGCGCTGGTGCCGCCGGCATCGACCGCTACCGTGACCGGCATGTCCACCACGTCAAATTCGTAAATGGCTTCCATGCCGAGGTCGGCAAAGCCCACCACTTTGGCCGTCTTGATGGCTTTGGAGACCAGGTAGGCAGCACCGCCGACCGCCATCAGGTAGGCCGATTTGTGTTTTTTAATGGCTTCAATCGCCACCGGGCCGCGCTCGGCCTTGCCGACCATGGCGATCAGGCCGGTCTGGGCCAGCATCATCTCGGTAAAGCCATCCATGCGGGTGGCGGTGGTAGGTCCTGCCGGGCCGACTGCTTCGTCGCGCACCGGATCGACCGGGCCGACGTAATAAATCACCCGGTTGGTGAAATCGACCGGCAGCGGCTCGCCTGCGGCGAGCATGTCCTGGATGCGCTTGTGGGCGGCATCGCGGCCGGTCAGCATCTTGCCGTTGAGCAGCAGCGTGTCGCCGGGCTTCCAGCTTGCCACTTCTTCCTTGGTCAGGGTGTTCAGGTCAACTTTTTTGCTCTTGACGTAGTCGGGGGTCCAGGCCACATTGGGCCAGGTGTCGAGCGCGGGCGGGGTCAGATAGACCGGGCCGCTGCCGTCCATGACGAAATGCGCATGGCGGGTGGCAGCGCAGTTGGGGATCATGGCAATTGGCTTGCTGGCGGCGTGGGTTGGGTACATCTTGATCTTGACATCCAGCACCGTGGTCAGTCCGCCCAGGCCTTGGGCACCAATGCCCAGGGCGTTGACTTTTTCAAACAGATCCAGGCGCAGGCCTTCGACCTTGCTGAGTTCTGCGCCAGACGCTGCCTTGGCCTGCAGTTCGTACATGTCGAGGTCGTCCATCAGGCTTTCCTTGGCCATCAGCACGGCTTTTTCGGCAGTGCCGCCAATGCCGATGCCCAACATGCCGGGCGGGCACCAACCGGCCCCCATGGTGGGCACGGTTTTCAGCACCCAATCGACCACCGAGTCGCCGGGGTTGAGCATGTACATCTTGCTTTTGTTCTCGGAGCCGCCGCCCTTGGCTGCGACGGTGACTTCAAGGGTGTTGCCGGGCACGATTTCGGCAAAGATCACGGCCGGCGTGTTGTCTTTGGTGTTCTTGCGCAGAAACTCGGGGTCGGCGACCACGCTGGCGCGCAGCATGTTGTCGGGGTGGTTGTAGCCCCGGCGCACGCCCTCGTTGATGGCATCGTCCAGGCTGCCGGTGAAACCCTCCCAGCGCACTTCCATGCCGACTTTCAGGAACACGTTGACGATGCCGGTGTCCTGGCAGATCGGGCGGTGGCCTTCTGCCGACATCTTGCTGTTGGTCAAAATCTGTGCAATGGCATCCTTGGCGGCAGCACTTTGCTCGCGCTCGTAGGCCCGCGCCAGATGGGCAATGTAGTCAGCCGGATGGTAGTAGCTGATGAATTGCAGGGCGGCGGCAACCGATTCAATCAGGTCGTCTTGGCGAATGGTGGTACTCATCGAGGGGGTTCCTTTGAAGGCTTGGAAAGTGGGGATGTGGCGAAAAGTCGGTGCAAGATTGAAGTTTAACCAACCCGCTCCAACGCCACCCTGACGCGCCAGCCAGGCGGTCACGATCTGGCCAGGAACTTGGGCCAGAATTTGGCTAAGACTCGGGTGCCGATGGCGGGGTTGCAACATCACCGGGCAGCGGCGCAACAGAATGCAGGCCCAGGTGCAGCGCCACCTTGGCCAGCAGATGCGCCGAAATCGGTGCCGTGATGAACAGAAACAGCGTTACCAATATCTCGTGCAGGCTCAAGCCCGCGCCGGTGATGCTGAAAAAAACCGAGGAGGCGATCAGCAGGCAGCCCACGCCCAGTGTGGTGGCCTTGGTGGGGCCGTGCAGCCGGGTGTAAAAATCCTTGAACCGCACCAGACTAAGCGAGCCAATGAAGGTGAACACGGCACCGGCCAGCACCAAGACAGACAGCAGGACTTCGGTGCCGGTGCTCATTCGATGATGTCTCCGCGCAGCAGGTATTTCGACAGCGCCACGGTGCCGACAAAACCCATCAGGGCAATCAGCAACGCTGCCTCAAAATACAGCGGGCTGGCCAACTCGATGCCCAGCAGCACCAGCAGGGCGATGGCATTGATGTAAAGCGTGTCGAGCGCCAGAATCCGGTCGGCGGCACTCGGGCCTTTGAGCAGCCTGAAAAAACTCAGAGCAAAAGCAGCGGCAACCAAGGCAAAAGCCAGGGCGAGGGCGGCAGTCAGCATTCAAACATCTCCTTCAAGGGGGCCTCGAAACGCGTTTTGATGGTGGCAATCAGGGCTTGCGGGTCTTCGCAGTCAAGCGCATGCACCAGCAAAAAACGCTGGTCTTCAGACAGGCGCGCTGACACCGTGCCAGGTGTCAGGCAGATGATGTTGGCCAGCAGGCTGATGGCCAGATCGTGGCGCAAGTCCAGTGGCACCTGCACAAACAGCGGGTGCAGCGCCGGTGGCCCGGCCAGCACCAGTCGCGCCACAGCCAGGTTGGCAATCAGCACGTCATGAAAAAACACCCCGGCAAAGCGCAGCAGTGCGCCTAGGCGGTAGAGCCGCACCGGCTCTGGCCAGAAGGCCTGGGTAAACAAGGGGATGGCCCAGCCCAGCAGCAGGCCGAGCATGATTTGCCCCGGTGCTGCGCTGTTGTTGAGCAGCAGCCAGACGACCGTCAGCGCCGGCGTCAGCAGGGGGTGTGGCAGCCAGCGTTTCATCGGCCAGCTCCCAATACCGCCTGGATGTAAAGCGCGGGGTCAGCGAGTTGTGCGGCCATGGCCTGGGCAAAGTCAAACCCCGGGCCAGCCCCCGCAGTGAGCGCCAGGATCAGCCCGATCAAGCCGCCAATGGCCAGCAGTTCGTGTGCTGCAAGGGGTACAAGGGGGACAACGGGCGTGCCTGCCAGGTTGCCGGTTCGGGCTGGCGCTGCTGTGGTGTTGAAAAACAGCGCGCTGCCAGCCCTG
Organism: uncultured beta proteobacterium; assembly: GCA_903873485.1. GTDB lineage: Bacteria > Pseudomonadota > Gammaproteobacteria > Burkholderiales > Burkholderiaceae_C > Rhodoferax. The sequence continues at coordinate 158,586 of CAIQOO010000175.1, read as the reverse complement.
GCCAGCGCCATGACACTGGCCAGCGCTGCCAGCAGGATGATGGCCCAGACCCACGGGTGTTGCGGTGTAGCCCGCAGGATCAGAAACTTGCCGACAAAACCTGACAGCGGCGGCAAGCCGGCAGCGGCAATGGCGGCGATAAAAAACAGGCTGCCCCACAGCGCATGCTGCGCCATGTCGGCATCTGACGTAAAGCGGTCACCGGCCAGCGGGCGCCGGCGACGAATGGCATCGGCCAGCAAAAACAGCAAGGCCGCTGAAAAGCTGCTGTGGACCAGGTAATACAGCCCGGCCGCAATGCCCGGCAGGCCCAGCGCCAGGGCAGCAAGCAAGGTACCAACCGAGGCCACCACCAGGTAAGCGGCCATCTGGCTCAGGTTTTGGGCTGCCAGCACTCCCAGCGTAGCCAGTGCCAGGGTGACCAATGCCAGCGGCAACAGCCAGGGATCAAACAGACCGGCAAGTTCCCCGCCGCCGCTGCCAAACAGCAGGGTGTGGGTGCGCAAAATGGCATAAATGCCGACCTTGGTCATGATGGCAAACAGGGCTGCCACTGCGGCCGAGGTATTGGCGTAGGCAGCGGGCAGCCACAAATGCAGTGGCACCAAGGCGGCCTTGAGGCCAAACACCGCCAGCAGCAGCAAGCCGCCAGCGCGGGCCAGCACCAGATTGTCGGCTGGCACGCGAGCCGCCTTGACCGCCAGATCTGCCAGGTTCAGGCTGCCCAGCGCACTGTAAATCAGGCCGGCGGCAAACAAAAATACGCTGGAGCCGAGCAGGTTCATCACCACATAATGCAGCCCGGCGCGGGTGCGCAGCGGCCCGCCGCCATGCAAGGCCAGTCCGTAGGAGGCGATCAGCAAAATCTCGAAAAACACAAACAGGTTGAACAAATCACCCGTCAGAAAGGCCCCGGTCAGGCCAAACAACTGCATCTGGAACAGCACATGAAAATGCCGTCCTTGCGTGTCGGTACCGCCCAGCGCATAGACCAGCGCGCACAGCGCCAGCAACCCAGTCAACAGCAGCATCCAGGCCGCCAGACGATCCGCCACCAGCACAATGCCCCAGGGGGCCGGCCAGTCACCCAGCCGATAGACCAGCATCTGGCCATCGGCCACCTGCAGCAGCAAAGCGATGGTCAAGCCGAGCTGCAGCAGCCCGGCCAGCAGCGCCAGGCTGCGCTGCATGACCATCGACTGGTCGCGCAACAGCAGCAACAGCACGCCTGCCGAAAACGGCAGCAATACCGGGGCTATAACAAGGTGATCGAGCCAGCACAGGGCAGTGGTCATGGCTGATCTGCACTTTCACGGCCATCGACATGGTCGTTGCCCAATTCGGCGCGGGTACGCAAGCTCAAGCTTATGACAAAGGCCGTCATGGCAAAGCCGATGACGATGGCCGTCAGCACCAGCGCCTGCGGCAGCGGGTCGGCATGGCTGGCGGCAGCGCCAATCACGGGCGGCTGGCCCACCACCAGCCGACCGGTGGCAAACAAAAACAGGTTGACGCCGTAGGACAGCAGGGTCAGGCCCAGCACCACCGCAAAAGTGCGCGCCCGCAGCACCAGATAGACCCCGCAGCCGGTCAGCGTGCCAATGGCCAGCGCGATCAGGGCTTCCATCAAGTCGCTGCCTTGTCATAACTGGCGCGGTGGGCCAGGCCAAGATTGATCAGGATCAGCAGCGTCGCGCCGACCACCACCAGGTACACACCCAGATCGAAAGCCATGGCCGATGCCAGCTCCAGTTCGCCCACCAGCGGCAAATCAAAGTGGCCAAACGCCGAGGTCAAAAAGGGGCGGCCAAAGACCCAACTGGCCGCGCCGGTAAGCAGCGCCATGACCAGGCCGGCAGCGATCCAGGGGTGGGTGCGCGCCGGCACGCGGGCGTGCATCCATTCCACCCCATGGGCCAGGTACTGCATGATCAGGGCGATGGCGGTGATCAGGCCGGCAATAAAGCCGCCGCCGGGCAGGTTGTGGCCACGCAGAAAGACAAACACCGACACCAGCAGCGCCAGCGGCAGCAGCAAGCGGGCAAAGGTCGCCATGATGACCGGATGGGTGTCCTTGTCCCAGGCTCGCCCCAGCGCATCATGGGTCGGGCCGGGCAGGCGCAGATTTTCCAGCAAGGCAAAGATGCCCAATGCTGCCAGCGCCAGCACGGTGATTTCGCCAAAGGTGTCAAAGCCGCGAAAATCCACCAGAATCACATTGACCACGTTGTGTCCGCCGCCACCCGGCACGCTCTGCTGGATGAAAAAGTCGGCAATCGAGTCCACTGGCCGGGTCAACACCGCCCAAGCCAAGGCAGCCGTGCCAAGGCCCGCTGCTACAGCGACGCCGCCATCGCGCCAGCGCTGGCCTCTGCTGGAGTCGCATGGCGTGGTGGCCGGCAAAAAATACAGCGCCAGCAACAGCAGCACAATGGTCACCACCTCGACCGCGAGCTGTGTCAGCGCCAGATCGGGGGCCGAGAACTTGACAAACACCAGCGCCACAATCAGCCCGACGGCACCGGTGATGATCAGCGCGGTGAGCCGCTGCCGATGCAGCACGGTGGCAGTCAATGCCGCCAGCATCAGCGCCAGCGCCGCCAGCAAGCTGACCCCATCAACCGGCAACAGCGGGCGGCTGCCGGTCAGGGGTGCCGGCACCAGCAGCATGCCGGCAGCACCCAGCACAATGGCGCTGGCGATGAACAAGGCGGCCTGACGCTGCAAGGAACGGTTATCCAGCCAACTGGTGACAGCACCGGCCAGGCTGAAAAGGCCCTCCTGCACGGCCTCGAACATGGCCCGGCCATGGCGCTGGCCTGCCAACTTGTCGTGCAAGGCAAACAAGGGCCGACGCGCCCAATACAGCCAACTGCCTGCTGCCAGGGCAATCACGCTCATCCACAGCGCCGGGTTGAAGCCATGCCAAAGGGCCAAGTCATGCTCGGGCAGCGGCCCTTGCAACACGGCGCTGGCGGCCACCGCCAGCAGAGGTTCGACAGTTTGCGCCGGAAAAATGCCCACCAGCAGACAAAGCGCTGCCAGAATCTCGACCGGCACCCTCATCCAGCGCGGCGGCTCGTGCGGTGTTTTGGGCAGATTGACCGGCGCACCATTGAAAAACACATCGTGAATGAAGCGCCAGGAATAAGCCACGGCAAACACACCGGCCAGGGTGACGGCGGCGGGCAGCAGCCAGCCCATGCGCATCTGGCTGCCGACGGTGACGGCCTCGGCGAAAAACATTTCCTTGGACAAAAAGCCATTGGCCAACGGCACCCCCGCCATGGCGGCAGCAGCCACCATGGCCAGCAGGGCGGTATGCGGCATGAACTTCCACAGGCCGTTGATGCGCCGCATGTCGCGCGTGCCGCATTCGTGGTCGATGATGCCAGCAGCCATGAACAGCCCCGCCTTGAAGACCGCATGGTTGATGATGTGAAAGACACCCGCCACTGCCGCCAGCGGCGTGCCAATGCCAAACAGGGCCGTGATCAGCCCCAAGTGGCTGATGGTCGAGTAAGCCAGCAGACCCTTGAGATCATGCTGAAACAAGGCCAGCACCGCGCCCATCAACAAGGTGATCAGACCGATGCCGCCAACCCACCCGGTCCACTCTGGTGTGCCCGAGAGCACCGGGAACAGCCGGGCGAGCAAAAACACGCCGGCTTTCACCATGGTGGCCGAATGCAGATAAGCCGACACGGGTGTCGGTGCCGCCATCGCGTTGGGCAGCCAAAAATGAAACGGAAACTGCGCTGATTTGGTGAACACGCCCAGCAAAATCAACAGCAGCGCAGGCCGGTAGCGCGGATCGGCCCGCACCACATCGCCACTGGCCAGCACCTGGGTGAGTTCGTAACTGCCGGCCATCTCGCCCAGAAGCAAAAAGCCCGCCAGCAGTGCCAGCCCGCCGGCCCCGGTGATCGCCAGTGCCATGCAAGCACCCTGGCGCGCATCTTCGCGCTGGCGCCAGTAATTGATTAGCAAAAACGAGGACAGGCTGGTCAGTTCCCAAAAAATCAGCAGTTGAATCAGGTTTTCTGACAGCACCACGCCCAGCATCGAACCCATGAACAGCAGCAGACAGGCATACAGCCGGCTCAGGCTGTCCTGCTCCGCCAAGTAGTAATGGGCATAAAGAATCACCAGCAGGCCGATCATCAGAATCAGCAGCACAAACAGCAAACCCAGCCCATCCATGCGAAAAGCCAGATCCAGCCCGGCAGCCGGCATCCAGCGCCAGCGCTCAACTGTGGTGGTGCCAGCAAAAACCCCGGCCATCTGCGGCAGCAACAGCAGCAGCGCCGACAGGGTGACGGCGGCGGCACTCCAGGCGCTTGCCGTGCGGCCGTGCCGCGCCATCAGCGCCACCAACGCAGCGCCAAGCAAGGGTGTCAGGGTGGCCAACAACAAAGTCATGGCGACATTGTGGGCGATTAAGCGCCGTGCATGCGCATTCGCCGGGCCAACTCACGCGTGGCTTTGGGGATTCAGTGCGACGAAGAGGACGGACGAGACATCAGCTTGTCAGTAAAGGCAATCGCCATGGCCGAGAGCAAAAAGGTGATGTGAATGCCAGTCTGGGCAATCAACACCTTTTCGTCGTAATTGGCGGCATTGATGAAGGTTTTAAGCAGGTGAATCGAGCTGATGCCGATGATGGCGGTGGCCAGCTTGACCTTCAGCACCGAAGCGTTGACGTGGCTGAGCCACTCGGGCTGGTCAGGGTGGCCTTCGAGGTCCATGCGCGATACAAAGGTTTCATAACCCCCCACGATCACCATGATCAGCAGGTTGGAGATCATCACCACGTCAATCAACGCCAGCACCACCAGCATGATGATGGTCTCGTTGAGCGAGGTCACCGGCACATCTGATCGATAGCCCATGCTGGTCACCAGCGCCTGCAGTGCCGTCTGATTGCCAAAGGCGGCTTCGAGCAGATGCGTCAGCTCGACCCAAAAATGGAACACATAGACACCCTGTGCTGCAATCAGGCCAAGATACAGGGGCAACTGAAGCCAGCGGCTGGCAAAGATGAAACGGGGAATCGGGCGCATCGGGCCTCTGGCCGGTGGTGTAGGAGAAGACATTTATATAAGTGTGGTTAAGTTGATACCGATTTTAATGGCGCACTGTGTCGATCGAATGTCAGTCAGTAGCCTGTAAGTACCAGCCTAGACATTAAGCCCCGGCATTCTTTTAACTAGAGGAGATTTATCTGTGAGCACACCATCGTCTGTCATTGAGTCCGTGTTGGTTGAAAACCGTGTTTTCATGCCGAGCGAGGCCACCGTCAAAGCGGCGCGCATTTCCGGCATGGAAGGCTACAACGCCTTGTGCGCCGAAGCCGAAAAAGATTTCGAAGGTTTCTGGGCACGCCTGGCTCGTGAAAACGTGGTCTGGAGCAAGCCCTTCACCAAAACGCTCGACGAGTCCAACGTGCCCTTTTACAAGTGGTTTGACGACGGCGAACTCAACGCCTCGGCCAATTGCCTCGACAAGCACATGGGTACGCCCAACGAGAACAAGGTGGCGGTGATTTTTGAAGCCGACAACGGCGCGGTCACCAAGACCACCTATAAGGAATTGCTGGCCAAGGTCAGCCAGTTTGCCAATGCCCTCAAGGCGCACGGCATCCAGAAGGGTGATCGTGTGCTGATTTACATGCCGATGACGCTCGAAGGCGTCATCGCCATGCAAGCCTGTGCCCGCATTGGCGCCACCCACAGCGTGGTGTTTGGCGGCTTTTCGGCCAAGGCCCTGCAAGAGCGGATCATGGATGCCGGTGCCGTGGCGGTGGTTACCGCCAACTTCCAGATGCGCGGCGGCAAGGAACTGCCGCTCAAGGCCATCGTTGACGAGGGTCTTGACCTGGGCGGCTGCGAGTCGATCAAGAACGTCTTCATGTTTGAGCGCACTGCCACCCCCTGCAATATGCTGGCCGGTCGCGACATCACCTTCACCGAAGCGCTGGCGGGCCAAAGCACCGAGTGCGCGCCAGTCATGGTCGGTGCCGAGCATCCCCTGTTCATCCTGTTTACCTCCGGCTCCACCGGCAAGCCAAAGGGCGTGCAGCATGCCACCGGCGGTTTTTTGCTGTGGGCCAAGCTGACCATGGACTGGACTTTTGACCTGAAGCCCGAAGACATCTTCTGGTGTACCGCCGACATCGGCTGGATCACCGGCCACTCTTATGTAGCTTATGGCCCGCTGGCAGCCGGGGCGACCCAGATCATTTTTGAAGGCATCCCGACCTATCCGAATGCTGGCCGCTTCTGGCAGACCATCGAACGCCACAAGTGCACTATTTTCTACACTGCACCAACCGCCATCCGCTCGCTGATCAAACTGGCCGAGTCGGATGAAAAAGTCCATCCGGCCCGCTCGGATCTGTCAAGCCTGCGCATTCTGGGTTCGGTCGGCGAGCCGATCAACCCCGAAGCCTGGATGTGGTACTACAAAAACGTCGGTGGCGAAAGGTGCCCGATTGTCGATACCTTCTGGCAGACCGAAACCGGTGGCCACATGATCACGCCGCTGCCGGGTGCAACGCCGCTGGTGCCGGGTAGCTGCACCTTGCCGCTGCCGGGCATCATGGCCGCCATCGTCGATGAAGCCGGCAACGATGTGCCCAATGGCTCAGGCGGCATGCTGGTGGTCAAGCGCCCCTGGCCGTCGATGATCCGCACCATCTGGAATGACCCTGATCGTTTCAAGAACAGCTATTTTCCGGCAGAGATGGGCGGCACCTATTACCTCGCCGGCGACGGTGCGGTGCGCAGTGCCGACCGAGGCTACTTCCGCATTACCGGTCGCATTGACGACGTGCTCAATGTCTCGGGTCACCGCATGGGCACCATGGAAATTGAATCGGCGCTGGTGGCCAAGACCGATCTGGTGGCCGAAGCCGCCGTCGTGGGTCGCCCGGATGAGATGACCGGCGAGGCGATTTGCGCTTTTGTGGTGTTGAAACGCGGTGTACCGGTCGGCGACGAAGCCAAAGCCCTGGCCAAGGAACTGCGCGACTGGGTGGCAAAAGAGATCGGCCCGATTGCCAAGCCCAAAGACATCCGCTTTGGCGAAAACCTGCCCAAGACCCGCTCCGGCAAAATCATGCGCCGCCTGCTGCGCTCGCTGGCCAAGGGCGAAGTTATCTCGCAGGATGTCTCCACGCTGGAAAACCCGGCCATTCTGGGGCAGTTGGGTCAAACCTACTGACGCTATAAAAAACAGAGCTATCAGCGCTTGATGGATAAGGGCTGGAGGCTTATTTTGTTATAAACCAGGCGGTCAGCCTGCTCAGCACACAGGATGCGTTTTCAAAGGCAAATCTTGGGCACGACATACAGGATCTGACTGATGCACTGGCGGCAAGTCAGGCCGAGCTGGCGATTGCGCATTACGACCTGGCCCAGGCCCGCGAGTTCGGTCGCATTGCCGCACACAGCAAGACCGAGCAGAACATGCGCTACCGTGCGCTGGCACTCGGGCTGGTGTGTGAACTGCTCGACACCCAGTTTGGCGACTTCAAACGCCTGGGGCTCAAGGGCGATCCGCCCCGGCTCAACAGAAGCGGGCTAGCACGGCTGGTCAATGAGCGGCATTTGCAGCACTGGGGCCAGCCGTTTCCGCTGACGCTGGCGCAACTGGCGCGCTTGCTCGGGCCAGATAATGCAATAGAGCCTTACAATTTTGGCAAGTAAATTCAGTGAGTGCAAAGAACATCCAATGAACACATTGACAGTAACCGCACGAGGGCAAGTGACGTTCAGAAAGGACGTGCTGCAACACCTTGGCATCAAGCCCGGGGAAAGAATCGAGCTTGACTTATTGCCAGACGGACGCGGCATGCTCAAGGCAGTTCGACCCAAGGGCACGATGGACAGCTTCGTTGGTTTGCTTGCAGGCCGTACCGATAAAGTTGCCAGCCTTGACGAAATCAGCGAGGCGACGGCGGATGGCTGGTCGCAAGCTCGGGCTGACAAAAAATGAAGCTTGCGGTTGATACCAATGTTTTGGTTCGTGCCGTGATGGGCGACGACCCGGCACAGGCTGCTGTGGCAGCCAAGGTCTTGATGGATGCCGAATTGATCGCCATCGCGCTGCCGTGCCTTTGCGAATTGGTGTGGGTGCTGCTGCGGGTCTATCGCCTCGGGCCTGCTGATGCGGCCAGCGCCATTCGTGCGCTGCTGGTTTGCAACAACGTCGAGATGAACCGTCCCGCTGTCGAAGCGGGCTTGTCGATGCTGGATGCGGGTGGTGATTTCGCTGACGGTGTTATTGCCTACGAGGGAAACTGGCTCGGTGGGGAAACCTTCGTCTCTTTTGATCGACAGGCGGTTGCCTTGCTTACCGCACAGGGACAGTCAGCACGTCTTTTGTGAGGTGTGACGGGGAAAAGGGAAAAGAGGGAAAAGGGGACGCTACCCTTTTCTCAGCTTTTCCTTCTCTCAGCTTGTCTCATAACGCCCAGATCACAAAAGTCGGTAGCTGGTTTAGGGTCGGATCCCAATTTAGCCCCTTAGCCAGCGCCTAAATTCACCCAGCCATTCCCGAATTGGGATCCGACCCCAATTCAGCGGGCTACCGCGAGTAGCCGATCACAGCACCGACCAGCCGCCAAGCCTGTTTTATATGGAAAATAAGCCTGTAGCCCATACACAGCAAGCGCTAGCAGCTATTTTTTTGATAACGCTCTTACCACAGTGTCGTGCTATTGGAATCAGATCACGATTCGGTACAGTATTGCCGGAGTTGCTTGACAACCTGAACGACTGGTTGGTTAATAATTTGAAACGCCAGCCACCGATCTTCACACTGTTTCTGCCCTTGCTGTCGTTGCTGTCGGTTCGACTGCTGCTTTACGGCTGCAGCGCAAGAAAAAGTGACCCCCGGAATCCGCTCAAACAGCCTTCTTTTGCTATATTTTATATAGCTGCTTGCGCACTACCCATAAGGGCTGGAGCCATATTTCTTATATAAACAGCAATTCAGTGCCCAGCATGCAGTTTGGCGTGAATGCGCCGGGTGGTGCGCCACACCAGCCATAGCACCAGCGGCACCAGCGCGCCCGCTGCCATCTCGGGGTTGACCGGCACACCGGCTGCTTTGAGGGCCTTGCCGCCATACAGCAGCAGGCTGATCACGTAATACGAAATGGCGGCAATCGACAGGCCTTCGACGGTGCTTTGCAGGCGCAATTGCAGCTCTTGGCCACGACCGAGTTTTTCCAGCAACTGCTGGTTTTGCAGCTCGGTGGCAATATCGACCCGGGTGCGCAGCAGGTCGCTGGTGCGCGCCACCCGTTCTGACAGCGAGGCCAGCCGGCGCTCGGTCGCCGCCACCGTGGCCATGGCCGGCGACAGGCGGCGCTGCATGAATTCGCCAATCATCTGGGTGCCGGGAATGGCTTTTTCGCGCAGTTCGGCGATGCGCTGGCCGACCAGGGTGGCGTAGGCCTGGGTGGCGGCAAAGCGATAGACGTTTTCGGCAATGGCACGCTCAACCCCGGCGGCCAGCGACACCAGGGTGTCGAGCAGTTCCTGGTCCGAAGCACTCTTGCTTTCCAGCCGCGCGGTGATGCTGGCCAGCGCGTTTTCAGCCTGCGACAGCAGCGGCCCGAGCGACTTGGCCACCGGCAGGCCACGCAGCGCCATCAGGCGGTAGGTTTCAAGCTCCAGCAGCCGCCCGGCAATTCGGCCAGCCCGGGTCTGGCTGGTGCCTTCAGGGGCAATCACCAGCATGCGCTCAAAACCATCGGCTTGCAGTTGAAACTGGGTCAGTACCCAAGAGTGGCCAAGTGGATGGCGGTAGCCCGGCAGACCGGCAGGCACAGCGCCCTGCTCTACCCCATTGAGCGCATTGCTGCCCATCAGCGATGCCACCACGCTCTTGGCACCCAGCCAGGTCATGGCCTGCGCCATCAGGTTTTGCGGGTCGTCGAGCGGCGCGTTGAGCATGGCCAGTTGCACCGCCGACACGGTGCGCCCCGGAATCTGCCGCAGCCAGTTGGCCGGCAGCGGCAGTTGCACCAGCAGGTCCGGCTCGGCCACTCCCAGCAGTGCCTGGTCAGGCAACGGCAACACGATCGAATAGCGGGTGAACTCGCTGTGATGCTCCCACTTGACGCTGCAGCAATCCAGGCGCAGGCGCAGAAAGTTGTCTTGCAGGTGCTCAGGTGTCAGCGCGGCCTGGCCCGGCAGTTGCCGCAGGTGGGTACAAACCATGTCGGGCGTCACCCCCTGATGCAGCACGGCAATGTCGATGATCAGCGCTGGCAGGCGGATGCGCGCTGCCGGTCGGGCATGGACCTCGTTGTGCAGCATGCTGCGCTGCGAATCGTCAGGCGGCAAAAAACGGCTTGGATCGGGCAGCGGGCAATCCGCTGAAGCAGGCGCGCAGGCAATATGTGGCATGGCGTCATTTTGCCGGTAATCGGGCAGCACCCGACCGCAGCATCAGGCAACGCCCGCCAGGTGATGGACGCAACCGCTGCCGTCGCTGCCGTTACAGGCTGCTGACAAAGGTGCTGACATCCGGGTGCAGCCGCGCCGGTCGACGCTGGTGGGCGGTGCCGATGTTGATGCAGCACACTGCCTGTTCACCCTCGGCCAGTTGAAAGAGCCGACGCAGTGCCGCCGAGCGCATCGCCTGCCCGCTGGTCAAACTGCTGCCAAAACCCATGCCGTGCGCTGCCAGCAATATATTCTGGATGGCCGCCCCTACCGACACCATGCGCTCCAGCGGATCAATGTCAGGCTGGCACGGACCCAGGCGGGCAATCGCCAGCGCCAGAAACGGCGCACGGAAGGCTTTCTCGCGGGCTTGCGCCACCTGCTCGGAGGTGGCGGCGGCATCGCGTTCAAGCAGCGCCTGGGCAAACCCCTCGGCCACTGCGGCACGCCGGTCTGACGGCACCAGCACAAAACGCCAGGGCCGGATCAGGCCGTGGTCTGGCGCGGCCGCCGCCGCCCGAAACAGGGTGTTGACTTGTACTGCAGCGGGGCCGGGTTCGGTCAGCCGCCGCGGCAAAATGGTTTGCCGCGAGGTGATCAGGGTCAGCGCAAAACTGGCCTCATCAGTTGGCAGCTTGTCGGCAGCTTGCATCACGGGCCGATGGTCGCGGCCTGGTGTTGCCGGCCCATGACCAGCAGCTTGCAGTATTGCTGCAATGCCAGCACCAGGAACTCAAGTACGAGCACCGCCATGATTTGCCCGAGGATGACCACTTGCCCAACCAAGATGATGGCCACCATCAGTGCCAGTCGTGTCAACCGTTTCCATGTATCCATGATTTTTGCCTCTGCCAAATTTTCATCCTGGCAGACCATTGCAAAAGCGCAAAAAGAGCGCCTTTGTCCGGGCTGTCGAACCCTTTGACAAATCAGATGGCCTGCCTCAGTTGTATATCGGCTTGCGGCGCCGTTGGCAGACAGAAATATCTTGAGCGCTCAGGCCAGCCGCCAGGCCGCCAGCGAGGCGACTGCCGCGCTGGCACCGATGTCGGGATGGATGGTCAGTTCAAGCACCGTCACGGCAGGGAGTTCGACACGATGGTCTTCGAGCTCGGAGGTGACACCTTCAGGACTGAAATTCCACTGCTGCCGCACCACATCGTGAAAGGTCTGTCCGCCATCGGGCGACCAGCGCAGCACATATTCTTGCGTGCGCTGCATGCCACTTTCGACAAAATGCAGCCAGATGCGCCGCAGCGCCTGCGGCTGGGCAAACAGCAGCCGGATGGTTTGTGTTCCGGCTCCTGCTGCACGCCAGCCCGATGCCTGACCGGGCAGCAGGGCCGCTTCAATCGGATAGGCCACATCTTCTGACGTGAGCTCCACTTCAGCCAGCGCGTCCAGATTGAGCCAGTTGTCAAGTGGCTCGGCATCTGACCGAGCCGCCGGGATGATTCGTTTGCGCATCTCAATTCCTTTAAAAAATCAACGTTGAAAAACCGGGTTCGATGGTGGCCAAGTGACCGGCAACATGCTGGCATTCGCTTGCCGCAGACAGCGCCGGGCTGCTGCCTGCCACCGGAGCATAAAACAGATGAAACCGCGCCACCGGTAGCCGCTGCGATGCAGTGGCGACGGTCAATGGCATGGAGAAATCGTGATGATTCAAGCAATTTTGACATCTGGCCCTTGATGGTATTGCCTGAATAGCTATTTATTTTATAGTACTTTGGCAGCTCTGGATGGGCATGGCACCGATGTCTGGCGGGCAAGACGCGTGGCTCAGACCCCTGACAGCCCGGAAATTGGCAGCCGACCCTGGCCAGGCAACTGGCAAGGTCTGCCGGGGCAATACAATAATTTGTTCATTTACCCTGGAAATTACCTATGCAACCTGTCAATAAACCGGCCAATAAACCCGCCAATCCCAATTTCTCGTCAGGCCCCTGTGCCAAGCACCCCGGCTATGACGTGAGCCAGCTCCAACTCGACACGCTCGGTCGTTCACACCGCTCCGCTCTCGGCAAGAAGGCCCTCGGGCTGGCCTGCACCGAAACCGCGCGCCTGCTCGGCCTGCCCGAAGGCTACCGGGTGGCAGTGGTGCCTGGCTCCGATACCGGCGCTGTTGAAATGGCGATGTGGTCGCTGCTGGGCCAGCGCGGCGTCGATGTGCTGGAGTGGGAGTCGTTCAGCGCCGGCTGGGTCACCGACATCACCAAGCAGCTCAAGCTGCCCAACGTCAACGTGCGCAAGGCGGGCTACGGCGACATCGTCGATTTCGCCGAGGTCGATTTTGCCAACGACGTGGTGTTTGTCTGGAACGGCACGACATCGGGCGTCAAGGTGCCCAACGGCGACTGGATTCCGGCTGACCGCGCGGGCCTGACCCTGTGCGATGCCACCTCGGCCGTATTTGCCATGGACATGCCATGGGACAAGCTCGATGTGGTGACCTTTTCATGGCAAAAGGTGCTCGGTGGCGAGGGCGCCCACGGCATGCTGATTCTTGGCCCGCGTGCCGTGGCCCGCCTGGAAGCTTACAACCCGCCATGGCCGATGCCCAAGGTGTTTCGCATGAAGTCGGGCGGCAAGCTCAGCGAAGGCCTGTTCAAGGGCGAGACCATCAACACCCCGTCCATGCTGTGCGTATCGGACTACCTGGACGCACTCAAATGGGTCGAGAGCATCGGCGGCGTCAAGGGCAGCATTGCCCGCAGCGAGGCCAACCTGAAGGTGATTGAAGATTTTGTTGCGGCCAACGACTGGATTTCATTTCTGGCCAAGAACCCGGCAACCCGCTCCAACACCAGCGTCTGCCTGACCCTGAGCGCCACCGAAGAGCAGGTCAAAAAGATGGTCAAGCTGCTCGATACCGAAGGCGTCGCTTATGACATGGGTGCCTATAAAGACGCGCCAGCCGGGCTGCGCATCTGGTGCGGTGCCACCGTCGAGTCGTCTGATTTGCAGGCCCTCATGCCCTGGCTCACCTGGGCCTATCAACAAGTCACAACCGCATAAGGCCGCCATGTACAAAGTCAGAACCTACAACCAGATCTCGGTCAAGGGCCTGGATCGTTTTCCGCGCCAGTCTTATGAAGTCGGCAGCGACATCGGCAGCCCCGATGCCTTTTTGATCCGCAGCCAAAAACTCCAGGGCATCGAGGTGCCGAAGTCTTTGCTGGCGGTGGCCCGCGCCGGTGCCGGTGTCAACAATGTGCCGGTCGAGCAGTACAGCAAGCAGGGCATCGTGGTGTTCAACACGCCGGGTGCCAATGCCAATGCCGTCAAGGAACTGGTCATGGCCGGCATGTTGCTGGCCACGCGCGGCATTTTGCCGGGCATTTCCTACGTCAACTCGCTGGGCAGCATGACCGATGCCGCCGAGATGGCAGCACTGCTGGAAAAAGAAAAATCCCGCTTTGCCGGCGGCGAGATCAAGGGCAAAACGCTGGGCATTGTCGGCCTGGGGGCGATTGGCTCGATGGTCGCCGAAATGGCGCTGGCAATGGGCCTGAAGGTGGTCGGCTTTGATCCGGCGCTGTCGATTGATGCCGCCTGGCGGCTGTCCAATGAAGTCAGCCGGATGGAAAATCTGCAATCGCTGCTGGCCCGCTCCGACTACATCTCGCTGCATGTTCCGGCCATGACCGCAACCCGCCACCTGATCAACGCCGATGCGCTGGCGATGGTCAAGCCCGGTGCCGTGCTGCTGAACTTTGCGCGTGAAACCATTGTTGATTCAGCCGCCGTGCTGGGCAGTCTGGCGCAGGGCAAGCTGGGCAAATATGTCTGCGACTTTCCCGAGCCGGCCCTGCTCAATCACCCCCAGGTGATTGCCATGCCGCACATTGGTGCCAGCACCGAAGAGTCGGAAGAAAATTGCGCGGTGATGGCCGCCAACGAACTCATGGACTACCTAGCAAACGGCAACATCACCAACTCGGTGAACTATCCGGCAGTCAGCATGGCGCGCAGCGCTGGCCTGACGCGCATCACTTTTTCCAACAACAACGTGTCGGGCGTGCTGGGGCAGGTGCTGTCGGTGCTGGCCGGCAACAAGGTCAACGTCATCGACATGATGAACAAGAGCCGGGGCGAGCTGGCCTTTAACCTGATTGATGTGGAAAGCCGGCCCGCAGACGACGTGATGGCGGCGATTGCAGCCGTCGATAACGTCATCCGGGTGCGGGTGATTGGCTAGCGGGGTCATCGGCCTGGGCCAACCGGTCACTTAGCCCAGGTCGCGTAGGGCTTCGCGATTTTTATGCAATTTAGGCCTCCAGCCCTTATCCATCAAGCGCTGACAGCTATATATAATGTAGTGGACGAGAAAATCGGCAGACCCCGCCTGGGGCGGTGACTGGCCTTTTTCTCTTGTGTTGAGCGCTGCATACAACCCTGGAGCCCAATCCCATGAGCATCAAAAGCGACAAATGGATTCGCCGCATGGCGCAACAGCACGGCATGATCGAGCCGTTTGAGCCAGGTCAGGTCCGCCAAAATGCCAGTGGCGACAAAGTCGTCAGCTACGGCACCAGCAGCTATGGCTACGACATCCGCTGCGCCAGCGAATTCAAGGTTTTTACCAACATCCACAGCACGGTAGTGGACCCGAAAAACTTTGATGAAAAAAATTTCATGGACTTCCATGATGATGTCTGCACCATTCCGCCCAACAGCTTTGCGCTGGCCCGCACGCTGGAGTACTTTCGGATACCGCGCAATGTGCTGACCATTTGCCTGGGCAAAAGCACCTATGCACGCTGCGGCATCATCGTCAACGTGACCCCGTTCGAGCCGGAATGGGAGGGTTTCGTGACGCTGGAATTTTCCAACACGACCCCGCTGCCAGCCAGAATTTACGCCGGTGAAGGCTGCGCCCAGGTGCTGTTTTTCGAGAGCGATGCCGACGATGTGTGCGAAACCAGCTACAAAGACCGTGGCGGCAAATACCAGGGTCAGCGCGGCGTGACCCTGCCCAGGGCCTGAATCAGGGAACATACCATGAAATGGGAAGGCAATCGCGAATCTGACAACGTGGAAGACCGCCGCGATGGCGGCGGTTCATCGGGTGGTGGTGGATTGGGTGGACGCGGTATCGGGATTGGCTCGATCGCGATTGCGCTGGTCGTCTCTTATTTTCTGGGGGTCAACCCGATGACCGTGCTGGGTTTGCTCAGTGGCGGCAGTTCGGCACCGCAAACCCAGTCGGCACCCGCCCACAAGCCCCCGGCAGATGACCGCATGGCCAAATTTGTCGCAACCGTGCTGGCCGATACCGAAGATGTCTGGAAACAAGTATTTGCCCAAGGCGGTGGCAGCTACCAGGATCCCAAACTGGTGCTGTTTCGCGGCAGCACAGCCACCGCCTGCGGTCAGGGCCAGGCCGCCATGGGGCCGTTTTATTGCCCGGCCGACCGCAAGGTCTATATTGATCTGGGCTTCTATGAAACCCTGAGAAACCGGCTGGGTGCGCCGGGGGATTTTGCCCAGGCTTATGTGATTGCCCATGAGGTCGGTCACCATGTGCAAAACCTGCTGGGCATCAGCGGCAAGATGGATCAAATGCGCAGCCGCGTCAGCAAGACCGAATACAACGCCTTGAGCGTGCGGCTGGAACTGCAGGCCGACTGCTTTGCCGGTGTCTGGGCCAACCATGCGCAGGCCGCACGTCAGTTGCTCGAACAAGGCGATGTGGAAGAAGCCATGAACGCCGCCGCCAAGATTGGTGACGATGCCTTGCAACGCGCAGCGGGCGGTGCCGTGGTGCCTGACAGTTTCACCCACGGCACCAGTTCCCAGCGCCAGCGCTGGTTTGACATCGGTTTGCAAAACGGCAGTGTCAAGCGCTGCGACACGTTCGCGGCACGTCAGCTTTGATGCTTGGGAGATAATCCGGGTTTGGCCCAGTCCTTGGAGCCGCACCAGCTATCGGACCGATAGCACTTGATTTTGGCTATGAATGACCGACTTGACTTCTGAAATTTTCAATGAATTGAACGCCGACACGCTGCCGATGGCGTTTGCCCAACTGCAATTGTCGGCCCCGCTGGCGCGTGCCGTATCCGAGATGGGGTATGAAACCATGACCCCGATCCAGGCCCAGGCCATTCCGGTGGTGCTGCAAGGCCGCGACGTGATGGGTGCCGCCCAGACCGGCACCGGCAAAACCGCAGCGTTCGCCCTGCCCTTGCTGCAGCGCATGCTCAAGCATGAAAACAGCTCGACTTCCCCGGCACGCCACCCGGTGCGGGCGCTGGTGCTGCTGCCAACCCGCGAGCTGGCCGATCAGGTCGCCGAGCAGATCAAGCTGTATGGCCGCTACACCGATTTGCGCTGTGCCGTGGTGTTTGGCGGCATGGACATGAAACCCCAGACGCTGGAACTGAAAAAAGGTGTTGAAGTGCTGGTCGCCACGCCGGGGCGGCTGCTTGATCACATCGAGGCGAAGAACTGCGTGCTCAACCAGGTCGAGTATGTGGTGCTCGATGAAGCCGACCGCATGCTCGACATCGGTTTTCTGCCGGATTTGCAGCGCATCCTGAGCTACCTGCCCAAGCAGCGCACCACGCTGCTGTTTTCGGCCACCTTCTCCAGCGAAATCAAGCGCCTGGCCAATAGCTACCTGCAAGACCCGGTGACGATCGAAGTAGCACGTTCCAATGCTGCCGCATCCACAGTAGAGCAGCATTTTTACAGCGTCGAGGGTGATGACAAGCGCCATGCGCTGCACCAGATTTTGCGCCAGCGTGCCTTGAAACAGGCTTTTGTATTTGTCAACAGCAAGCTCGGCTGCGCCCGGCTGGCGCGCTCGCTGGAGCGTGAAGGGCTGAAAACCACCGCGCTGCATGGCGACAAAAGCCAGGACGAACGCCTCAAGGCCCTCGACGCATTCAAGAGTGGCGAGGTTGATTTGCTGGTCTGCACCGATGTGGCTGCGCGTGGCCTCGACATCAAGGACGTGCCTGCCGTGTTCAACTTTGATGTGCCATTCAACGCCGAAGACTATATCCACCGCATTGGCCGCACCGGTCGCGCCGGCCAGGCCGGCCTGGCCGTCAGTTTTGCCGCCAGAAGCGATGCCCGGCTGGTGTCAGATATCGAAAAGCTCCTCAAAAACAAGATCGAACTCGAACCCATCGAGTTTGAAGAAAACCTGCCCGATATCCGCAAGCAAGGCCATATCAACGATGGCAGGCGTTTGTACCAGGCCGAAGAATCCGGTGTGCGCCGCGATGATTATGCAAGCCGCAATCCACGGACACCGCGCCAGGACTACCGGCGCAGTGTGCCGATTGCGCAGGACCCATTTTTTGACAAGCCCTATGAACCGGCCTTGCCGGGGCATACGGCAGCGGCATGGGAAGCCACTCCGGCGCGGCCGGGGGTGCGCACCATTTCCAGCAACATCAAATCCAAGCGCAAGGTAGCCGCCCTGTTCAGTGCCGCCTGACGGCAGCGGTCATTGGCTTTTTTTGCCGGGTTGCTGCGCCTGCGCGCAGTTCACCTGAATCAGTTGATGGGGCCGCTTCGGGCTGCCCGCGTCAAGTCTCAGGGCACTGAGGTGGCCACCCCAGACACAGCCGGAATCGAGCGCCAGCAGATTCGGGCGATCCAGCCAGCCCAGGGTTGACCAGTGGCCAAAGGCCACAGTGACATCGGCAGTCTGGCGACCGGGCACATCAAACCAGGGCAAATAGCCCGCAGGTGCTGTCTCCAAGCCTTCTTTGGCATCAAACTCCATGTCACCGGCGGTGCTGCAAAAGCGCAGCCGTGTCAAGGCATTGACGATCACCCGCAGCCGATCGGCACCGGTCAGATCATCGCGCCAGCCAGTCGGTGTGTTGCTGTACATCTGGTGCAAGAAATCGGGTGAATCGGGGCTGCGCAAGACGGCTTCAACCTCCGCCGCCAGCGCCACGGTTTGAGAAGCGGTCCAGCATGGCAGCACACCGGCATGCACCAGCAAATAGTCCTGATTCTGGTGCCGCAGCAAGTGCGCCATGCGCTGCTGACGCAACCAGGCCAGCATGGCGGCGCAATCTGGCGCGTCCAGAATCTGGCTCAAGGTGTCTTTGCGGCCAAGTTGGCGCGCACCCACTGCGGTGGCCAGCAAATGCAGGTCATGATTGCCGAGCAGGCAATGGGCCGATGCACCCAACTGCATCAGCCGTCGCAACACGCGCGCCGAGTCTGGCCCGCGGTTGACCAGGTCGCCCAGCAGGTGCAAGGTGTCGCGGCTGGGCGAGAAGGAAATTGCGTCCAGCAAACGCTGCAAGGCACTGTCGCAGCCCTGCACGTCGCCAATCAAGTAAAGTGCCATGGTGTTTATTCTCGTTGAGGTCGAATGGAAATTTTTCTGGTGATGTTCTTGACACTGCTCAATGGCGTGTTTGCCATGTCCGAACTGGCGCTGACCGTCAGCCGCCGGGCACGTCTGAGTGCCATGGCTGAAGCCGGGGACAAGGGGGCGCAGGCAGCACTGACCCTGCTCAACAACCCCAACCAATTCTTGTCAACCGTGCAAGTGGGTATCACCTCGATTGGCGTGCTCAACGGCATTGTCGGCGAAGCCGCCTTCAGTGCCGGGCTGGCGCACTGGCTGCATCATGTTGGCCTGACCGAAAAAGTGGCGGCCATCTCTGCCACCGCGCTGGTGGTCACCATCATCACCTTCACCACCATCATTTTTGGCGAACTGGTGCCCAAGCGGATTGGCCAGTTGTACCCCGAACTGGTGTCACGCTGGGTGGCCCGCCCGATGCTGTGGCTGGCACGGGCGGCCGGACCGTTTGTCAAACTGTTATCGAGCACCACCGCCGCCGTGTTGCAACTGCTGCGCATCGATACCACCGCCGCGCGCACCATGACCGAAGAAGAAATTAGCGCCAGCCTGGAAGAAGGGGTGGATGCCGGGGTCATCGAAGAACATGAACACCAAATGGTGCAAAACGTCTTCGGTCTTGATGACCGGCCGCTGACATCCCTGATGGTGCCACGCGCCGAGGTGGACTGGCTGGATGCCAGTTGCAGCGTCGCCCAGGCCCTGCACAAGGTGGGTGCCGACGGGGCGCAGCGGGCACATTCCTGGTATCCGGTGTGTCGCGGGTCACTGGACCATGTGGTCGGCAAGATCAGCGTTGCCCATCTGCTGGAACTGGGGGTGCAGGCAGCCGGCAGCCTCGAAGACTTTGTCAGTGCTGCCGTTTTTGTGCCTGAAACACTCAGCGGCATGGAACTGCTGGAGCAATTTCGCGCCAAAGTCGGCCGACTGGTGCTGGTGGTGGATGAATATGGCGTGGTGCAGGGTCTGCTGACGCCGCACGACCTGCTCGAAGCCATTACCGGCGAACTGCAGCCCGGCATCAAGACCGATGCCTGGGCCACCCGGCGCGACGATGGCACCTGGCTGCTGGAGGGCTTGATGCCGATCAGCGAACTCAAGGCGCGCCTGGACATCGAAGACTTGCCGGCCGAAGACCGGGGCCGCTACAACACGCTGGCCGGTCTGCTGCTGGCGGTCAGTGGCCACTTGCCCGCCACCGGAGAACAAATCCACTGTGTCAACTGGGTTTTTGAAGTGCTGGACCTTGATGGCAAGCGGATTGACAAGGTGCTGGCCAGTCCATTGGTTGTTGCAAGCTGACAACAAAAAAGAACGATTTATAGGGATAAGTCCTGATTTACCGAAATGGCGAGTCTGCTAGGGAAAGCAGAAATTCCACGCCACACTGTCCTTATAGCAACACGGCCACCACTTGCACCCCCTGTTGGCGGGAAAATTCGGCTTTTTGTGTGGTATTGTTTGAGTTAGATCAAGCTAATGAACAGGAATCGTGATGACCTTACCTATTGAATCCATGAATACACTGCGTGAACGGCGCGGAAAAATTCTCAACAACGTCAGTCCTGAAAAACTGGAGGCGCTGCACGCCAGAGGCTCCTATTCGGCGCGTGAAAGAATTGACGCCTTGTTTGCCGAAGGCAGTTTCCAGGAGCTCGGCATGCACGCGCACCACAACGCGGTGTCGTTTGGCATGGCCGGGCGCGAGTTGCCCACCGATGGCGTCATCACCGGCACCGGCTACATCGGCGACATGCAGGTGGCATCCTTCAGCCAGGACTTTCAGGTGCTGGCCGGCACCATGGGCAAAATGCAGGCGCGCAAAATTGTCCGCCTGATGCGCCACGCCTTGCGGGTTGGTGTGCCGATGGTGGCATTCAAGGATTCGGGCGGCGCCCGCATTCAGGAAGGCGTTGACGCACTATCCGGTTATGGCGACGTTTTTTATTACAACGTCATGTTGTCGGGCGTGGTGCCGCAAATCGCCGTCATTTGCGGCCCCTGCGCCGGCGGTGCTGCCTATTCGCCGGCCTTGATGGACTTTGTCATCATGACCCGGCATAACGCCTACATGTTCCTGACCGGCCCCGAGGTCATCAAGGCGGTGACCGGACGCACCACCACCATGGACGAAGTGGGCAGCGCCGAAATGCACGCCTCGGTCAGCGGCAATGTGCACTTCATTGCCGAAAATGATGAGCACGCGATTGCGCTGGTGAAAAACCTGCTGACTTATCTGCCACCCAACAACACCGAAGATCCACCCCATGACATGTCGGTTCCGATTGACGAAATGGAAGATCAGGGCATTTACGACCTGATACCGGGCAGCTCGTCAGACCCGCTCGACATGCAGGCGGTGATTCGCCGGATTGTCGATAACGGCCAGTTGCTGGAGGTGCATGCCAAGTTTGCGCAAAATGTAATTGTTGGCTTTGCCCGCATTTGCGGCATGGTGATTGGCGTGGTGGCTAACCAGCCGATGGTTCGGGCTGGCGCGCTTGACATGGATGCAGCCGACAAGATCGCCCGCTTTGTGCGCATGTGCAATGTATTCAACGTGCCCCTGATCACGCTGGTCGATGTGCCGGGTTTCCTGCCCGGCGTCGAGCAAGAGCGCGGCGGCATCATCCGCCACGGTGCCAAGATGCTGCATGCCTTTGCGTCTTGCACCACGCCCAAGGTCACGGTAATTTTGCGCAAGGCCTATGGTGGCTCGTATCTGGCCATGTGCAGCCAGGAGATGCGTGCCGACATGGTGTATGCCTGGCCAAGCGCCGAGATTGCCGTCATGGGTGCCGAAGCGGCGGTCAAGATCCTCTATCGCAAAGAAATTGAGCAGGCCACCGACCGCAAGGAGAAAGCTGCCGAACTGGCGCAAGACTACCGCGACAAGTTTGCCTCGCCCTATGCGGCGGCCTCCAACTTTTACATCACCGACGTGATTGATCCGGCCGACACCCGCTGGATGCTGGCGCTGGCGTTGCGCAAATTGCTTGGCAAGCGCGAACTGCGCCCAGCCAAAAAACACGGCAACATGCCGCTTTAAGCTCTTAACCCAAGGACACACGACATGGTCGGCCAGGCAATCGTTACAGCGTTTCAAATCTACGGTATCTCCATCATCATCGCCATGCTGGTGGCCGTGCTCATCAAGGTGATGGTCACGGTCACCGGCAAAATCGAACAGAGCCGGGTGGCCGTCGAAGTGCCCCAGGGCGAAGTCTGCCCGGTATTGCTGGGCATTCCAGACGAAGATGTCGCAGCCCTGTCTGCCGCCATTTTTACTGTCATGGGCCCGCACCGCATCCTGCATATTTCTGAAAGAAACCGCGCCTGGGCTAGCCAGGGTCGCGCCGCTCAACACTCATCCCATGCCGGACATCCACGGCCTCAACACTAAAACAGGAATTCATCATGCCCCGTCAATTCAAAGTAACCGTCAACGGCCGCGAATACGATGTCGCCGTCCTCGAAGTCACCGCTGGAGCCACATCGTCAGCCTCACCAATGGCCATGCCAGGTGCCCCGGCACCGATGATGGCAGCCCCATCAGCCCCGGCCAGTGCGGCACCGGCTGCCGCAGCAGCGGGTGCCGGAGACGAAGTCGCCCAAATGGGCGGCGTGGTGGTGCAAGTCGATGTCAAAGTTGGTCAAACCGTGGCAGTGGGCGACAAACTGCTGGTGCTTGAAGCCATGAAAATGAAAAATCACTTGCTGGCCAGCCGGGCCGGCAAGGTCACCCGCATCATGGTGGCAGCCGGTGACCCCGTAGAAGGTGGTCAGCCGGTGATGACCATTCAGTAAGCTGTCAGCACCCAAGCACCTGACACTATGGAACACTTAAGCTTTCTTAGCCTGTTCCAGGGCATTGCCACCCTGGTCGCGGCCGAGCCATCCGTGATGTACGGACGCATTTTCTTGATGCTGCTCGGCTTTTTGCTGATTTACCTCGGAACCCGCGAGGTTCTTGAACCGCTGCTGATGATCCCGATGGGGCTGGGCATGTCGGCCATCAACGCTGGCGTGATGTTTATTGAAGGCGGTAAAGCCGGCACGCTGTTTGTTGACCCGTTGATGTCTGACCCGACCGATCTGGTCAACATCATGCAAATCAACTGGTTGCAGCCGATTTACACCCTGACTTTCAGCAACGGCTTGATCGCCTGTTTTGTTTTCATGGGTATTGGTGTGTTGCTGGATGTCGGTTATGTGATGGCGCGCCCCTTTCAAAGCATGTTCATTGCGCTGTTCGCCGAACTGGGAACGATCATGGTGTTCCCGATTGCCGTCTGGTTGGGCATGAAACCGGGCGAAGCGGCTGCGGTGGCCACGATTGGCGGTGCCGACGGCCCGATGGTGCTGTTTACCTCGCTGATTCTGGCCAAAGACCTGTTTGTGCCGATCACCGTGGTGGGTTACCTCTACCTGGGTCTGACCTACGGCGCTTACCCGTATCTGATCAAGTGGCTGGTTCCTGAGCGGATTCGCGGCATCAACATGATCGCTGACCGAGGCCCGAAAATCAGCCGATCGCAAAAGATGATTTTTGCCGTGGTGACCTGCACGCTGCTTTGCCTGCTGTTCCCGGTGGCAGCACCGCTGTTTTTCTCGCTGTTTGTCGGCGTGGCAGTGCGGGAAAGTGGCCTGGAGTCTTTCAGCAAGCTGTTGGGTGAGACATTTTTGTACGGCGCCACATTCTTCCTGGGCTTGACGCTCGGTGTATTGTGTGAAGCCAGCACGCTGCTCAACCCTGTCGTGCTCAAGCTGCTGTTGCTGGGCATGCTGGCCTTGCTGATCTCGGCGCTCGGTGGCCTGGCGGGTGGCTATATTCTTTACTTCACCTCAGGTGGCAAGTTCAACCCGATCATCGGCATTGCCGGCGTCAGTTGCGTGCCGACCACGGCCAAGGTGGTGCAAAAGATTGCCACGGCAGCCAACCCAAGTGCCATCATCTTGCCGCAAGCACTCGGTGCCAACATCAGCGGCGTCATCACCACCGCCATCATCGCGGCGGTGTATGTCAGTGTGTTGCGCGGAACTTGAGCCAGCGGTTTGGCTTGGCAGCACCGCCATGGTGCTGCCAAGCCGCCTGCCCTGTTCCATCAAAAATAAGAGCCTAATTGGCCTCTAGCCCTTATGGGACAAGCGCTGGTAGCTATATTTTTCGTAGCAAATCAGCAATCACCTGCGGGTAGATAAGGTGTTCTTGGGTCAACACCCGTGCCGCCAGGGTGTCGGCGCTGTCTTCCGGCAGCACCGGCACTGCCGCTTGCGCCAGGATCGGGCCATCATCGAGCGCGGTGGTCACCCAATGCACCGTGGCACCGGCGAACTTGCAGCCGGCGTCAATGGCGCGCTGATGGGTGTGCAAGCCGGCAAAGGCCGGCAGCAATGACGGGTGGATATTGAGCAGCCGGCCCTGGTATTTGGCGACAAAATCCGGGGTCAGAATGCGCATGAACCCGGCCAGCACCACCAGCGCCGGGTTGCCAGGCAGCTCAAACCGGTCAATCGACTGCGCCAGCGCTGTATCAAACGCTGCCCGGTTGGCATAGTGCTTGTGCGCCACCACCTCGGTGGCAATGCCCTGCTGGTTTGCCCATTGCAGGCCTTTGGCATCAGGCTTGTTGCTGATGACTGCCGCAACCCGTGCCCCCCATTTGCCCGCCCAGTCGTCGCGTTTCGCGGTTTTCACGATGGCGGCCATGTTGGAGCCGCTGCCAGAGATCAAAATAACGATGTTTTTCATACTTGACTGAATTATGACTTTGACCTCCTCCCCGATGGATGCATCCATCCCCAAACCGGCCATCACCCTGAGCCTGATCGAGGCCCGCGTGCTGGGCACGCTGATGGAAAAGGCCCGCACCGTGCCTGACAGCTACCCGCTGTCGCTCAATTCGCTGGTGCTGGGCTGCAACCAGAAAAGCAGCCGCGATCCGATCATGGAACTGACCGAAGCCGATGTGGCGGGCGCCGTCAGCCACCTGAAATCAAAAAACCTGGTGCGCGAAAGCAGCGGCTCGCGGGTAACCCGCCTTGAGCACAATTTTCAGCGCGGCATCGGCGTGCCCGAACAATCTGCCGTGCTGCTGGGCCTGCTGATGCTGCGCGGCCCGCAAACTGCCGGCGAGCTGCGCCTGAACACCGAGCGCTGGTACAAGTTTGCCGACATTTCGTCGGTCGAGGGTTTTCTGGAAGAGCTGCAAGACCGTGCCGTCGAGAAAGGTGGCCCGCTGGTGGTCAAGCTGACACGCGCGCCGGGTGCCCGCGAGCAGCGCTGGGCACACCTGCTGTGCGGGCCGGTCGATGAATCGCAATTTGCCAGCGGCACCATCCTGCGTTCGCTCGATTTCAGCGCCCAAGAGCGGATCGAGCGCCTGGAAGCGCAAGTGGCGCTGCTGCAGGCCACCGTCAACAAGCTGTGTGCCGAACTGGGCATTGAAGCGGCTGCGCCGGAAAGCTGATTCCTCTGGCTTGCGCGGCGCGCAACCGGGTGTGGCTTGATCGCTCGCCGGCGCTGTAGCGCCACGTTGTCATCGGGTTTGCACGGATGGCGGCGAACCGCAAGATTGCCAATGCAGCGTGCCAAAACGTTCTACGAAGGGGTCTTCGTGGGGGAGTTGCAGAAACTGGAAAGTCCAGACGTGGAGATGTGGGCATTCCCCATGCACGACACCGATGCCGGAGCGTCGGGAGCATTGGTCAAAATGGACGGTTGCCCCTCGGGCGGCAATAGCACGCTGGTCTATTTCACCTGTGCCGATTGTGCCGACGAGGCAAAACGAGCCGCCGACCATGGCGGTCAAATCTTCAGGGAGAAGTTTTCAATCGGCCCGTATGGCTTTATCGCGCTGGTCAGCGACACCGAGGGAAACATGATTGGCCTGCATTCAATGCAATGACTCGCCCTTGAATTCAGCATTTCAGGTGGAATTGAGCCTGCGCCTTCCATCACTTCCCAATCCACACCCGTCCAGTCAGCAGCATTCGCAGCGCCACCGACATCATGGGTCAGACCAACTCGGCCAGCAGCCAGCAGAGTCCGCAGGTGTCCCAGGTCGGCGATGCAGTGACCCAGAAGGATCAGGCTTCGTCGATTTGCGATAATTCGCTGACTTATGGATCAACCACAAGCCAGCAAGCACCCGCCAGACCCTGCGCCCCGGCCCCTGTTGCGGCGGCTGTTGCCGCCGCTAATGCTGATGGTGCTGCTGATGATGCTGGGTGCCGGGGCGCTGCTGTGGCAGCAGCAGCGGCAACGCCTGGCCAGCGAAATCGCGGCCCAGACCGCCATGGTCAGCCGCGAGTTTCAGGTCGGCCTTGACAACCAGATGGCTGGTCTGGCGATGGCTTTGCAGCCGATTGCAGCCGATGCCACGGTGCAAGCCGCCCTGCGCAACGGCGATGCCGACCCGCTGCTGACCACCTGGGCTCCGGTGTTCAATGTGCTGCACAGCCAGTACAAGCTCACGCATTTTTACTTTCTGGATAAAAACCGGGTCTGCCTGCTGCGGGTGTACAACCCGCAAAAACGGGGTGGACTGATCAATCGTTTTACCGCCCTGGAGGCCGAGCGGACTGGCAAGACCGCCTCGGGTATTGAACTCGGGTCGCTTGGCACCCTTACCTTGCGCGTGGTGCAACCGGTTTTTGAAAACGGAAATTTGGTCGGCTATGTCGAATTGGGCAAGGAAATTGAGGATGTTCTCCAATTGCGACAGATGATCGGCCACGAATTGGCGGTGGCTGTTGACAAGAAGTTCCTGAACCGGCAAAGCTGGGAAGAAGGCATGCGCTTGCTTGGCCGGGAATCCGACTGGAATCGCTTGCCCCACAGCGTGGTGATTTACGCCTCCCAGGGCCATCTGCCCGATGCCATCGCAGCGCTGGCCGATGACAACACCGCCAGCAGTCGTCATGCGCATGGCGAGACCGAGCGGGAGGTGGCAGCCAATGGCCAAGACTGGCGGGTGTCGGCGATACCGCTGGCCGATGCCTCGGGCCAGGTGGTCGGGGATCTGCTGGTGATCAATGACATCAGCGATAAGAACAGTGCCTTTGCGCGCTTGCTGACCATCAGCGGCGCTGCTGCCAGCGTCCTGCTGGCGCTGCTGCTGGGTTTCATTTTTGTCCTGCTCAGGCGCGCCGATGCGGGCATCCTGGCCCAGCAGGCGGCGTTGCAAAGCACCTTGCAGTTCCAGAAGGTGCTGATGGATGCGGTACCCTCGCCGATCTTTTACAAAGATGCTCAAGGGGCCTATCTCGGCGGCAACAGCGCCTTCGAGCGTTTTTTGGGCTTGCCGCTGGCGCACATTATGGGCAAGACGGTGCATGAGCTGGTTCCGGCTGATCTGGCAGAGAAATACGACCAGGCGGACCGCGCCTTGCTGAACCAGCCCGGTGTTCAGACTTACGAAGCATCCGTAGTCCATGCCGACGAAACGCGCCACGATGTGATTTTCAACAAGGCAACCTTTACCGATGCGCAAGGCCAGGTGCAGGGCCTGATTGGCGTGATGCTCGACATCACCGAGCGAAAGCAGGCTGAAATCAAGTTGCAGCTTGCGGCCAGCGTGTTCACTTATGCCCGCGAAGGCATCATGATCACCAGCGCCGACGGCACCATCATTGATGTCAACGAGGCTTTCAGCCGGATCACCGGTTTTGGCCGCGAGGAAGTCCTGGGCCAAAACCCGCGCATGCTCAGTTCCGGCCATCACGACAAGTCGTTTTATGCCACCTTTTGGCGCGATCTGATCGACAAGGGCCACTGGTATGGCGAAATCTGGAACCGGCGCAAGAACGGCGTGTTGTTCGTCGAGATGCAAAACATCAGCAATGTCTGCGATGCGGCAGGCAATACCCGCCAGTATGTGGCGCTGTTTTCTGACATTACCCTGCTCAAGGAGCATGAAAAGCAGCTCGAACACATCGCCCATTACGACGCGCTGACCAAGTTGCCCAACCGCGTGCTGCTGGCCGACCGGCTGCAGCAGGCCATGGCGCAGGCAGTACGCCGCAGCCAGCCGCTGGCGGTGGCCTTTCTCGACCTCGACGGCTTCAAGGCCATTAACGACAACCACGGGCATGAAGCCGGCGACTTGCTGCTGATGACGGTGGCGACCCGCATGAGGGATGCCCTGCGCGATGGCGACACTCTGGCCCGCATTGGCGGCGACGAGTTTGTCGCGGTGCTGGCCGATCTGGCCGATGTCACTGCCAGTGTGCCAATTCTCGATCGCCTGCTGGCGGCAGCGGCCGAGCCGGTGCAGGCCGGCGATGCCCTGCTGCAGGTGTCGGCCAGCCTGGGCGTCACCTTCTTTCCGCAGGTCCAGGGCATTGATGCCGATCAACTGTATCGCCAGGCCGACCAGGCCATGTACCAGGCCAAGCTGGCTGGCAAGAACCGCTACCACATCTTTGATGCCGAGCAAGACAACCATGTGCGCGACCACCATGAAAGCCTGGAGCGCATTCGCCTGGCCCTGGGTGCGGACGAGTTTGTGCTGCATTACCAGCCCAAGGTGAACATGCGCAGCGGGCAGGTGATCGGTGCCGAGGCGCTGATCCGCTGGCAACACCCGAAAAAGGGCCTGCTGCTGCCGGCTTTGTTCCTGCCGGTGATCGAGGATCACCCGCTGGCGGTCGATATTGGCGAGTGGGTGATTGATGCCGCGCTGAGTCAGATCGAACGCTGGCACGCACTCGGACTGTCGGTTCCGGTCAGCGTCAACATTGGCGCGCGCCAGTTGCAGCACGCCGACTTTGTGCTGCGCCTGCGCACCCTGCTGGCGGCGCACCGCCAGGTCAGGCCCTGCGAGCTTGAACTCGAGGTGCTTGAAACCAGCGCGCTGCAAGATCTGGCGCATGTCTCGCGGATCATCGAGGCCTGTAGCCAGATCGGGGTGCGCTTTGCGCTGGACGACTTCGGCACCGGCTATTCGTCATTGACTTACCTGAAACGCCTGCCGGTGGCAGTCCTCAAGATCGACCAGAGCTTTGTGCGCGACATGCTTGACGACCCGGATGATCTGGCGATTCTGGAAGGGGTACTCGGTTTGGCCAGCGCCTTTCATCGCCAGGCGATTGCCGAAGGGGTGGAGACGGTGGCTCATGGCGAGATGCTGCTGCAACTTGGCTGCGAACTGGCCCAGGGCTACGGCATTGCACGCCCGATGCCAGCGCAGGACTTGCCCGCCTGGCTGGCCGCCTGGCGGCCCGCCCCGGCCTGGCTGAACCTGCCTTCAGTCAGCCGCGACGATCTGCCGCTGCTGTTTGCCAGTGTCGAGCACCGCGCCTGGATCGCCACTGTCGAGGCCTTCCTCAAGGGCGAATGCGAAGCCCTGCCGCTTGACCATCAGCAGTGCCGCTTCGGCCCCTGGCTGCATGCCGCGCACCCGACACGCCACGCACTGCAACCGGCTTTTCAGCTCACGGAGCCGCTGCACCGGCAGGTTCACAATCTGGTGGCGCAATTGCTGGAATTGCATGCCCAGGGCCGCAGCCCGCAGGCGCTGGCGCGGCTGGGCGAACTCCATGGCCTGCGCGATGCCCTGCTTGAAGCATTGCAAGCGCTGCTGCAGCAAAGCCGCTGATCCGGCCTTTTAACCAGGCCAGATGTACCGCCTGCGCCACCGACTGGCCCCATGTTCCTTTGAGAACGGTACCACCGCGTGAGTAGCCCGGTCTATTCGGCCTCGCGCACCCGCAAAAACGAGGCAAAGCGCGGCAATCCACGGGCGGTGCGATCACGGTAGCGGTAGGTCACAAACGCGCCAATGGCAGGCGGTGCCTGGCGCTGGGCATCGGTGAATCCGGTCCCCAAGGCAAATTGCTGGCCGTCGGGCAGGGCCAGCAACAAGGCGCCAAGCCGACCCGCGTGGCGCCCCTTGCCGGGCAAGTGACCCACCACCCTGGCATCTTCATCGGGCAGGGGCTTGAATTTCAGCAAAGCATCGCTGCGCCCCGGCGACCACAGCGCGTTGCTGCGGTGCAACACCAGCCCTTCGCCGCCCTCGGCTGTCACCTGCGCGAGCTGCCCCTGCAAGGCGGCAGTACTGTCGAACTGCTGCTGCGCCACCGTTTGCAGCCAGGGCTGCCCGGCCGTTTGCACCAGCGCCGCCAGCCGCGCAACACGCTCGGCAAACGGCCCCGCCGCAGCCGGCAAATCAAACACCATGTAGCGCAGTTCGCGCCATTGCGCATCGACTGGATCGGCACGCCGCACGATGCCGGACAAACGGTCAAATTGTCCCCGCGCCAGCCACAATTCGCCATCAAGCGCCACGGTTGGCAAGGCGGCGGTGAACCATTGGGGTGCCGCAATCAGCCGTCCGCTGCGAAAGCGCAGGGTCTGGCCGTCCCAAAAAGCCCGCACGCCATCGAGTTTTTCGCTGACCAGAAAGCCAGCCGGACTGTGGCCGGACTGCCACACCTTGGGCAGCATCAGCGCCGGCGCAGTATCGGCGCTGGCCTGGACCGCCTGCGCCGACACACCTGGCACCAGCGCTGCGCCTGGCAAAAAAACCTGACCCAGCAGCAAGGCCAGGCTACTGAGCGTGTGTGGTTTGGGTTGCATCATCATGACAGTTTTTAGCTCCCGAAAATTGTTGACTCAAGCCGACAGCCGTGACGACTTGGGCACATGCGCCAGCAAAAACTCCATCTGGTCGGCCAGAATGCGGCGGTTGCGCAAAATAAAGTCTTCCCACAGGCTCGGCACATAGGGCGCATAGAGCAGCGGCATGTTGGCCTGCTCGGGCGTGCGGTGGCTTTTGCGGTGGTTGCAGGGGCGGCAGGCGGTGACCACGTTCATCCAGTTGTCAACGCCATTTTGGGCAAACGGAATGACATGCTCGCGGCTCAGGTCATGCTCGTCAAACAAGCCGCCGCAGTAGGCGCAGATATTGCGGTCGCGGACAAACAATTTGCTGTTGGTCAGGCCAGGCCTGATGTCAAACGGGTTGATGTTGGGCACCCCTTTGGTGCCAATGATGCTCGATACCGTGATGATCGATTGTTTCCCGGTGACGGCGTTGTGACCACCATGAAATACCGCCACCTGATGGCCGATTTCCCAGCGCACCTCTTGGGCGGCGTAATGGATCACCGCCTGTTCAAGTGAAATCCAGGATTGAGGCAACCCTTGGGCTGACAGCTTCAAGACTTTCAAAACACGACTCCTGAAAAGGATGCAGTCCGAGCAAACCAGCACGAATGATGCCAACACCGCCGCCAACACGCCCATCTGGAACACAATATACCCCCTTTATGTGTCAAATTGACTTCAAGCGCTGTTGTCGCTTGCGCTCAATGCTATTAAACAAATAACAAAATGATGAAGATATTCAGGGGTTTCAAGCACCCCGACATTGCCCCGGCGTGCGCCCTGACGATCGGCAATTTTGACGGTGTCCACCGTGGCCACCAGGCCATGCTGTCACTGCTGCGGGGCGAAGCACAGCAGCGTGGCGTGCCCAGTTGTGTGCTGACGTTTGAGCCGCATCCGCGCGATTATTTTGCCGCCGTCACCCGCAACCCGGCGCGTGCGCCGGCGCGGGTGGGTACGCTGCGCGACAAGCTGATCGACCTGGGTGCCTGTGGCGTTGAACAGACAGTGGTGCTGCCATTTGATGCCCGGCTGGCCGATTTGTCGCCGCTGGACTTCATTGAACGGGTGTTGCTGCAGGGGCTGGGGGTGACCTATGTGCTGGTCGGCGATGACTTTCGCTTTGGCGCCCGGCGCGCCGGCGACTACCCGATGCTCGATGCCGCCGGTGTCGCTCGGGGCTTTGATGTGGCGCGCATGAACAGCTACGAAGTGCATGGCCAGCGGGTGTCGAGCTCGGCGGTGCGCACCGCGCTGCAACAAGGCCGCATGCAAGATGCCAGCCGCCTGATGGGTCACCCCTACCGGATCTCGGGCCATGTGGTGCATGGCCGCAAACTCGGGCGCCATCTGGGCTTCAAGACGCTGAATCTGCGCTTTGCCCACTGGAAACCTGCCGCTGCCGGCATATTTGCCGTGCGGGTGTCTGGCCTGAGCGACCGACCGCTGATCGGGGTCGCCAACCTCGGGGTGCGCCCGTCGCTTGATCCGCGCGATGTCAACGCTGGCCGGGTGCTGCTGGAAACCCACTGCCTTGATTGGCCCGGCCACCTGGGCGAGGAAGGAGCCTACGGTAAAATTGTCCGGGTGGAGCTTCTTCACAAGCTGCACGACGAACTCAAATACGACTCCCTGGACGCATTGACTGCTGGCATCAGCCAAGATTGCCAGGATGCCCGTGCCTACTTTGCCACCTTGCGCCATCATGACCACTAAAACCCCTGACGCCGTCGGCAAAGCCGATTACCGCAGTACCCTGAACCTGCCTGACACCCCGTTTCCGATGCGCGGCGACCTGCCCAAACGCGAGCCGGTGTGGGTCAAGGAATGGGAAACCATCGGCCTCTATCAAAAGCTGCGCGCGTCCCGTGCCGGCAAACCGAAATTCATCTTGCACGACGGCCCGCCCTACGCCAACGGCCAGATTCACATGGGCCACGCGGTCAACAAGATTTTGAAAGACATGATCGTCAAGGCACGCCAGCTCAAAGGGCTGGATGCTGCCTACATCCCCGGCTGGGACTGTCACGGCCTGCCGATCGAAAACGCCATCGAGAAAAAATTTGGCCGCAAGCTGGCACGCGACGACATGCAGGCCAAAAGCCGCGCCTACGCCACCGAACAGATTGACCTGCAGCGCGAAGACTTCAAGCGCCTGGGGGTGCTGGGCGACTGGGACAAGCCCTACCGCACCATGGACTTCAAGAACGAGGCCGACGAGATTCGCGCCTTCAAGCGGGTGATTGAGCGCGGCTTTGTTTATCGGGGCTTGAAACCGGTCTATTGGTGCTTTGACTGCGGCTCCAGCCTGGCCGAGTTCGAGATCGAATACGCCGACAAAAAATCCCAAACGCTGGATGTCAGTTTTTTGTGTGCAGAACCGGCCAGGCTGGCAGCCGCTTTCGGCCTGGAGAAGATCGAGAAAGACGCTTTTGCCGTCATCTGGACCACCACCGCCTGGACCATTCCCGCCAACCAGGCGCTCAACCTGAATCCGGCCTTGAGCTTTGCGCTGGTGGATACCGAGCGTGGCCTGCTGCTGCTGGCCGAAACATTGGTCGAGTCATGCCTGGCACGCTTCGGGCTGACCGGCACGGTGATCGCCACCACAGCGGGCAAAAACCTCGGCGGACTGCAGTTCAGGCACCCGCTTTGCGCGGTCGATGCCGGCTTTGACCGTCTCAGCCCGGTTTATCTAGCCGACTACGCCACCGCCGAAGACGGCACCGGCATCGTGCACTCGGCACCGGCTTACGGCGTGGAGGATTTCAACAGTTGTGTGGCCCACGGCATGGCTTATGACGACATCCTGAACCCGGTGCAGGGCAATGGCACTTATGCGCCCGACTTTGCGCTGTTTGGCGGCATGAACATCTGGAAAGCCTGCCCGGTCATCATCGACACGCTGCGCGCGGCCGGTCGCCTGTTTGCCACCGAGACCATCGTTCACAGCTACCCGCATTGCTGGCGCCACAAAACCCCGGTGATCTACCGCGCCGCCGCCCAGTGGTTTATCCGCATGGATGCGGGCGCGGGTGTTTTCACCAAAGACAAAGCGCCCAAAACGCTGCGGCAGACGGCACTTGACGCGATTGAAAACACCGCGTTTTACCCCGAAAGCGGCAAGATTCGCCTGCGCGACATGATTGCCGGGCGGCCTGACTGGTGCATCAGCCGCCAGCGCAGTTGGGGCGTGCCGCTGCCGTTTTTTCTGCACAAGGACAGTGGCGAGCTGCACCCGCGCACCATGGAACTGCTCGACCTGGCCGCCAGCATGGTGGAAACCGGCGGCATTGAAGCCTGGAGCAAGGCCAGCACCGAATCGATTCTGGGCGCCGAGGATGCCGCCCACTACCGCAAGAGCAGTGACATTCTGGAGGTCTGGTTTGACTCCGGCACCACCCACACCACGGTGCTCAAAGGCTCGCACCCCGGCAGCGGCCACCAGGACATCGACCCCCGCACTGGCGCGCCCGGCCCCGAGGCCGACCTGTATCTCGAAGGCCACGACCAGCACCGTGGCTGGTTCCACTCGTCGCTGCTGACAGCCTGCGCCATGTACGACCGGGCACCCTACAAAGGCATTCTGACGCACGGCTTCACCGTCGATAGCAAAGGCCACAAGATGAGCAAGAGCGGCGGCAATGGTGTCGATCCGCAGGAAACCAGCAAAAAACTCGGGGCCGAAATCATCCGCCTGTGGGTTGCTGCCAGCGATTATTCGGGTGACATTGCCGGTGACGACAAAATTTTGGCGCGGGTCGTCGATACCTACCGGCGCATTCGCAACACGCTGAAGTTTTTGCTCGCCAATGTCAGTGATTTCGACCCCGATGCCGATGCCGTGCCACCCGGGCAACTGCTGGAGATTGACCGCTACGCGCTAAGCCAGGCCGCCATCTTGCAGGCCGACATCCTGGCGCATTACGAGGTGTATGAATTTCACCCGGTGGTGGCCAAATTGCAAATCTATTGCAGCGAGGATTTAGGCTCGTTTTACCTCGACATCCTGAAAGACCGGCTCTACACCACCGCGCCAAAGTCGCTGGCGCGGCGCAGTGCGCAGACCGCGCTGTGGCAAATATCGCAGGCCATGCTGCGCTGGATGGCGCCGTTTTTGAGCTTTACCGCCGAAGAGGCCTGGCGCGTGCTGGGCCGCGAGGGCAAAACGCCTGCTGCCAGCCGCGAATCAATCTTCATCGACAGCTATTGCAGCCTGGCAGAGCCTGACAGCAGCTTGCTGGCCAAGTGGTCGCGCATCCGCGCGCTGCGCGATGCTGCCAACAAGCATATTGAGGTGCTGCGCGCCGATGGTCAGTTGGGCTCATCGCTGCAAGCCAATATCAGCCTGACGGTCAGCGCCTTCGACCATTCCTTGCTGGCCAGCCTGGGCGCCGACCTGAAGTTTGTGTTCATCACATCTACTATTGAATTAATAGCTGGAGACGCACTGTGCATAAGGGCTAGCGCCTCAAATGATGTGAAATGCGAGCGCTGCTGGCATTACCGCGAAGATGTCGGGCTAGACCGCGCCCACCCGACCCTGTGCGGTCGCTGCACCAGCAACCTGTTTGGTGCCGGTGAAGCACGGACCTTTGCATGAAGCCGTCCGCCCCAACACGCTGCGGGCCGGCCTGATGGCACGCCAGCCCGGCATTGCGCCCGCCAGAGCCGGCCAGGGCTTCAAGCCCGGCAGTTCCGCCAGCTTGCTGCCCTGGCTGGCCTGGGCGGTGATTGTGCTGATAGTGGATCAGTTCACCAAGGTGCTGGTGCTGGGCTACTACCAGCTCGGTGACCAGACCCCGGTGGCCAGCTTTTTTAATGTGGTGCGGGTGCACAACAGCGGCGCGGCATTCTCGTTTCTGGCCGCTGCCGGTGGCTGGCAACGCTGGTTTTTTACCGGCATCGGACTGCTGGCGGCGGGCGTGATTCTGTGGCTGCTGAAGTCGCATGCCGGGCAAAAGTTGTTTGCCTTTGCGCTGGCTTGCATTCTGGGCGGTGCCGTGGGCAATGTGATTGACCGGGTGCTGTATGGCTATGTGGTCGATTTTCTGGATTTTCACCATAGCGGCTGGCATTTTCCGGCCTTCAATGTGGCCGACAGCGCCATCACCCTGGGTGCCGCCTGCCTGATTCTCGACGAACTGCTGCGGGTACGGCGCGCCCGTTAGCCAGTCGGCATTGGCACACCGTTGCCTGGGGCGAATGGCAGCACCCCGATACACCCTGGATGCCCAATGGCACTGACTTAAACACGATTGCTTGCCAAATTCTCCCGTTCGCCCTGAGTTTGTCGAAGGGCAATGAAGGCTTCGACAAGCTCAGCCCGAACGGAAACCCTTTTAAGTCAGTGCCATTGCCCTGGATGCCGAAAAAAAAACCTGCAGGCGGCCATGCCTGCGGACTTT
Organism: uncultured beta proteobacterium; assembly: GCA_903873485.1. Classification (GTDB taxonomy): domain Bacteria; phylum Pseudomonadota; class Gammaproteobacteria; order Burkholderiales; family Burkholderiaceae_C; genus Rhodoferax. The sequence goes on along the minus strand of CAIQOO010000175.1, from coordinate 122,760 downwards.
TTTAGGTTTGACCCGATCAGCGGTCGTTTTTCGAGAAACGCTTTTGCGCATCACGCGGCACAAACACCTTGCCGCCACCTGCTGGTTTGCCAAAGGCTGGTTTGCGGGCGGCAAAATCGCCGCGCGGTGCCGCGCTGCGCTCTCCGGCAAAACGGTCGTTAAAGCCGCCTTTGCGCTCGTAGCTGAATGCATCACGCGCGGGCGGTGCTGCCGGGCGGTCATCCCGTGGCGCAAAACCAGCGGGCCTGCTGCTGGAAAAGCTGTCAGCGCCCATCACCCGCGGGCCGCTGGCGTTTCGGTCGGCAAAACCACTGCGGTTGTCAGCAAAACCGCGATTGCCGCCAAAGCCGCCCGCCGCCGGGCGGCCCGCACCACCACCAAACTTGCGATCCCGGTTGCCAAAGTCTGAGCCACCGCGACCGCCAAAGCCGCTGCGCGCCGGCTCCGGCATGCGCTGCTGCGGCTCTAGGCCGGGCACCACTTCGGCCTTGATCGGCTGGCGGGTGAAGGCTTCAATATCAAAAATCTTGCGCCGGTCGCGGAACTCGGCAAAGGTCACCGCCAGCCCATCACGCCCGGCGCGGCCAGTGCGGCCAATGCGGTGGGTGTAGTCCTCGGCCTTCATCGGCAAGCCAAAGTTGAACACATGGGTGACGGTGGGCACGTCGAGGCCGCGTGCCGCCACATCGGTGGCTACCAGAATCTGCACCTGGCCCTGGCGCAACGCCATCAAGCGGCGGTTGCGCAAGCCCTGGCTCAAGGCGCCGTGCAGCGCCACCGCATCAAAGCCGTCTTGCTGCAGGTCATTGGCCAGGCCATCGCATTCAATCTGCGTGCTGGCAAACACGATCGCCTGGTTGATGCCGGTGTCGCGCAGCCAGTGGTCGAGCAGTTTGCGCTTGTGCTGGGCGTTGTCGGCCCAGAACAGCACCTGCTTGATGTTGACGTGTTTTTCTTGCGGGTTGTCAATCGTGATGCGTTGCGGTTCGCGCATGACGCGGGCCGCCAACTGCTGAATGCGCGGCGCAAAGGTGGCAGAAAACATCATGGTTTGCTTGCGCGCAATGGTGAGCTGGTTGATTTCGGCCAGATCGTCCGAAAAGCCCAGGTCGAGCATGCGGTCGGCCTCATCGACTACCAGAAACTGCACCTGATCAAGCTTGATCTGCATGGAACGCTGCAAATCCAGCAAACGCCCTGGCGTCGCCACCACCAGATTGGCGTTTTGCAGCTTGGCGATTTGCAACTGGTAAGGCATGCCGCCGACGATATTGGCAATGCGCAGGCCGCGGCAATGCTGCACCAGATCGATTGCGTCATGCGCCACCTGCTGGGCCAGTTCACGGGTGGGGCAAACCACCAGCGCGCCGGGGGTGGGTGCGGTGAAGTGGCGCGGGTTGGTCGGGTCCTTGCGCTTGGCGCGCTTGGGGGCAGGTTCGCCCTTGGCGGCAGCATCGGCTACAGCACGCTGGTAGTCTTCGCGCTCTTTGGCTTCGGCTTGAGTCTGCTGGGTCAGCAGGGTGTGCAGCACCGGCAGCAAAAATGCCGCAGTCTTGCCGCTGCCGGTCTGGCTCGACACCATCAGGTCGATAAAGCGAGCGTCTTTGGCGCCGGCGCCGTGGCCTTGCATGGCCAGCGGAATGGTTTTCAACTGAACGGCGGTGGGCTGGGTAAAGCCCAGGTCTTTCACGGCATGCAGCAACTCGGGGGCCAGGCCCATGGCGATAAAGCCATTGGGTACCTCTGGCACTTGCGCGGCGGCAGCACGATCAGGGCCATCGTGATCGATGGGGTCATTGGAAATAATTTCGACAGGCGAGCAGTCGCCCGTCGCCAAAGTGGCGTCAGTCATGGATTTCTTTCATACGCAAGCCGCGCAGGATGTGCGGCGGCTCCGTTAATGGTTAAAAAACATCAACCATCAAACGGAACCGGCGCCGACTCACCGTGGGTGAGATGGAGTGCCGGGAGGCCCTTTTTGTCAGTCCTGCAGCAGGATGACCTTGAGCCTGGTGAATGTTGGGAGATGTGCAAGTTTGCGCTGCGCTCGGCAGTGCAGCGCGAGATTATGGCACAAGTCCGGGTTTCTACTGATGCGGGCAGCGGCGCTACCCCGGCACTTTGAGAAAGTGTTCCCGGTAATGCTCCAGCTCGTCAATCGACTCATGCACATCGGCGAGCGCCGTATGGCGCTGCTTCTTCTTGAAACCTTTGTAAACCTCTGGCGCCCAGCGCTTGGAGAGTTCTTTGAGGGTGCTCACATCCAGATTGCGGTAATGGAAGAATGCTTCGAGCCGGGGCATGTATTTGGCCAGAAAGCGCCGGTCTTGCCCGATGCTGTTGCCACACATGGGTGATCCGCTTTTCGGTACAAAATGTTTCAAAAAGGCCAGAATCTGCTCTTGCGCCTCGTCTTCGGTCAGAGTTGAGGCCCGCACCTTGTCGATCAGGCCGCTTTTGCTGTGGGTGCTTTGGTTCCACTTGTCCATGGCGGCCAGCAGCGCATCGCTTTGGTGCAGCACCAGCACCGGGCCTTCGATGCGCTGTTCAAGCCGGGGGCCGGTGACGATGACGGCAATTTCCAGAATGCGCTCGGTTTCGGGTTCCAGTCCGGTCATTTCGCAGTCAAGCCAGACCAGGTTTTGATCCGACTTGGGCAAGGTAGGTGTTTCAGTGGGGATGTTGGGGGTGGACATGGGGGCAAATTGTCGCTGATCGCCTAAACTTCGCCGCCATGCCTGACACCCAGCTTTTCTCTGATCCATCTCTTTTGTTGACCAGCGCCTTTGCCAGCGCCCTGGTGCTGAGCCTGCTGCTGAAATTTTGGCTCAGCTCGCGCCAGATCCGCCATGTGGCGCGGCACCGGGACCAAGTGCCAGCGGCATTCGCCCAGACCATCAGCTTAGCGGCCCACCACAAGGCCGCTGATTACACGCTGGCCAAAGCCCGGCTGGGCTTGCTGGAGCTGGCCGTCGGCAGCACCGTGCTGCTGGGCTGGACGCTGCTGGGCGGGCTGTCGGCGCTGAACCAGGCGCTGCTGTCGTGGCTCGGGGCCGGCATGCTGCAGCAATTGGCGCTGCTGGCCGGCTTTGTCGTGATCAACGGACTGATTGATTTGCCGCTGTCGCTGCACCAGACCTTTGTGCTGGAAGCGCGCTTTGGTTTCAACAAGATGAGCGTCAGGCTCTGGCTGGCCGACCTGGTCAAATCCAGCCTGATGGGGGTACTGATCGGGCTGCCGATTGCCGCGCTGATGTTGTGGCTGATGGGGGCCAGCGGCGGCCTGTGGTGGCTGTGGGCCTGGTGTGTCTGGATGGGTTTCAATCTGCTGCTGCTGGTGATTTATCCGACGCTGATCGCACCGCTGTTCAACCAGTTCACCCCGCTTGAAGATGCGGTGCTCAAACAGCGGGTCAACCAACTGATGCAGCGCTGCGGCTTTTCGGCCAAGGGCTTGTTTGTCATGGACGGCAGCAAGCGCAGCGCCCATGCCAACGCCTATTTCACCGGCTTTGGCGCGGCCAAGCGGGTGGTGTTTTATGACACGCTGCTGGCCAAGTTAAGCCCGCCGGAAGTCGATGCGGTGCTGGCGCATGAGTTGGGGCATTTCCGGCACCGCCACATTCAAAAGCGTATCGCATCGATGTTTGCCATCAGCCTGGCCGGCTTTGCGCTGCTGGGCTGGCTGGCGCAGCAGGTCTGGTTCTACACTGGGCTTGGGGTGCAGCCGAATGTTGCCGGCCCGAATGATGCGCTGGCCTTGCTGCTGTTCATGCTTGCGCTGCCGGTGTTTGGCTTTTTTGTCGCGCCGATTTTTGCCCAGTTGTCGCGCCAGCACGAGTTTGAAGCCGATGCCTATGCGGTAGCGCAAACCAGCGGGCCAGACCTGGCCGCTGCCCTGCTCAAGATGTACCAGGACAATGCCTCGACCCTGACCCCAGACCCGGTGTATGTGGCGTTTTACTACTCGCACCCTGGCGCATCCGAGCGGCTGGCCCGGATGCTGGCGCACGCGCCAGTGGCAGGCCAGCCGATCTGAAACAAATATATAAGAAATATGCCTCTAGCCCTTGATAGACAAGCGCTGACAGCTACGCAAATAGTAGCAAATCTGGCCCGCGTCGAGGGCTGGCGGCTGTCAGGCGATGGTGCCGACATCGGCATTGAAAAGACTTTTGGTTTTGCCGACTATTACCAGACCATGGCTTTCGTGAATGCCGTGGCCTTTGTTGCGCACGCGCAAAACCACCACCCGGAACTGACCGTGCAGTACCGCCAATGCCGGGTGCGCTGGCACACCCATGACGTGGCCGGCATCAGTCTGGCCGACTTTGACTGCGCCACGCGCATTGACGCGCTGCTGGCATGAAGCGGCCCGGCCAGCCCGCCTGATGGCGCAAGTTCCAGCCTCCGCCCAACGCCAGAGCGGCCTGATCGTGGCCAACCACGGTCGCCATTTTCTGGTCGAAAACCCGGCGGGCGAGCGGCTGATCTGCCATTCGCGCGGCAAGAAAAGCCTGGGCGTGGTGGGTGACCGGGTGCAGTGGCAGGCCTCCGAAGACGAAGGAACAATCGAAAAGATCGAAGCCCGACGCAACCTGTTTTACCGTCAGGACGAGGTTCGCACCAAGTCATTTGCCAGCAATCTGGACATGGTGCTGATCTTGCTCGCTGCAGAACCGGAGTTTTCCAGCAGCCAGCTCTCGCGCGCCTTGATCGCGGCAGAAGAACAGCACATCACGCCGATCATCGCGCTCAACAAGCGTGATTTGACCGAACCCTTTGCGCGCGCCTGGGACTGGTTGTTGCCGTACCGCCAGATGGGCTACGACGTGCTGGCGCTGGCGCTGGCCGACAACAGCGAGGCTGATCGGGCCGAACTGCTGCAGCGGCTGTCGGGCAAAACGACGCTGGTACTCGGCCCCTCAGGGGCTGGCAAAAGCACGCTGATCAACTGCCTGCTGCCTGGGGCGCTGGCAGCAACCGGCGAACTGTCGCAGGCGCTGGGTTCTGGCAAGCACACTACCACCAGCACCACCTGGTACTGGATCGATGAGGCCAAAACCACCGCGCTGCTGGATTCACCCGGTTTTCAGGAATTTGGCCTCAACCACATCGACCCGGCACAACTGGCGGCCTATATGCCGGACCTCAAACCCCATGTGGCGCAGTGCAAGTTTTACAACTGCAGCCATTTGCATGAGCCGGGCTGTGGCGTGATGTCAAGGGTCAAATCAGGTCCCGGCCCTGATGGAATAAGCGCTAACCGCTATAAAATTTACAGCGACTTGTACGCTGAATTAAAGCAGGCCAGACGTTATTGACGGCATCGCCGGCGCAACTGCCAGCCGCTGCTGGCCACGCCCGCACCGGCAGACCGCCGTCAGGCGCCCGCTTGCAATAGCGCTTGCAACACCTGCACCAGGCGGTCGCACTGGGTCGGCGTGCCAACACTGATGCGCAGGTATTGGGCGATGCGCGCCAGCTTGAAATGCCGCACCAGCACGCCCAATGCGCGCAAATCAGCCGCCAGAGCAGCCGCATCGTGCGCCGGATGCTGCGCAAACAGAAAATTCGCCTGCGACGGCAGCACCACAAAACCGAGGTCTTCGAGCGCCAGCGCCAGACCTTCGCGGCTGCTCATCACGGCGTTGCGGGTTTGCTCAAAATAGGCCTGGTCGGCAAAGGCGGCTATTCCGCCAGCGATAGCCAGCCGGTCAAGCGGGTAGGAATTGAAACTGTTTTTCACCCGCTCCAGCGCCTCGATCAGGGGCGGCTGGCCGCAGGCATAACCAATGCGCAGCCCGGCCAGCGAGCGCGACTTGGACAGGGTATGCACCACCAGCAGGTTCGGGTAAGCGGCAATCAGGCCAATCGCGCTTTGGCCGCCAAAATCGACATAGGCTTCATCGACCAGCACCACCCGCTGCGGGTGCATTTGCAGCAGGGCCTCGATATCGGCCAGCGGCAAACCGATGCCGGTCGGGGCATTCGGGTTGGCCAGCACCACGCCGGCCACGCTCAAATCTGGCGCGCAGGCGTAATCCGCCACCTGCAGCCGCAAGCCATCGGCCAAGGCCACGGTTTGCACCGCAATGCTGTAAAGCCGGCAATAGACCTGGTAAAAGCTGTAACTGATGTCGGGCATCAGCAGCGGGCAGCCGTGCTGGAAAAAGGCAAAAAACGCATGCGCCAGCACCTCGTCCGAGCCGTTGCCCAAAAACACCTGGGGCGCAGCAAGACCGAGGTGTGCGGCAATCGCCTGCCGCAGCGCCGAAGACTCCGGGTCAGGATAGAACTGCAAACCGTGGCGTGCCGCCTCGGTGATGGCCGACACCACCCAAGGCGACGGCGGGTAGGGGTTTTCGTTGGTATTGAGCTTGACCAGCTTGTCGATGTTGGGCTGTTCACCCGGAACATAAGGCACCAGGCCGGCCACCACCGGACTGCAGAAACTTGATGACATGACTAATCACTTTAAAAAATATAGCTGCAAGCGCAGGTGCAGCAAGGGCTAGAGGCCAATTTGATATAAAAATTAGCCGAGCAGCCGGGCCAGCGTCAGCAGGGCCAGCAGCACGATCCACATCACCACCGCGCGCCACACCAGGCCCACCACAATCGCCAGGTGCGGCAGTTCCGGCCAGGGGCGGGCACTGGCAAACTCATCCATACTTGCGCCAGGCGCGGCCAACCCATCCAGGCCAAGGCCGGGCAAATGGATATTCACCGCACCCGCCGTGGCCGCCAGCACCAGGCCGTCGTTGCTGACATCGGTACGCTGGGCATAGCGCCGCCAGCCGTCAATGGCTTCTTCAAAGTTGCCCATGACGGCAAAACCAATGGCCGTGGCGCGCGCCGGAAACCAGTCGATCAGGGTCCACGCCGTCTGGGCATTGCCCTGCAAGGCGGCACTGACCGGCTGGTAGTGCGCGTTGCTCTGATGCTGCCAGTAGCGCACCACAAATTCGCTCAAGCGGTACAGCACCGCCCCGGTCGGCCCAAGTCCAAACGCCGCCAGCACCGAAAACCAGGCCAGCACGCCAAACACATGGCGGTGTGCGGCCAGCACCGAGAACTCGATCACCTTGCCAAGAATGGCGCTGCGCGGCATCTCCCTGACTTCAATCTGCTGCCAGTTGGCCAGCAAAGCCCGGGCGCGGGCATCGTCGTCATTGGCCAGGGCATTGCGGATATCGGTAAAGTGCGAGCTGAACTGGCGAAAGCCGAGCGATATGTACAGCACCAGAGCACTCCAGAGCACATCCAGCGACCAGCCGACAAAGTGGCCCAGCAAGCGGTAAATCAGCAGTGCCAGCAGTGCCGGACCGGCCACGGCAAAACCCCAGGCCAGCCAGCCGTGAAACGGCTTGCCAGCATCAAAGCTGTGGGTGGACCAGCGCACCCAGGCGCGCATGGCCGCGTGAATCGGGTTGCCGCGCGTCAGCGGTTTGGCCTGTTCCAGCAGCAAGGCAAACAAGACAGAGATAAAGCTCATGCAATCATCATAGCGGCAGCGGCACTCAGGCCGCCAGAAATCGGTAAAAGTTGCGCAACATGCCGGCTGTCGCGCCCCAGACAAAGCGCTCAACCGGGCCGTCCTGATACGGCATGGACAGCCAGTGGCGCTGCACCCCCTGCCACTCCACCTGGTGATGGCGATGGTTGGCCGGATTCATCAAGAACGACAGCGGCACCTCAAACACGTCGGAAACTTCTTGCGCATTCGGGTTCAGGCCAAAGCCCGGGCTGACCAGCGCCACCACCGGAGTCACCAAAAACGAGGAACCGGTGGTATAGACCGGCAATTGACCAAGGACTTCAACAAAACTGCCCCGCAAGCCGACTTCCTCAAACGCTTCGCGCAAAGCCGCCGCCTGCACACCTGCATCAGTCGCATCAACCTTGCCGCCCGGAAAAGCGATCTGACCGGAATGGGTGGACAAATGCTGGGTGCGCTGGGTCAGCAACACCATCGGCGCCCGACGCATCACGATGGGGATCAACACCGCCGCCTGCATTGGCGGGCGATCCATGAATTTCTTTTCAGCCACCAGTTCGGGCTGCCAGCATGGTGGACTGGCAAAACGCTGGCGCAAGGCAGCAGGCTGGAGCTGGCCCGGCGCGATCATCGGCAAATGGCGGTCAACCTGAAACGCCGGTACCTGACGCGGGTCGATTTGCGGCAATCTGGCTTCGGACATGGGAAAAATGACAAGCGAAAAAAAACCGCCACTGCGACCAGAAGGCGGCTTTTTTGGGGCGAGTGCCGATTTACGCAGCAGCAGCAGCGGTAGCCACCTTGCGGGCCGGCAGTTTTTCTTTGATGCGCGCCGACTTGCCGCTGCGGTCACGCAGGTAGTAGAGCTTGGCACGGCGCACATCACCGCGACGCTTGACCTCAATGCTGGCGATCAACGGGCTGTAGGTCTGGAAAGTGCGTTCGACCCCTTCACCGCTGGATATCTTGCGAACCGTAAAGCCGCTGTTGAAACCCCGGTTGCGCTTGGCAATCACAACCCCTTCGTAGGCCTGCAGCCGCTTGCGCGCACCTTCAACCACGTTGAGGCTGACAATCACCGTGTCACCGGGACCAAAATCAGGAATGGTTTTGTTGAGACGAGCAATTTCTTCTTGCTCAAGAGTTTGAATCAGATTCATGGAGTGCCTTCAATGATCTTGCCAGCGCCAGCATCAGAATTGATGTGTGCCTGGGTGGATGCCCAGACGGCCTTGCAGAGGATCGGTTAGCCCGCCATTATAGCCCGGCCAGCAGGGCTTCATCAGCAGCGGTCAGCCGTCCTGCCTGCCTGGCCAAGGCGATAAGCTGCGGGCGCTGCCGCGCCGTCAGGGCCAGCCGCTGGTCGCGCCGCCAGCGCTCAATGCGCAGATGGTGACCCGACAAAAGTACCTCGGGCACCGGCCTGCCCTGCCAGCTTTCAGGCCGGGTGTAATGCGGGCAATCGAGCAGACCGTCAAGCGCCGGGTTGAAGCTGTCTTGCGCATGGCTGTCAGCATCGCCCAGCACACCCGGCTGCAAACGGGCCACGGCATCAAGCAAGGCCATCGCCGCGATTTCGCCACCCGACAAGACAAAATCACCCAGACTGATTTGCCCGGTGACATGTTGATCGATAAAACGCTGGTCAATGCCCTCATACCGTCCACACACCAGCACCGCCCCTTCGCTGGCCGCCCAGTGCGACACCATGGCGTGGTTCAGGACCTGCCCCGCCGGCGAAAACAACAGCACCGGCGCTGCATCGTTTCGTTGCGCGCGAATCGCCGACAGGCACTGGTCAAGCGGCTCGGCCAGCATGACCATGCCGGGGCCACCGCCAAAAGGTCGGTCATCGATGCGACGGTAATTGCCGACGGCGAAGTCGCGCGGATTGGTAAGCTTGACGCTGACCTGCCCCGAGGCAAACGCCCGGCGGGTGATGCCGGTGGTCAAAAAGGCGGCAAACAGTTCGGGAAACAGCGTGACAACATCAAATTGCATGATGGTGTGGCTAAAAATCGGCTTGCCAGTCCACCCGGATTTTTTTTGCGTTCAAATCGACGTCGTCAATATAAACCGAGACAAATGGAATCATCCGCTCTTGCGTTTTCCCGTCGGCAACAAAGTCGATCATCAGCACAGTTTGCGGACCAGTTGACAACAGATCGCGCACCTGCCCCAGAGACTGCTGCTCCCGATTGACCACTTCAAGCCCGATCAGGTCAACCCAGTAATACTCGTCTTTGGAAGCAGCAGGAAAACTGGCCCGGGAGATGAAAATGCGGGCACCGCGAAGAGCGTCAGCAGCATTTCTGTCATCGACTTGATGGGCGCACGCCACCACGGTGTCCGAATGAGTCTTGGCTTCTTTGATGGCCAGTTTGCCAACACCGATGAAAGCCTTGGCGCCTTTTTCTGCAGGCAGCAAAAACCAGCAGGGGGAAGAAAAAAGCGCCTCGGGATCGGCGCTGTAGGGCAGTACCTTGAACCAGCCCTTGATGCCCCAGGCCTCGGCGATGCGCCCAACTTCGATGGCATCGACCGGCAATTGGGTGGCCTCCAGGCCGGGCAACATGAAAGTTGTCAGGCGGCTTTTTTGGCCGCCTGACTGACCAGCCGCTCCACCGTGGGCGAGGCTTGGGCACCCACACTCATCCAGTAAGTCAAGCGATCTTGGGCCACCCGAATACTCTCTTCGCTGGCGGTGGCGATCGGATTGTAAAAACCGATGCGCTCAATGAAACGACCATCACGGCGGTTACGCTTGTCAGAAACCACAATATTGAAAAACGGGCGAGCTTTTGCACCGCCACGGGCGAGTCGAATGACGACCATGATTTATCCTTTGGGAAGTGGAGATTGAATTCCACATGAATTGAGCAAGCAGCCTGATGTTTGCAGCCCGCCGACCAGCCGGTCAGCAGCACGCCAGACAACCCAGCATTATATCCAATACACACCATGCCCATCATCAGAAACAGTCAAGACGACGACATCGCGCAAATCACCGATATATACCGGCACCATGTTCTCCATGGCACTGGCACTTTCGAGATTGAACCCCCGAGTGCCCTGGACATGGCGCAACGACGCGCCGATGTGCTGGCCAAAAACCTGCCTTACCTGGTTGCCGTAGATGGTCAACAGGTTTTGGGTTTTGCCTACTGCAACTGGTTCAAGCCGCGTCCGGCTTACCGCTTTTCGGCTGAAGACTCGATTTATCTTGTCCACAAGGCAGCAGGCAGCGGCCTGGGGCGCGCATTGCTGGGTGAACTGGCCAGCCGTGCCCAGCAAGTGGGGGTCAGAAAACTGATTGCCGTGATCGGCGACTCTGCCAACACGGCATCGATTGGCGTGCACCGTAGCGCCGGCTTTACCGATGCGGGGGTGCTCAAGTGCTGCGGCTGGAAGTTTGACCGATGGCTTGATGTCGTGCTGATGGACAAGGCACTTGGCCCGGGTGCCAGCTTGCCACCGATGTGAGTCACGTTGTCAAAAAAAACGCCTCACGACTTCCATCGCGAGGCGTTTGTCTTGTCATCTGGCCGGCTCTGGCCAGACCCGGATCACTCAAACAGCGGCAGTTTCCTTGACGGTTGCGGCAGCGTCGGTGTAGTCTTGCACCTTGTCAAAATTCAGATACTGGTAAATTTTGCTGCTGGCCGCCGTCAATACACCCATGTCGGCCATGTACTCGGCCTTGGTCGGGATGCGGCCCAGCTTGGAGCAAATCGCAGCCAGTTCGGCACTGCCCAGATACACATTGCTGTTTTTGCCCAGGCGGTTCGGGAAGTTGCGCGTGCTGGTGGAAAACACCGTAGCCCCTTCTTTCACCTGCGCCTGATTGCCCATGCACAGGCTGCAGCCCGGCATTTCCATGCGGGCGCCAGCCGAGCCAAGCACGCCGTAATGACCTTCTTCGGTGAGTTGTTTGGCATCCATTTTGGTGGGAGGCGCCATCCACAGCTTGACCGGGATATCACGCTTGTTTTCCAGCAGTTTGGAAGCCGCGCGGAAGTGGCCGATATTGGTCATGCAAGAACCAATGAACACCTCGTCAATTTTTGCACCGGCCACGTCGGCCAAGGTTTTGACATCGTCAGGATCGTTCGGGCAAGCCACGATGGGTTCATGGATATCGGCCAGATCGATCTCGATCACACTGTCATATTCGGCATCGGCATCGGCCTTGAGCAATTGCGGATTGGCCAGCCAGGCTTCCATCGCCTTGATGCGACGGTTGATGGTGCGCACGTCAGAGTAGCCATTGGCGATCATCCACTTGAGCATCACGATATTGCTGTTGATGTATTCAATGATCGGTTCCTTATTCAGAAACACGGTGCAGCCAGCAGCGCTGCGCTCGGCAGAGGCATCACTCAATTCAAACGCCTGTTCGACCTTGAGGTCTGGCAGGCCCTCGATTTCAAGGATTCGGCCTGAAAACACGTTTTTCTTGCCTTGCTTGGCCACTGTCAGCAAGCCAGCCTTGATGGCATACAGCGGAATGGCGTTGACCAGGTCACGCAAGGTGATGCCAGGCTGCATCTGACCTTTGAAACGCACCAGCACGCTCTCGGGCATGTCGAGCGGCATCACGCCGGTGGCCGCGCCAAAGGCCACCAGGCCCGAACCGGCCGGGAAGCTGATGCCAATCGGGAAACGGGTGTGACTGTCGCCACCGGTGCCCACGGTATCGGGCAGCAACATGCGGTTGAGCCAACTGTGGATGATGCCGTCGCCCGGGCGCAGCGGAATGCCGCCGCGATTGCTGATGAACTCAGGCAGCTCGTGGTGCATTTTCACGTCCACCAGTTTCGGGTAAGCCGCCGTGTGGCAGAAGGACTGCATCACCAAATCCGCACTGAAACCCAGGCAGGCCAGGTCTTTGAGTTCGTCACGCGTCATCGGGCCGGTGGTGTCCTGCGAGCCGACGCTGGTCATTTTTGGCTCGCAATAGGTGCCGGGCAACACGCCCTGGCCTTCTGGCAAGCCGCAGGCGCGACCGACCATTTTTTGCGCCAGAGTGAAACCCTTGCCGGTCGCCTTGGGGTTTTGCGGCAAACGGAACAGCGCAGATACCGGCAGGCCCAGTGACTCACGCGCCTTGGCGGTCAAACCGCGACCAATGATCAAGGGAATGCGCCCACCAGCGCGCACTTCATCCAGCAGCACCTCGCTTTTAAGCGTGAACTTGGCAATCACCTGACCGTCCTTGAGTGCGGTGCCATCGTAGGGGCGCAATTCAATCGTGTCGCCCATGTTCATCTGGCTCACGTCCAGCTCGATCGGCAACGCGCCGGCATCTTCCATGGTGTTGTAAAAAATCGGGGCAATTTTGGCACCCAGACAAACACCGCCAAAACGCTTGTTAGGCACAAAAGGAATGTCTTCGCCAGTAAACCACAACACGCTGTTGGTGGCCGATTTGCGGCTCGACCCGGTGCCAACGACATCACCGACATAAGCCACCAGATTGCCCCGCGCACGCAGGTCTTCAATGAACTTGACCGGGCCACGCTTGCCGTCTTCTTCCGGCGTGATGCCGTCGCGCTTGTTTTTGAGCATGGCCAGTGCATGCAGCGGAATGTCGGGGCGGCTCCAGGCATCAGGGGCCGGGCTCAGGTCGTCTGTGTTGGTTTCGCCGGTGACCTTGAGCACAGTCAAGGTGATGCTTTTTGGCACTTCGGGGCGGCTGGTGAACCACTCGGCATCGGCCCAGCTTTGCAAAACCGCCTTGGCATAGGCATTGCCCTTGTCGGCTTTTTCCTTGACATCGTGGAACTGGTCAAACATCAGCAAAGTCTTCTTTAACGCCTCTGCCGCCACACCAGCCACTGCTGCGTCATCAAGCAAGTCGATCAGCGGGGTCAGGTTGTAGCCGCCCAGCATGGTGCCCAGCAGTTCAGTGGCCTTTTCACGGCTGATCAACGAACAAATTTCTGTGCCGTGCGCCACAGCCGCCAGGTAGCTGGCCTTGACCTTTGCGGCATCATCGACGCCGGCGGGCACCCGATGCGTGATCAACTCAAGCAGGAATGACTCCTCGCCCTTGGGCGGACTTTTCAGCAACTCGATCAGTTCTGCAGTCTGCTGGGCAGTCAGAGGCAGCGCAGGGATGCCGAGAGTGGCGCGCTCTGCAACATGGGCGCGATAGGCTTGCAACATGAGAAACTCCTTATCAAACAAAAATGGCGAACAATAACTTGAAGCGGGGGTTCAAAACAGCAGTTTATTGAACAACCGTGACGGGCGGCGGCACGGTGGGCGCGGGTGTTGGCACTGCCGCCTGACTGGGTGCTTGTACAGGCTCAAGCAAACTGACGGGCGGATTGATTTCCATGGCATGGGCGACCGCCCGTTGAGCCGGATTCATGCAGACATCGGCCAATCGTGACCCCTGTTTTTGGCTCATCAGCATGGATTTATTGGACAACTGAAGCCACACAGCGCCGGCTCGCAGATCCTCTAGCCGGATGGCCCCGGTGCTGGTGACTACCGGTGTCATCCGAAATTTGAATTTTTTGACTTGCACATCAAAGTAGCCGGGCATGCGGGCATCTGATTTGACATTCACTGTCACACCGAGTTCACAAGCGACTTCGCCGACTTCCACACGTTGGGCGATCGCCAATTCGGCAGGTGTCAGGGCCAGTTCGGCGGCCCGGATGCCTGTAGCCATTTGATTGGCCCGGCTCTTGAGTTCGAGCCGACTCACCGCTGGCTTGCTGGCACTTGTCGTGCCAGGCTTTTTGTCTGCTTCTGCTGCGAAGGATGGCCCGGCAAACCAGCCCGACACCATGACAGCCAGGGACAAAAACATCCGTTCTTTTGTCAAAATGAACTCCGGTTGAAGTGGAAATAATTTCGTGGCCCTAATTCCATGAAATTGACTTCGCTGGAATGATGATGATCGTCACTCACCCGACAAAAAAAGCCTGGGCCGGATCATCATGGCCAAGTCGCGCAGTCTGATGTGCCCTTTCAAGCACCTGCCAAAAATAGCGATAACTGGCACGGTCATGCAGCTTTCCGCGCACCGATATGGGTGCCCAGGCGATAGCCTTGGCCGCACAAATGATGGCACTGGCCAATTCAATTTCGTCATCTCTGGGTGAAAACGCGCTCAAGATCGGTCTGATCTGATCGGGATGGATGCTCCACATGCGGGTGTAGCCGAAAGCCTGGCTGGCGCGCCTGGCGGCGGTTTCAACCGCCGCCAGATCTTTGAACTCAGTCACCACGCAATGGGACGGCACTTTGCCCGCCGCGTGACAGGCAGAAGAAATATCGAGCTTGGCGCGAACCACCAGCGGATGATTGAACTGGTCAAACTCGGCACCAGAATCTGCTGAGCTCAGCCCCATGGCGCTGGCGGGAATGGCGCCGCCGTGCGCAGAAACAAAATCCATCAATCCAAAACTCAGTGACTGAACCCGTGGATGCGCGGCAATGGCCGCCACCCGTTGCACCGCCAGCGGCGATTCAATCAGGGCATGAATGGCAAGAAAGCCGGATCGATCAGCCGCGCGCCAGACAGAATCCACGGCCGACACAGCGCGATCAAGGTCGGCAACCGACTCGACTTTAGGCAGCATCAAATGGCACAAAGCGCCACCAGCGCGGCCAACAATGATCTCGACATCAGATTCAAATGACGGATGATTGACCGGATGAACTCTTGCCGCAACTCTGGCAACCGCTCCATTTGCTATATTTTTACTAGCTAGGTACGCTTGATTGGCAAGGGCTGCGACCATAAAAGCATGGTCAACCTCGCCACCCACCGGCGCCCCGTCTTCACAATCGAGCGTGACATCGAAGACACAAGTGCCGTACTGCCGGGCAAGCTCGTTCTGCAATGCCAGACTTTTAACCATCCGCAACTCGATGCCGCAGAAATGGTCACAAACCGGCAGCGGTGCGGCCACAGCCGCGCCGAGCAAGACATTGCGAGGGTGAGTCACGATCCGGCCTTTCAATCAGCTTACAAAAGATGCGCAACACCGGCTTGTTCGTCCTGCAACTCCTTGAGCGTCTTGTTAATGCATTCCTGGCTAAACGCATCAATGGCCAAGCCTTCAACCAGCGTGTACTCGCCACCGGCGCAAGTCACCGGAAAGCCAAACATGGTGTCTTTCGGAATGCCATATTGGCCATCGGACGGAACACCCATGGTGACCCACTTGCCGTTAGTGCCCAGTGCCCAGTCATGCATGTGGTCGATGGCTGCGTTGGCGGCAGAGGCTGCCGACGACACGCCGCGTGCCGCAATGATGGCGGCGCCACGCTTGCCAACGGTTGGCAGGAATGTGTTGGCATTCCAGTCATGGTCGTTGATCATGTCCTTGACGCTTTCGCCGTTGATGGTGGCAAAACGGTAGTCAGCGTACATGGTGGGCGAATGGTTGCCCCAGACCGCCATTTTTTCAATGTCAGCCACCGCCTTGCCAGTCTTGGCTGCCAGTTGGCTTAACGCGCGGTTGTGATCCAGACGCAGCATGGCAGTGAAGTTCTTGCGTGGCAGGTCTGGCGCGCTCTTCATGGCAATGTAGGCGTTGGTATTGGCGGGATTGCCCACCACCAGAACCCGCACATCACGACTGGCCACAGCATTCAAGGCCTTGCCTTGTGCCGTGAAAATTTCGGCATTGACAGCCAGCAACTCGGCACGTTCCATGCCGGGGCCGCGCGGACGCGAGCCAATCAGCATCGCGTAATCGATGTCCTTGAAGGCGGTCATCGGATCGCTGTGCGCTTCAATGCCGGCGAGCAGCGGAAAAGCGCAATCCTCCAACTCCATGATCACCCCTTGCAGCGCTTGCTGCGCTTTTTCGACGGGCACTTCCAGCAGACTTAAAACAACCGGTTGATCCTTGCCCAGCATCTCGCCGGAAGCAATACGGAACAGAATGGCGTAACCAATTTGACCTGCAGCGCCAGTGACGGCAACGCGAACGGGCTTTTTGCTCATGATGAAAACTCCAGAAATTTATTGAAAAAAATTCAGCGGGCACAGCGAAGATGATCAGATGCCATCTACTGCCGAGCGGCAACAGTGTAACGCTGAAACTCCTGAATCGCCAACTTGTCTTATGTCTTATATAAGATATGATTTGCGAAAGAGACCACTTCACAAAAACACCCTTTCCCATGCAGAACACGCCTGATCCCAATACCGAAAATGACATGGTGTTACGGGAGACAAGCACGACTGCCAGCGCCGTCAATACACCCGCATTCAGCCCCCTGTATCAGCAAATCAAAGGCTTCATTCTCAACAGCTTGCGCGCGAGCGAGTGGAAGCCAGGTGAGGCGATTCCCAGCGAGACGGATCTGGCTTTGCGTTTTCAGGTAAGCCAGGGCACGGTGCGCAAGGCAATTGATGAACTTGCTGCCGAAAACCTGCTGCTGCGCCGCCAGGGCAAGGGGACTTTTGTCGCAACCCACGCCGAACAGCAGGTGCAATTCCGGTTTCTCCGGCTGGTGCCCGACAGTGGCACCCGTGGCAGCGAGGGACCAGCCCAGCGCGACATCATTGAATGCCGCCGCGCCCGTGCCAGTGCGGACATCGCCAAGGCGCTTTCGTTGCGATCCGGCGACACTGTGTTGCAAGTGCGCCGGGTGCTCAGCTTTGGCGGCACACCAGTCATTCTGGAAGATATTTGGCTTCCGGCCGTGCCATTCAAAGGTTTGACGGCTGATCGTCTGGCCAATTACCAGGGTCCCATGTATGCGCTGTTTGAAACCGAATTCAATGTCCGGATGGTTCGGGCTGACGAAAAAATACGGGCAGTTGCGGCAATGGGCATTCAGGCCACGCTGCTGAAAGTGAAGCGAAATACACCTCTTTTGAGCGTCGAGCGGATCGCTTACACCTACCAGAACGAGCCGATTGAATTGCGCCGGGGCTATTACCGCACCGACACGCATTACTACCACAATGCCATGAATTGAACCGATTGGCTGTAACCCCGGCGTCAGCTTCACGCCGGTTTTCACCACAAGTCTTGTGTCTGACAAGAATTAAGCCGGTTTGAACGACAAAAAAGAGGTCTATTTCAATTCGCCATGCTGCATTGCAATAGAATTTACCGGTGACCGGCGCATCTCGGTTATCAACACAAGTAACACCAAACATAGAAAGCAAGGTATGTCTGAATCAGCGGCCAACACAAAAAAAGAGCGTCCCGAGTTCCGGAACATCGACTTCCCCAGCCTCACCAGTTACCGATGGCCGCTTGCGTCACTCGCCTCCGGGATGCATCGGGTGAGTGGTGCAATCATGTTCTTCCTGATGCCCTTCATCATCTGGATGTTTGACAATTCCGTCTCTTCCGAAATTTCATTCTTGAAATTCAAGGCTGCATTCAACGATGGCATGCTGGGCCTGCCCGGGTTCATCTGGAAATTGGTAGCGCTCGGACTGATCTGGGCCAGCCTGCACCATTTCATCGCAGGCATTCGCCATCTCTGGATGGACACCCATCACCATCATGTCAGCAAGGATTTTGGCCGCCAGACTGCCGCAACGGTACTGGTGCTTACTCTTGGCCTGACCGCTGTGCTGGGCGCCAAGCTTTTTGGTCTTTACTAATTCAGGAGTCACTCATGTCTGTTAATTACGGTTCCCATCGGACGGTCGTTGGTGCGCATTACGGGATGCGCGACTGGTTGTCGCAACGCGTGACGGCTGTCGTCATGGCACTTTTCACAGTTTTGGTACTGGCGCAGATTATCTTTAGCAAAGGTCCGGTCGGCTATGAGCTATGGGCCGGAATTTTTTCAGCGCAATGGATGAAAACACTCACCTTCGTGGTGATCGTCTCGCTGCTGTACCATGTTTGGGTGGGCATGCGCAACATCTTCATGGACTACGTCAAGCCCTATGCGTTCAGGTTCGTCATGCATGTTTTCGCCATTGTCTGGCTGGTGGGCTGCGCCGGCTGGGCCATTCAGGTTTTGTGGCGTCTTTGAACCCCAGAGCCGCTGTAGCGCCCGGCACCAGAGGCTTTTGGGCGTGACCTTCAAAAAAAAACCAGATTCAAAAATTATCATGACTGCAACTTCCAAACTTCCAAAGCGCAAATTTGATGTCGTTATCGTTGGGGCCGGGGGGGCCGGCATGCGTGCCTCCCTGCAACTCGCCCGTGCCGGCCTGAACGTCGCGGTGCTCACCAAGGTGTTTCCAACCCGCTCCCACACCGTGGCCGCGCAGGGCGGCATCGGCGCGTCCCTGGGCAACATGAATGACGACAACTGGCACTATCACTTTTACGACACTGTCAAGGGATCCGACTGGCTGGGCGACCAGGATGCCATTGAATACATGTGTCGCGAGGCGCCCAAGGTGGTGTATGACCTGGAGCACATGGGCATGCCCTTTGACCGCAATCCAGATGGCACCATTTACCAGCGGCCCTTCGGCGGCCACACCGCCAACTATGGTGAAAAAGCAGTTGAACGCGCCTGCGCTGCCGCCGACCGCACCGGTCACGCCATGCTCCATACCCTGTACCAGCAAAATGTCAAGGAGCGCACCAGTTTCTTTGTCGAATGGCTGGCACTTGACTTGATCCGTGATGCAGCAGGTGATGTCATCGGTGTCACGGCTATCGAGATGGAAACCGGTGACATTCACATTTTTGAAGCCAAGACCACCATGCTGGCCACCGGTGGCGCCGGTCGCATTTTTGCCGCATCGACCAACGCCTTCATTAACACCGGTGATGGCCTGGGCATGGCGGCACGCGCCAACATTGCCCTGCAAGACATGGAATTCTGGCAGTTTCATCCCACGGGCGTTCATGGCGCCGGCGTGTTGCTGACCGAAGGTTGTCGTGGTGAAGGTGCGATTTTGCGCAACAGCAATGGCGAGCGCTTCATGGAGCGCTATGCCCCCGCCTACAAAGACTTGGCGCCGCGCGACTACGTCTCGCGCTGCATGGATCAGGAAATCAAGGAAGGCCGTGGTTGCGGCCCGAACAAGGACTACATCAACCTGGACATGACACACCTCGGTGTTGACACCATCGCCAAACGTCTGCCGTCAGTGCAGGAAATTGGCCATAATTTTGCCAATGTGGACATCACCAAGGAACCGATTCCGGTGGTACCCACGATTCATTACCAGATGGGCGGCATTCCAACCAACATTCACGGCCAGGTGGTCACGCAAAACGCCGACAACAAGAGCGTGGTGATCAACGGCTTGTATGCAGTCGGCGAATGTGCCTGCGTCAGCGTGCATGGCGCCAATCGGCTTGGCACCAACTCCCTGCTGGACCTGCTGGTGTTTGGACGCGCTGCCGGCAACCATATTGTTGAATTCAACAATGCCAACAAGACCCACAAAGACTTGCCCGCCAACGCGGCAGATGTCACTCTGGCCCGGGTTGCCCGCCTGGACAACGCCAAGGACGGCACTTATGCCCAGGATGTCGCGCATGAGATTCGTGTCACCATGCAGCAGCACGCCGGCGTGTTCCGCACCCAGGCCAGCATGAATGAAGGTGTCGTAAAGATAGCGGCCCTGCGCGAGCGGGTCAAATCGATTGGCCTCAAAGACAAGTCGAAAATCTTCAACACGGCGCGCATCGAAGCGCTGGAGGTAGAAAACCTGATCGAAGCCGCCCAGGCGACCATCGTGTCTGCCGCTGCACGGCATGAGAGCCGTGGTGCCCACTCGGTCAACGACTACGGCGACAGCCCGCAATTCCCGAATGGTCGCAATGACACCGAGTGGCACAAACACACCTTGTGGGATCGTGCCACCAACTCCCTGAGTTACAAGTCGGTGCAAATGAAGCCTTTGACGGTTGATTCTGTTCCCCTGACTGTGCGCAGCTTCTAACTTCAAGACCTCCTGATCAGCGAGAAAACACACCATGGCAACACGTACTTTCCAAATCTACCGCTACAACCCCGACACCGACGCCAAGCCCTACATGCAGACCATCGACGTGGAGCTTGACGGCAGCGAGCGCATGCTGCTCGATGCGCTGATCAAGCTCAAAAAAGTCGATCCGACCATTTCATATCGCCGGTCCTGCCGCGAAGGTGTCTGCGGATCGGATGCCATGAACATCAATGGCAAAAACGGCCTGGCTTGTCTGATCAACATGCGCACCTTGCCCGGCACCATCGTCCTCAAGCCACTGCCGGGTTTGCCGGTCATCCGCGATCTGATCGTGGACATGACGCTGTTTTTCCAGCAATACCACTCGATCAAACCCTATCTGATCACCGAAAACCGCCCGCCCGAAAAAGAACGTCTGCAAAGCCCGGAAGAGCGAGAGGTCTTGAACGGCCTATATGAATGCATCCTGTGTGCAAGCTGCTCTACAAGCTGTCCAGTTTTCTGGTGGAACCCGGACAAGTTTGTCGGCCCGGCCGGCCTGCTGCAGGCTTACCGCTTCATTGCCGACAGCCGCGACGAAGCGACCAGCGAGCGCCTTGACAATCTGGAAGACCCCTACCGTCTGTTTCGCTGCACTACCATCATGAATTGCGTTGATGTTTGCCCGAAAAGCCTGAACCCTACTGCTGCTATTGGCAAGATCAAAGAGTTGATGGTGCGTCGCGCCATCTGATCTGGATGTCATGGAACACCTTGCGGCGGTTTTGCCAGACGATCTGATTGACGAAAGAGCGTTGAGCAAGCTTCGGTGGCGCTGCCGCAGGGGTTTGCTGGAAAATGATATTTTCATTGATCGATTCTTCAAAAGATACGGATCCGCCCTGACTGTCAAGCAGGCGCAAGGTCTTGGCGCTCTAATGGAGCTTAGCGATAATGATCTGCTTGATTTGCATCTGGGACGCAAGGCCTTGGCGCAAGTTGAACCGGATCTGGCACGCGAAGATGTCTCTGAAGTTTTGAATATGTTGCGCGCAACCCCTGAAAGGTCGATATGAAGTTAGCCGAGAATAAAGCCACCCTGTCGTTCAGCAACGGCAGCCCCAGCGTTGACTTGCCAGTTTATCAGGGCAGTATCGGCCCTGATGTGATTGACATTCGCAAGCTTTACGCTCAAACCGGAATGTTCACCTATGACCCCGGGTTTTTGTCCACGGCCGCCTGCCAGTCAGAGATCACTTATATTGATGGTGACAAGGGCGAGTTGCTCTATCGTGGCTACCCGATCGAGCAACTGGCTACGCAGTGCGATTATCTTGACACTTGCTATTTGCTGCTCAAGGGCGAGTTGCCCAATCAAAAAGCTCGCGAAGATTTCCATAAGCTGGTGATTCACCACACCATGGTCAACGAGCAGATGCAGTTTTTCTTGCGGGGTTTTCGTCGCGATGCGCATCCAATGGCGGTGCTCACCGGCTTGGTCGGTGCGATGTCGGCCTTTTACCATGACAGCACCGACATCAACAACCCGGAACATCGGGACATAGCGGCCATTCGCCTGATTGCAAAAATGCCCACGCTGGTCGCCATGGCCTATAAATACGGTGTGGGTGAACCCTACATGTACCCGCGCAACGATTTGAGCTACGCCGGCAACTTCTTGCGCATGATGTTTGGCACGCCCTGTGAAGACTACAAGGTCAATCCGGTGCTCGAACGTGCATTGGACCGGATTTTCATCTTGCACGCAGACCACGAGCAAAACGCATCCACCTCGACGGTGCGTTTGTGCGGGTCTTCAGGCACCAACCCGTTTGCCGCCATCGCGGCTGGCGTGGCGTGCTTGTGGGGTCCTGCGCATGGTGGTGCCAATGAGGCCTGCCTGAACATGCTCGAAGACATCCAGCGCCAGGGCGGCGTGGCCAAGGTTGGCCAGTTTATGGAGCAGGTCAAGGACAAAAATTCCGGCGTCAAGCTGATGGGTTTTGGTCACCGTGTCTATAAAAACTATGATCCACGCGCCAAGCTCATGCAGGAAACCTGCAACGAAGTGCTCGCCGAGATGGGCCTGGAAAACGACCCCTTGTTCAAGCTGGCCAAAGAGCTTGAAAAAATTGCACTTGAAGACGACTACTTTGTGCAGCGCAAGCTTTATCCCAATGTCGATTTCTACTCTGGCATTGTTCAGCGGGCCATCGGCATTCCGGTCAACTTATTCACCGGCATTTTCACGCTGGCCCGCACAGTGGGCTGGATTGCCCAGTTGAATGAAATGATTGGCGACCCGGAGTACAAGATCGGTCGCCCCCGCCAGTTGTTCGTGGGTTCTGTCTCACGCGATGTCAAGCCAGTGGCCGAACGTTAAAGTGTCTTTGCCAAAACGCCCGCCGGCTGGCAACACCGGCGGGCGTTTTTTTATGCTGAATTCAATTCAACCTGCTGTTTAGAATGATGCCAATAGCCAAACGCACGATGAAACACATGCAATCCACACCACGCGCCCGCACGCTGTATGACAAGCTCTGGGATGAACATGTTGTTCACACCGAAGAAGACGGGACGGCCCTGCTCTATATTGACCGGCACCTGGTACACGAAGTGACCAGCCCGCAAGCCTTTGAAGGTTTGCGGCAAGCTGGCCGCAAGGTCTGGCGGGTCAGTTCCATCGTCGCGACAGCCGATCACAACACGCCCACCACCGGCTGGGAAAATGGTCTTGATGCCATCACCGATCCCACCAGCAAAGAGCAGGTGATGACGCTCGATGCCAACATCAAGGAATATGGCGCGGCCGCCTATTTTCCGTTTTTGTCCAGGCGGCAAGGCATCGTCCATGTGATTGGTCCGGAAAGCGGGGCCACCCTGCCCGGCATGACCGTCGTTTGTGGTGATTCGCACACATCCACCCACGGCGCCTTTGGTGCCCTGGCTCATGGCATTGGCACCAGCGAGGTCGAACATGTCATGGCAACGCAAACCCTGCTGGCCAAAAAGGCCAAGAACATGCTGGTTCGCGTGGAAGGCCAGTTGCCCCGGGGCTGTGGCGGCAAGGACATTGTGTTGGCAGTGATAGGAAAAATTGGCACCGCCGGCGGCACCGGTTACACCATCGAGTTTGCTGGTTCTGCGATTCGTGCCCTCAGCATGGAAGGCCGCATGACCGTCTGCAACATGGCCATCGAGGCCGGTGCCCGCGCCGGACTGGTCGCCGTGGATGACAAAACCATTCAGTACGTCAAAGGCCGCCCGCTCGCACCGGGTCATGCGGCAAGCACCGAGACAGCGGCTGCCGTGGAATGGGAGCAGGCTGTCGCCTACTGGCGAACACTTCAATCCGACCCTGGCGCACACTTTGATGCGATTGTCGGCATCGATGCCGCCAACCTGGTGCCGCAAGTCACCTGGGGTACGTCACCGGAAATGGTTTTGGGCATCAACGAACGCGTGCCTGATCCCGACAAGGAAAAGGATGCCGGCAAACGCAGTGCGATCGAGCGGGCATTGACCTATATGGGGCTGGAACCCGGCAAGGCACTCGACGACCTGTATGTTGACAAAGTCTTCATCGGCTCTTGCACCAACAGCCGAATTGAAGACATGCGCGAAGCCGCTGCCACCGTCAAGACGCTGGGCCGCAAGGTAGCCGCCAACATTCGGCTGGCCATGGTGGTGCCAGGCTCCGGCCTGGTCAAGGAACAGGCTGAGCGCGAGGGGCTTCACGAGATTTTCAAGGCGGCAGGCTTTGAGTGGCGTGAGCCGGGTTGTTCCATGTGCCTGGCGATGAATTCAGACCGGCTTGAGCCTGGCGAGCGCTGCGCCTCTACCAGCAACCGCAACTTTGAAGGCCGCCAGGGCGCAGGTGGCCGCACCCATCTGGTCAGCCCGGCGATGGCAGCGGCAGCAGCAGTTCACGGCCATTTTGTCGATGTCAGACAATTTGTCTAAGCTTCCATCTAGGGAACATTTGATGCGATCGTTGACTGCACTGCTGGCAATCGTGGGTTTTCTGACCCTGTTGGGCTGCAACACCGTCAAAGGCGTGGGCCAGGACATCCAGAAAGCCGGAGCCGTCATTGAAGGCGCTGCCAAAAAATAATCTGAGCCATTTCATGCAAAAATTCACGCACCTCACCGGTTTGGTAGCCCCGATGGATCGGGAAAACGTCGATACCGATGCCATCATTCCAAAACAATTTCTCAAATCCATCCGGAAAACCGGTTTTGGCGAGAACCTGTTTGACGCATGGCGCTACCTTGATCCGGGCTATCCGGGCCAAGACCCTGCCAGCCGCCAGCCCAACCCCGAGTTCGTGCTTAATCAGCCACGCTATCAGGGTGCATCTATCCTGATAGCACGCAAAAATTTCGGCTGCGGATCATCGCGTGAACATGCGCCATGGGCGTTGGCGCAATTTGGTTTTCGCGCCATTATTGCCCCGAGCTATGCTGACATCTTTTTTGACAATTGCTTCAAGAATGGCCTGCTGCCAATTGTGCTCGGCGAGCAGCAGGTGCGTCAGTTGTTCGACGAGGTGCTGGCGTTTCCGGGCTACACCCTGTCGGTTGACCTGGATCGGCAAGTGCTGGTGAAACCCGGTGGCGACGAACAGCCTTTTGAGGTGCAGGCTTTTCGCAAATATTGCTTGCTCAATGGCTTTGATGATATTGGTTTGACGCTGCGCCACGCCGACAAGATCAAGGCCTTTGAGGCCCTGCGTTTGGCACAAAAACCCTGGCTAGCCCGCACCATGCTTGCCTGACATGACCTAAATTAGATAGCACCAGGCGACCCAGCCCGAAAGCCTGACCAGAAAGAATCTCATGAAAATCGCAGTCTTGCCAGGTGATGGCATCGGTACCGAAATTGTTGCAGAGGCCGTCAAGGTGCTGCAAGCGCTCGACCTTCCATTCGAGATGGAAACGGCGCTGGTCGGCGGGGCCGCCTACGCCGCCCATGGTCACCCGTTGCCAGAGGCCACGCTGGCACTCGCCAAACAGGCCGATGCCGTACTGTTTGGCGCTGTCGGCGACTGGAAATATGACAAGCTGGAGCGGCATTTGCGCCCCGAGCAAGCCATTTTGGGCCTGCGCAAGAACTTGGGCCTGTTTGCCAACTTTCGCCCGGCCATTTGCCATGAACCCCTGGTGGCCGCCTCCAGCCTCAAGCCTGAACTGGTGTCGGGCCTGGACATCCTGATCATCCGCGAATTGACCGGCGACATTTACTTTGGCCAGCCACGCGGTCGCCGTGTGGCGACTGACGGGCTTTTCCCCGGTGCCGAGGAAGCTTTTGACACCATGCGCTACAGCAAGCCGGAAATCGAGCGCATTGCTCATGTGGCGTTTCAGGCGGCGCGCAAACGCGGCAAGCGTGTCACCAGTGTCGATAAGGCCAATGTGCTGGAAACCTTTCAGTTCTGGAAAGACGTGGTTTCCGAGGTCGGCTTGCAATACCCTGACGTGGCGCTGGACCACATGTATGTTGACAACGCCGCCATGCAACTGGTCAAGGCACCGAAAAAGTTTGACGTGATCGTCACCGGCAACATGTTTGGCGACATCCTGTCGGATCAGGCCTCGATGCTGACCGGCTCGATTGGCATGCTGCCATCGGCCAGCCTGAATGCCAGCAACCAGGGCCTGTACGAGCCAAGCCACGGCAGCGCCCCAGATATCGCAGGCCAGGGCATTGCCAATCCGCTGGCGACCATTTTGAGCGCCGCCATGATGCTGCGTTTCAGCCTGAACCAGGAAGCCGCAGCACAACGCATTGAAACGGCGGTGAAAACAGTGCTGGCTCAGGGTCTGCGCACCGCCGATATCTTCAGCGAAGGCAGCACACGCGTCTCCACCGTGGAAATGGGCAACGCTGTCGTGCGTGCCCTGTCATCCTGAACCCTTCATTATTTATAGACAAGGTCATGACATGAGAATTGGCAATTTGACAGGTTTGGTGGGCTGGCGCGGCATGGTCGGCTCGGTGTTGCTCGACCGCATGCAGGCGGAGGGTGATTTTGACTTGATTGAACCGGTCTTTTTTTCAACCTCCAGCGCTGGCGCAACAGCACCGGCACTGGCCAAAAACGAAACCGTGCTGCAAGACGCTTTCAATATCGATGCGCTCAAGCGCTGCGACATCATCATCAGCGCCCAGGGCGGTGACTACACCACTGAAGTCTTTCCCAAATTGCGTGCCAGCGGCTGGCGCGGCCACTGGATTGATGCCGCCTCCACGCTGCGCATGGACAAAGACGCAGTCATCATCCTCGACCCGGTCAACCTGCCGGTGATCGAGTCTGCCTTGGCCAAAGGCGGCAACAACTGGATTGGCGGCAACTGCACGGTCAGTTGCATGCTGATGGGCGTAGGCGCCCTTTACAAGGCTGGTCTGGTGGAATGGATGTGTACCCAAACCTACCAGGCCGCCAGTGGCGGTGGCGCCCAGCACATGCGCGAACTGCTGACCCAATACGGCACGCTCAACGCCGAAGTCAAGGCCCTGCTCGATGACCCCAACAGCGCGATCCTGGAAATTGACCGCCAGGTCATCGCCAAACAGCGCGCATTGACCACTGCCGAGACCGCCAACTTCGGCGTGCCGCTGGGCGGCTCGCTGATTCCCTGGATTGACAAGGATCTGGGCAATGGCATGAGCAAAGAAGAATGGAAAGGCATGGCCGAGACCAACAAAATCATCGGGCTAGGCGAGGCTTTTGGCACTGCGGCAGTGCCGGTGGATGGTTTTTGCGTGCGTGTGGGAGCCATGCGCTGCCATAGCCAGGCCTTGACCTTCAAACTCAAAAGTGATGTGCCGGTGGCCGATGTCGAGGCCATGCTGGCCGCCGACAACGCCTGGGTCAAGGTGGTTCCCAACACCCGCGAAGCCACCCTGAAAGACCTGACGCCGGTGGCTGTTACCGGCACCATGACGATTCCGGTTGGCCGCATTCGCAAGCTGGCCATGGGGCCACACTACCTGGGCGCTTTCACCATCGGTGACCAACTGTTATGGGGGGCAGCAGAACCACTGCGGCGCATGTTGCGGATTTTGTTGCAGGCCTGAGTTTTGACATGGGACTGGCGCACCTTGAAAACCGACACCTTTTGGGTCGTTGTTGCGCTACCACATAGAATCGCGGTTCAACATCTACAAAAGACACAGCAACAGATTCGTGGCATTCTCAACTTGTCAGGCCAGTACATTGATGCTATGGTACTTTTAAATTATGAAAAACAGTGGCGTTTTGATCTTGAAACAGACCATCTGCCACTGGCTGTAAAACCGGAGTTTACAAATTGATTGCAAAGTCTCATCAATGGCAATTGAGTGCCATCGCGGTTGCGGCGCTTCTGGGTTTGTGGGGAACCGATGCAAGCGCATTGTCCCTTGGACGAGTCACCGTGCAGTCGGCTCTGGGAGAGCCGCTCAAGGCGGAGATCGACATTCTTGACATCAACGCCGAAGAAGCCGCCACCTTGACCACCAAGGTGGCGGCGTCCGAAACCTTCAAGGCAGCCGGGCTGGACTACCATCCCGCCATGGGCAACCTGCAAACCAGCTTGCAGCGTCGCCCCGATGGCCGGGCCTTTATCAAACTCAGCAGCGACCGGGCCATCAATGACCCGTTTGTTGACATGATTCTGGAGACCAGTTGGAGTTCCGGGCGCATTGTGCGCGACTACACCATGCTGTTTGACCCGCCAGGCGCGCGCGCTGCCGGCACGGCGGTACCCGCTCCCGGGCAAATCCCGGCTCCGGCGCGGTCGGGCGCGACACTGCCACAGATTGCAGCACCCGATGCGCCCTCCGCAGCACCCGCCAAGCCTGTCGCTTCGGTTACCAAGAAGCCAACTGCCAATGCACCGGCCCCGTTGAAGCCAGCCAGCCAGCCCGATGGTGGCCAAACCGTCACCGTCAAGGCCGGCGACACTGCCGGACGCATTGCAGCCGCCAACAAGCCAGGCGACGTGTCGCTTGACCAGATGCTGGTGGCCTTGTTGCGCGCTAACCCGGATGCCTTCATCAAGGACAACATCAACCGCCTCAAGGCCGGCTCGGTGCTGGAACTGCCAACCCCGGAGCAAGCCGCCAGCACACCAGCCACGCAGGCCCGCCAGATCATCATCGCGCAAAGCCAGGACTTCAACGATT
The DNA here is from genome assembly GCA_903873485.1 of uncultured beta proteobacterium. Lineage (GTDB taxonomy): Bacteria > Pseudomonadota > Gammaproteobacteria > Burkholderiales > Burkholderiaceae_C > Rhodoferax. Next base: position 94,251 of record CAIQOO010000175.1, on the reverse strand, counting down.
TCCGGCGCCAATTCGCCACCAGCGCGCCATTGGCCTCGGTGCAGTCGGCCAGTCGTGATGTCAGCGGCAAGGTTCAAGCCACCGTGCAAGACAAGAAACCGACTGCAACGACAGCCGACAAACTCACCCTGTCCAAAGGCGCGGTACCGGCCAAGGCGGGTGAAGACCAACTGGCACAGGCGAAAAACGCCAGGGAAACCGCCAGCCGAGCCGCCGAACTGAGCAAAAACATCAGCGATCTCAACAAGCTCGCAGCCATCTCGGGTGCTGCCAGTGCGAGCGCTTCGGCCACCAGCAAGCCGGCGCTTGCCACCATCACTGCGGCACCGCTGCCAGCCTCTGTCCCAGTCGCCGCATCGGCACCGGTCGCAGCGGCACCAGTTGCATCCGCACCGGCACCCATCGCGTCGGCAGCGGCACCGGTTGCATCGGCACCAACACCGGTTGCATCAGCACCGGTCGCCCTGGCAAGCGCAGCAGCCTCGGCCGCCAAGCCAGCCGTTTCTGCGCCCAGAAAACCTGCACCCCCCGCGCCTGAGCCGCTGCCCGAGCCAGGCTTGCTTGACGATCTGGTCGCCAACCCCTTGTTGCCAATCGGCGCTGCCGCATTGCTTGCGCTGCTGGCAGGCCTGGGGATTTACAAAGTCAGGCAGCGCAAGAAAGCCGCCCAAGTCGATAGCAGCCTGATTGATCGCCCCGATTCGTTCTTGGGTGCCAGTGGTGGCCAGAGTGTTGACACCAGCGACAACCTGACGACTGGCTCGTCGATGGTTTACTCGCCGAGCCAGTTGAACGCCGTCGATGAGGTTGACCCGGTGGCCGAAGCCGATGTTTACCTCGCTTACGGGCGTCACCTGCAGGCCGAGGAAATACTCAAGGATGCCTTGCGCAGCAACCCGGAACGTCTGGCAATCCATCACAAGCTGCTTGAGATTTATGTCAAGATGCGTGATACCAAGGCCTTTGAAGCAACCGCCACGCAGGCCTTTAACCTGACTGATGGCAGCGGCCCGGATTGGGAGCAGATTTGCGAGAAAGGGCTGAGCATTGACCCCGACAACGCGCTCTATCTGCCCGGTGGGCAGCCTTTTGCAAGACCCAGCCCGCTGACCGGACCGGCACCTTTTGACGCCGCATCCGGGCCACCCACTGTTCCGCTGGCACCGCAAGTCGACGTCGGCGAAAAATCGGACAGCGCCTCGGTTTTCCTTGACTTCGATCTGGACTTCTCTGCCGATGAACCCGGCGCAGGCCAGCCGCCAGCACCAAGCCCGGTGACCCAAGTGGCCGAGCCGCTGCCGCCGATTTCGATGGACATGCTGGACCTGCCGCCAGTGCCACCCATCGAGCCTGAGCCGCAGCCCGAGCCTGATTTGACCGACGACACGCTCAGCCACAGCCTGGACTTTTCCCTGCCATCGCCTTCTGACAACGAACTCTCGTTCGATGACGATCAGACCACTCAGCAACTGCCCAGCGCAACACCCAAGGCCGCAAGCTCGGCAAATGCCGACTTGCTGGAGTTTGATCTGGGTTCCCTGTCGCTTGACTTGGGCGACGACGAACCGGTCACGGTGGCAGGCTCGCTTGCTCCTGAAGGGCAGGATCCACTCGAAACCAAGCTGGCATTGGCCGACGAGTTCCGGGCCATCGGCGATGACGACGGCGCCCGCGCCCTGATCGAGGAGGTCATCGCTGAAGCCTCCGGTGACATGAAGGCCAAGGCCCAGCGCGCGCTCAGCCGGCTTTGACCATCCTGCTTGATGTCTTGCCCGGCCGGGCTGGCCTGATGCCGTGAGACTGGCGCTCGGCATCAGCTACAACGGGCTGGCTTACCAGGGCTGGCAAAGCCAGGCCACCGGCCTGACGGTGCAAGACAGGCTCGAAACTGCACTGCGCCAATTCACAACACAAAGAATCACCACGCTGTGCGCCGGTCGCACCGATGCTGGCGTGCATGGCCTGATGCAGGTGATTCACTTCGATACCCTGCTGGAGCGCCCCGAATCGGCCTGGGTGCGCGGCCCCAACGCGCTGCTGCCGCATGACATTGCGGTGCAATGGGCCAAAGTGGTTCCGGCCGGGTTCCATTGCCGCGCCAGTGCCCGCTCTCGGCGCTACGCCTATGTTTTGCTGGATTCGCCGGTTCGCCCCAGCATTGACACCGGTCGCGTCGGCTGGGTCTATCAGCCGCTGGCGCTGGACCGGATGCAGCAGGCCGCAGAGCAGTTGATCGGCGAGCACGACTTCAGCTCGTTTCGCGCCAGTGCCTGCCAGGCGCTGTCGCCGGTCAAACACCTGATGCAGATCAACATCTCGCGCCGTGGCGCCTACTGGCGCTTTGAGTTTGAGGCGAACGCTTTTTTGCACCACATGATCCGCAACCTGATGGGCTGCCTGATCATGGTAGGCGACGGCCGCCGCCACCCCGATTGGGTCAACGAGGTACTGGCAGCGCGTGACCGGGATGCCGCAGCACCGACCTTTTCGCCCCACGGCCTGTATTTTTTAGGCCCGCGCTACGACCCGGTTTGGGGTCTGCCAGAACAGACCGTCCTGTTTGACGGCTTGCCAGGAGCCTGATTTGTGATGTCCCACCCCCCTGCCCTGCCCGCCACGCGCATCCGTATCAAGATGTGCGGCTTCACGCGTGAGCAAGATGTCGATGCCGCCGTGGCAGTTGGCGCCGACGCCATCGGTTTTGTGCTGTACGACAAAAGCCCGCGTTATGTGTCGCCGGCGCGCGCCGCCGAACTGGCCCGCAGACTGCCGCCGTTTGTCACCCCGGTGCTGCTGTTCGTCAATTCAGATACTATAAATGTTATAGCTAACTGCGCAATGGTGACGGGGGCTACAGCCCAGTTTCATGGTGATGAATCGCCACAGGACTGCCAGGCGGCTTGCGCACCCGGCCAGCGCCCTTACCTGCGGGCGGCGCGCATTCCCCTGGGCGCGGCCGGGCTCAATTTCAATCTCATAGAATTCACATCTTGTTTTTCACAGGCTCAGGCCATTTTGCTGGACGCGCAGATTGACGGGTACGGCGGTGGCGGGCACGCATTCAATTGGTCACTGCTTCCTCCAAACGTCAACGCTCACCTCGTCTTGAGTGGTGGGCTCAACGCTGCCAACGTGATCGATGGCATCACCATGGTGCGGCCACGCTGTAAAACGCTGGCGGTGGATGTCAGCTCCGGCATTGAGGTGCCAGGCCAAAAAGGCATCAAGGACCCCGAACGAATGCGCGAGTTTGTTGCGGCAGTACGCCGTGCCGAGCAACTTTCAGGCACAACTTGACACCCAATCAAACTTCCATGCCCCCCGTTCACCCTGAGCGCAGTCGAAGGGCCGGCTGACACAGCGGTCGGTCTCCGACCGGCTCAACCTGAACGCAGCGACCATTCAAGCCGGTGCTTCTTATATAACAAATAGGCCTCTAGCCCTTATGCAGCAAGCGCTGACAGCTATTTATTTCATAACATCATGTTCAACTACCAGCAACCCGACCAACGCGGCCACTTTGGCATTTACGGCGGCAGTTTTGTCTCTGAGACACTGACCCACGCCATCGATGAACTCAAGGCGGCTTACGCAAAATACCAGTTTGACCCGGCCTTCATGGCCGAATTCGCCTCCGAACTGGCGCATTTTGTTGGCCGCCCCTCGCCCGTTTACCACGCTGCCCGCATCAGCCGCGAGACCGGTGGCGCGCAGATTTTTCTCAAGCGCGAAGACCTCAACCACACCGGCGCGCACAAAATCAACAACACCATCGGCCAGGCCATGCTGGCCAAACGCATGGGCAAGCCACGGGTGATTGCCGAAACCGGTGCCGGCCAGCATGGTGTGGCCACCGCCACCATCTGCGCCCGCTATGGCATGCAATGTGTGGTCTATATGGGCAGTGAAGATGTCAAGCGCCAAAGCCCGAATGTCTATCGCATGAAGCTGCTCGGTGCCACCGTGGTGCCGGTCACCAGCGGCAGCCGCACCCTGAAAGATGCGCTCAACGAGGCGATGCGCGACTGGGTGGCAAATGTTGACAACACCTTCTACATCATCGGCACCGTGGCCGGCCCGCACCCTTACCCGATGATGGTGCGCGATTTTCAGAGCGTCATCGGCAAAGAATGTCTGGTGCAAATGCCCGACATGCTGAAAAACGCTGGTTGCAGCAGCACCCAGCCCGATGTGGTGCTGGCCTGTGTTGGCGGCGGCAGCAACGCCATGGGCATTTTTTACCCTTATATCCATCATCAGGGAACCCGGCTGATTGGGGTCGAAGCCGCCGGTGCCGGCATCGACAGCGGCCAGCATTCGGCCAGCATCCAGCGCGGCAGCCCCGGCGTGCTGCACGGCAACCGCACCTATGTGCTGCAAGACGACAATGGCCAGGTCACCGAGACCCACAGCATCAGCGCCGGGCTGGACTACCCCGGAGTCGGCCCGGAACATGCGTTTTTAAACGACATTGGCCGGGCGCAATATGTCGGCATCACCGACGCGCAAGCGCTGGCGGCTTTTCACTACCTGTGCCGCACTGAGGGCATCATCCCGGCGCTGGAGTCCAGCCACGCCGTCGCCTATGCCCTGCAGTTGGCCAAAACCATGTCGGTTGACCAGTCGATTCTGGTCAACCTGTCAGGTCGCGGCGACAAGGACATCGGCACTGTCGCCGACTTGTCGGGCGCCGACTTTTTCTGCCGCCCCAGTTGCCACCGCCAGTCGGTCAAGGGAAATGAATCAAATCAGCCTGTAGCCCTTATGGAACAAGCGCAGTCAGCTATTTTTTCAGGAGTATCTAAATGAGCCGCATCGCCGCTGCCTTGGCCCAACTGCAAGCGCAGGGCCGCCAGGCGCTGATTCCGTTTGTCACCGCCGGCTTCCCGTTTGCCGACGTGACACCCGAGCTGATGCATGCCATGGTGGCCGGCGGTGCTGACGTGATCGAGCTTGGCGTGCCGTTTTCCGACCCCAGCGCCGATGGCCCGGTGATCCAGCAAGCCGGCGACAAAGCGCTGGCGTTTGGCATCGGCCTAGTTCAGGTGCTCGACATGGTGCGGCTGTTTCGCACCCAGAATCAAGCCACGCCGGTGGTGCTGATGGGCTACGCCAACCCGGTGGAGCGCTACAACCAGAAACACGCCAGCAGCACCGGTGGCAGCGCTTTTGTGCAAGATGCCGCCTCAGTTGGCGTCGATGGCGTGCTGATCGTCGATTACCCGCCCGAAGAGTGTGAAGACTTTGCAGCCGAACTCAAAGCCCATGGCATGGACCTGATTTTCTTGCTGGCCCCCACCAGCACCGACGAGCGCATGGCGCAGGTGGCGCGCATCGCCAGCGGCTATGTCTATTACGTGTCGCTCAAGGGCGTGACCGGCTCGGGCGCGCTCGACACTGCGGCAGTCGAAGCCATGCTGCCGCGCATTCGGGCACATGTCAGCGTGCCGGTGGGTGTCGGTTTTGGCATTCGCGATGCCGACACCGCCCGCGCCATTGGCAAGGTGGCCGATGCGGTGGTGATTGGCAGCAAAATCATCGAGTTGATCGGTGATCAGCCCAGAGACCGGGTCGGCGCAACGGCGCAAGCCTTTTTGCGCCAGATTCGAGTCGCACTGGATTCATGATGGATTGCAACAAACCAAGATTTTTTGGAGAACGGATATGAGTTGGCTTGAAAAACTGCTGCCCCCGAAAATCCAGCGCACCAACCCGAAAGACCGGCGCAGCGTGCCCGAGGGCGTGTGGATCAAGTGCCCGGCCTGTGACGCAGTGCTGTACAAGACCGATCTGGAGCAAAACCAGAACGTTTGCCCAAGCTGCAACCACCACCACCGGATTGCGGCGCGAACCCGGCTCAACGTCTTTCTCGACAACGAGGGCCGTTATGAAATCGGCCAGGAAGTGCTGCCGGTCGATGTGCTCAAGTTCAAGGACAGCCGCAAATACCCGGAGCGGCTCAAGGAGGCGCTGGAAAACACCGGTGAAACCGATGCCCTGGTGGTAATGGGTGGCACCGTGCTCGGTATTGGGCTGGTGGCCGCCTGCTTTGAATTTGAGTTCATGGGCGGCAGCATGGGCTCGGTGGTGGGTGAGCGTTTTGTCCGTGGCGTGCACACCGCAATTGAGCAAAAAGTGCCGTTTGTCTGCTTTACCGCCACCGGCGGCGCGCGCATGCAAGAAGGCTTGCTGAGCCTGATGCAAATGGCCAAAACCAATGCGTCGCTGACCCGTCTGGCGAAAAAAGGGCTGCCCTACATCAGCGTGCTGACCGACCCGACGATGGGCGGCGTGAGCGCCGGTTTTGCCTTTTTGGGCGATGTGGTGATCGCCGAACCCAAGGCCTTGATCGGTTTTGCCGGACCCCGGGTGATTGAATCGACCGTGCGGGTCACCCTGCCCGAAGGTTTTCAGCGTGCCGAATTCCTGCAAGGCAAAGGTGCTGTCGATTTGATCTGTGACCGGCGTGAACTGCGCAGCACCATCGCCAACACGCTGGCGATACTGACGCGCCAAAGTGCCGATGCGGTGGGCTGACATGGCCGTCAGCGCATTTTTTGGGTTTTTTACGTCAGGCATTACGGTGTGCCATAGGGTTCGCTCTGGTCGCCGTTCAAGGTTTTGTAAACCTTGTGCAACAGGTGTTCCAGCGCCAGTTTGCGGAATTCGCCATCGGCCATCAGCTTGCCAAAAATCTCTTCGTTGCCCTCCATGCGGTCGATCACCAGGCCTTCAAACGCCTTCTCAAACACATAACGGAAGTCATCTTTTGAGTTGGTCTCTGCCGCTTGCTTGAGCGCATCGCTTTCAATGGCTTGTTCCTGAATCTGGTCAAAAAACAACTGGTCGGCCTGCGTAAAGTCCGTGCCAAAACGCTCATTGAGCAAGTCAATCAGTTCCGACAAGCGAATGGGTTGATCTTCTTGCCCGGTGCCCACATCGCCAGGGCCTTTGAGGGCTCTGCTTTCGCCGCCAGTCAAGTCAATGCGGCCCTCACCAATTTTTTGCAGGCGGTAGTACTGTAGTTCCACCTCATCATCGAGTTGCACCACGCCACCGCCCTCGCGCCGGGGCAGCTTGGTCAGCAAAAAGCGCAGGTAGGTGTAGAGCCGCTCCAGGTCTGAATCCTGGTACGGAATCACCTGCGACATAAAGGCGTATAGGTTGCGAAAGTTCACCAGCAGCGCTTTGACCTCTTCGCACTTTTCTTCATCCTGCTCCTTGAACCGGTCCACAGCCTGGTCCAGCACGCCGTTCATGGCCGCATGGTCACTGACGGATTGTTTGCGAACAGGTTTGAAATACACCAAGCAAAATGCCTTCACCTCTTCGTCAAAGATCAGCCCGGTTTCTTCAATCTGGTGGTGCAGACGGTACAGGTGCTGCGCATCGGTCAGCGGCTCGGTGGGCGTGTCTTCATAGTAGGGCTTGAAGGCCTTGAAAATTTCTTCTGGCGTGTTGCGAAAGTCCAGGATGAACGTGTCTTCCTTGCCGATGCAACTGCGGTTCAGGCGCGACAAGGTCTGCACCGCTTGCAAACCGGTCAGTTTTTTGTCCACATACATGGTGTGCAACAGAGGTTGGTCAAACCCGGTCTGGTATTTTTCGGCCACCAGCAGCACCTGGTATTCATTGCTTTCAAACTTTTCGGGCAGCTCTTTTTCCTTGATGCCGCCGTTCATGCCCACTTCGGTCAGACTCTTGCCCGGCAAGCGCGGGTCTTCTACTGTGCCTGAAAACGCCACCAGGGTTTTAATGTCGGTGTAGCCCTTCTCGGCAATGTAGGCATCAAAAGTTTGTTTGTAACGCACCGCGTGCAGGCGACCTTCGGTGACTACCATGGCTTTGGCTCGGCCACCGATCCTGTGGCGTACATGGGTGCAAAAGTGCTCCACCATCACTTCGGACTTGCTGCGCAGGTTGACCTCATGAAAGGTGAGCGTGTGCGCCAATGCGCGGGCCGCTTTTTTACGTTCTACATGCGGGTCATCGTCACCCACCTGCACCAGCCGAAAGTAGGCCTCGTAGGTGATGTAGTTTTTCAGCACGTCCAGAATGAACTTTTCCGCAATCGCCTGGCGCATGGTGTACAGGTGAAAAGGGGCATCGCCGCCGGGGCCGGGTTCGTCAAACACCTTTTTGGTCTTGTACTTGGGCGTGGCGGTAAAGGCAAAAAAGCTCAGGTTGTCTTGCTTGCCGCGCTTAATCATCTCGCGCACCACGCCTGCCAGTTGGTCGGCATCATCCGTGTCGTCATCCCGGTTCAGCCCCTGTTCCAAAAGGTGGTTGATGGCAGCTTCTTCAATGCGGTGGGCGTTGAGCACGCCTTTGAGTTCCATGGCGTTTTCACCCGACTGCGAGCTGTGCGCCTCGTCCACGATCACCGCAAACTGCTTGTCCTGGGTGTCGATGGTGATGCCGGGGTGGTTCTCTTTGCGCAGCTTGTCCAGCGTTTCGGCGATGAACGGAAACTTTTGCAGCGTGGTGATGATGATGGGAGTACCCCCGGCCAGCGCCTGGGCCAGTTGACGCGTGTCTTCGTCAATCTTTTGCACCACGCCCTGTTTGTGCTCAAACTGGTAAATAGTGTCTTGCAACTGGGTGTCGAGCACCTGCCGGTCGGTGACCACAATCACCGAGTCAAACACCTTGTGGTTTTGCGCATCGTGCAGGCTGCTCAAGCGGTGTGCCAGCCAGGCAATTGAATTGGACTTGCCAGAGCCTGCCGAATGCTGCACCAAGTAATTGCGCCCCGGCCCATGCGCCTGGGCGTGTGCCACCAGTTGCCGCACCGCATCCAGTTGGTGGTAGCGCGGGAAGATCATCGTCTCAGTGGTGATTTTCTTGATGCCGGTGTCGGTCAGGATGCGTTTTTCAGCTTCCTGCAAGTGCATGAAGCGGCCCACGATGTCGAGCAGGCTGCTGCGCTGCCACACCTCGCGCCACAGGTAGGCGGTGCGGTAGCCGCCATCTGCGGCAGGCGGATTGCCCGCGTGGCCGTGGTCGCCGAGGTTGAACGGCAAAAAGTGGGTTTTGTCGCCACTCAGGCGGGTAGCCATAAAGACCTGATCCTGATCCACCGCAAAATGCACCAGCGTGCGCTTTTTGAACTCAAACAACAGTTCACGCGGGTCGCGGTCGCGTTTGTATTGCTTCTTGGCATCTTCCACCGTCTGGCCTGACAGCGGGTTTTTCAGCTCTGCCGAAACAATCGGCAGGCCGTTCAAAAACAGCATCAAATCCAGCGATTTGCTGTGCGCTTCGCTGTAAAAAAGCTGGCGCGTCACGCTCAGCACATTCTGCGCATACAGCGCCAGCGTGTCGGGGTTTAGCGCGTTGTTGGGCGCAAACACTGCCACGCGCAGCTTTTTGCCATAACACTTGAAGCCCTGGCGCAACACCTTGAGCATGCCCTTGGTGTCGAGTTCTTTGACCAAATGATCCAGCACCACTTTGGCCGTTTCGTCCTTATGAATGGCGTGCAGGCTTTGCCATAGCTTGGGCTGGGTAGCCTGGATAAAACCCAACACCAGTGCCGGGTCCAGCGCCCGCGCCTTGTCATAGCGGCCAGCGGCAGCACCCGAGTGGTAGTCCACAAACACAAAGCCGCCCTGGCTGGTCAGGCTATCGACAATGGCATCTTCCAGCCGGGCTTCGGTGTGTTTTTTCATATTGAATTCATGCTTGAAGAGAAGTTCACCTGCGGTTTTGTCAGGCTGAAGTCGGCTCAAAAACTTCCGAAGGCAGCGCCGCTGATTTGAAAAGCTGATGCAGCAAATCCAGCTTTTCGCTGACTTCTGCCGGAATGGATTTGGGTTCAACCACGGCTACCAAACGGTGCAACTGGCCTTTCTTGAGGAGCATGCCGCCACCCACGCGGCTGCTTAAGCGCCTGAAGAACTCTTCGGCCAATGTGCTGAGTTTGAGGCGCTGTGTCTTGGCCTCCCAGACGATGCGCACCACTTCTGGCGGCGACTGCTTCCAGGCCGCAAAGTCTGCCTGTGTACCGTCAAACACCTGCTCAAGCAGCAAGGCATCCAGCACGTTGTCAATTTCCGTTGGAAAGCCGCCAAACAATTCGATTTCGGCAAAGTGCTCTACAGCGTAGCGCCGCAAGACAGTGGGGGTGACAAAGTAATTTTCAGCCTCGTAACGTTTCCAGTACGCCAACTGCAAATTGCCTTCCATCGCACCCTGTCGGTTGCGCCCATCGTTGTCCAGCAGCGCCAGGCCTTTGAGTTGTGGCAGCAAGCTGCTCAGGCCCTTGAAGTGATCGCGTGGTGTCACGCCAAAGCCGCCTTCGACCCGCTCCAGTTCGCTATCGAGCGACTTGTCGGGGTAATTGTTTTGCACATAGAACGAATTGATGCGTTCATCCCAAAGCGCAGCTACCGGGTGTTTGAGCCGCTCGGCCAGGGCGCGCAGCATGTCCACATCGGTGCCGCCCTCGACATACAGCACATACCCGCGCTCGCGGGCCTTGATGTAATGGTCGGTGCCAAAGTGCTTCAGGCTGTTGCGAATGTCGGTCTTGCGCGCCAGATCGTCCGCCTTGCCATCCATCAGCAAGGTCAGGTTGTAGTCCAGCGCCTCTTCCAGAATCACCTCGGAGTGCGTCACCATCACTACCTGCGACTGGTTGTCTGCCGCAATGTCGCGCAGCAGCACATAGACCTGCTTTTGCCGCAGGATTTCCAGGTGCGCATCTGGCTCGTCCACCAGCAGCACACTGCGCTTGTGGGAGTACAGATAGGCAAAAATCAGCAGCATTTGCTGAAAGCCGCGCCCGCTGGAAGACACGTCCAGGGCATCCCGCACGCCAGGCTGCTTGTAGCGCAACTCGATCGCGCCACGGGTGGTTTCCTGTGGCGTATCCAGGGTCACATCGAACAGCCGACGCATCAGCGCCACGATGCGTTTCCAGTCATCGGGGTTGTCTTTGGCCACCATCAGACACAGGTTGCGCAGCACCTGTGCCGTCTGGCCATGGCCCAGCAAGACATCAATGCGGCCAGGCTGCAAAATCGGCTCTTCGGTTTCCAGCCCAGACATCGGGTAGAGCAACGCCACGTTGATCAGTGCCGCGTACTGCAAAAACTCCAGATTGGCCACCACCGCATCATCGGGTTTGCAATAGACCAATTCATCGCCCTTGTTGGTAAAGCGCATCGGCAAGGCGATAAGCTGCCCCCGGAATTCAATACCGACGGTGAGGGTGAGCGCAATGTCTTTGGTGCCTGCACGCACATTCGTGTTGTGCCAGAAAAATCGGGTGCGCCGCACCGGCACCGCCACTATGTTGAGCCGGTTCAGTGCCGTGGCGGTGCGCTCTTTGGCGTTGGAGTCCCGGCGTACGTCATACCAGGTCTTGACCGCCTGCGACCACAGCGCCAGCGCCTGAATGGCGCTGGTTTTGCCGCAGTTATTGGGGCCAATCAGCACGGCGGGGTGATCAAGTTCAATGCGCTGCCTGTCGCCAAAGCATTTGAAGTTCTCTATTTCCAGATAGTGCAGCAGGCGCATGGCTTGAGGTTCCGTCAGGAGGAAGCGGGAATTTTGACTTGGCGCACGTCGATTTTGCCGGTGGTGGCTGCGGTGATCAGGGCGGTGCGGTATTCGGTGAGGCGGGTGATGGCGGACTGGGCGTTATCTGCCATGCGGTCGATTCTGACTATGGCTTGATCAACAGAGGCTGTAATGGCGGTTTGCTCCGCTATTGGAGGAATAGGCACAGGTAATTCTGCAATCTGCTCGCAAGTGATTGCCCCCTTGGTGCTTCCGCCGTTCTCGCTTTCACTGCGCAAATGCGAGTAAGCCATATCAAACACACGCCGAAGAAAGCCAACCACAGCTTTTGATCCGTCGGGTTTAACGTAGGCCAGATGTTGGTTGATAGTGGCTTCAAACAATAGTGTGGTGGCCATTCCCCGCGTCTTGCCTTGCCCCGTGATACCAACCAGCACGGCTGGCGGGGCGATACGTGGCAAGTGACATTCTGACAACGCAAGCGGCGTAACAAACTGGTCGGCTTCGGTCACAGATTCTTGATTTACGACCGAGCTGTTGAGCCATGGGTAATTGCCAGCGTCCCAATACGAAGAATCTTCTCTGTTGGGCGTGGAGCCATTACCAATTCGTGCGATGAACTTCAGACGCTTGACGATCCAATGTTCTGGCACTTTACCTATCCAAGCGATGCCGGAATCAAGCATCGGCGCATCAGGATTGAGGCCCTTGGTAACGGCTTGGGTGATGACGGCCAGGCGCTTTTCTTTGAGCTTTTGCAGCAACTCTTGTTTCTTGGCGATCAGCGCGTCGATCTGGCTGGTTTTCCAGTCCAGGAAGGCTGCGACTTGCTGCTGTGTTGCCTTGTCTTCGGGGTACGACATGGATAAACAAACCAGTGCTGTCGGATTGATTGCGGGATAGCTGACACCGGTTGAATTGGCGACCACTGCATCAATGAACGCAACATTTTGAAGTGCGTACCCCAAGTATTTGCTATCCATGAATTCAAGCGCCCGAATCACAGCAAAGCCCGTCGAAACAACCATGTTCCTTGGCGGCAACTCAATGGGCGCGATTGCTTTCAGATAGGTTCGCACCGTGGAAACGATGGTGTCACCGTCTTTTACGACTCGTCTGGCACGGGAAGGTGCTTTCTCGAAGGTCAGCGTTTCAATGTTGGTAATCCCGTCTATGAGATTGACGCTGGAAATATCCACATACTCCATTTCAAATTCGGGGTCGGTTGTTTCCGGTAGCGCTTCGTCGTTACAGGTGGCCAGAAATTTCAAGCGACGAACGATCCAGCCCGTTGGCATATCTGACTCATGCGGTGTATTTGCTTCGCTGGTGCCGGAAGCCGCCTGGTTGTTCACTTCCCACTCCCTTTTCGTGTCACCCGCTTCAATGGCGGCAAAGCTTTCAACTCGTTCGCCACCCGTTCAAAGTCCGCATCCACCGCACACGGCAGCAAGTCTTGTTGCTTGCGATAGTTGGCGTATTCCAGTTCGGCTTTGACTTTGGCGTGGGCCGCAGAGACGTGGCCAGCGTGGTACACCGTTACCCCCGTCATTCCCGCGAATGCGGGAATCCATGCAGTTCTGGATTCCCGCATTCGCGAGAATGACAACAGGTTTTCCAGCAACGGGGATGACAACGGGTTTTTGCGCGACGGGAGCAACAACAGGTTTTTGCGTTGCGGGAATCTTCGCGAGCTTTGACTTGGCTGAAATAAGCTTGTGGACAATGTGCAGCACCGAAGACTCAGCCCGCAATGTCGCTCCAAAGATCGCGCCACTCGGGGTTGGTCCTTTCGATCAACGCCAATTTCCATGAACGATTCCATTTTTTGAGCTGTTTTTCGCGCGTGATCGCGGCAAGCATGTCTGTGTATTGCTCGAAGTAGACCAGTTGATGGACTTTGTATTTTTGGGTGAAGCTTTCGACAACATCGTTTTTGTGCTCCCAAATACGCTTGACGATGTCGCTGGTGACACCGATATATAAGGTGCCATTTCGCTGGCTTGCAAGGATGTAAACGACAGGGTGCTTCATGGGTTGGAGTCGCGGCTGGATTCCCGCCTTCGCGGGAATGACGATAGTTGGGTTCGCTGGAATGACGATGATTGGGTTCGCGGGAATGACGATAGTCGGCCTCGCTGGAATCACGATAGATGACATCGAGGTTATAGAACTCGATGAATCGCGTGACCTGCTTGCCCCCCTCGCTTTGAACTGTTGCAGATTTCGCAACAGTTCGAGCTTGCTGCAACTCACCTTCTTCAAACGCGTTTTTGATATGGCGGGAGATCACAGACTTGTCACGCTGAAACAGGTCAGCCAGTTGATTGAGTGACAACCAGACGTTGTTTCCCTGAAAGCGAACTTCCAACCGGGTGCGGCCATCCTCGGTTTGGTAAAGAATAAATTCGCCGTCCGGCAAGGCGGGTTGAAGTGGGTTGCTCATGCTGTCACGTCCTTCAGCATCGCCATGATGTCTTTTTCCAGCGCCAGGATGTCGGCTTCAATCGTTTCCAGCGGGCGGGGTGGCTGATATTCGTAAAAGTGGCGGTTAAACGGTATCTCGTAACCTACCTTGGTTTTGCTGTGGTCTATCCAGGCATCAGCCCGGTAGGGCAGCACTTCAGCGGCCAGATAGGCTTCGCAATGGTTTTCCACCAGGGCCAATAGCGGGTCAATATCGATCTTGCCCTTGTTCTTTTTGCCTTCATAGTCCAGCGGCAGGGGCAGGGCAATGCCGGGCGGCAGCGGCACGTTTTCAGTGTCGCGCAGGTCGGGGTCGGGCTCAGACTCGCCCTTTTTGTTCCAGCAGACTTCGGCGCTGGGGTCTTTTTCACCCAGGGCACCGGCGCAAAGCAAAGCGGTTTTCAGCTTGGCATCGAGGTCGATACCTGCGGTGGCAAAGGCTTTTGTTAGTTGCAACTCAAAAACGCTGCGATCTTTGACGAGTTCGCCATGGGCAAAACCTGGCAACATGGCTTTGAGTACCTCCAGAATGGCGGCTTGAGCTGCTTCCCCCAGCAGGATTTCTTCCTTGACCCGGGCCTTGTCCTTGCGTTTGCGCGACAGCACCAGGTCAGCAAACGCTCCGGTGACCTGCACGCGGGTGATGCGCTCGGGGGTAACGCAGAAATTCAGCCGCAGCGGGCGTTCCACGGTGATCTTGAGAAAACCGAAATCCTGGTTGTCAAACACCTTGCTGACAAGCAGGCGCTTGGTTTGATCGCGCTTGGGGTCGATGTTGGTTTGAATGTCGGCCACGGTTTGGCGCACCTCATGGCCAAAGTCGCCATACAGGCGAGTAATGGCAGCAATGTGGTCGGGGGTGCCGTCCGTGCCGTCGCCCATGCGTTTGCGCTTGTCGCCCAGGCTTTTCTTCATCTTCCAGGCAAAGTCGCATCCGTTAATGAGCTGCACTTTGCCAGCGCGCTGGGCAGTCTTGCGGTTGGTCACGATCCAAACGTATGTGTAAATGCCGGTGTTGTAAAACAACTGGTCGGGTAGGCCGATGACTGCTTCGAGCATGTCGTGCTCGATGATCCAGCGGCGGATGTTGCTCTCGCCACTGCCAGCATCGCCGGTGAACAATGGCGAGCCGTTGAAGACAATGGCGATGCGCGAGCCTTCGCCGCCTTGCCGGAGTGCAGGCTGCATTTTTGACATCATGTGCAGCAAAAACAACAGCGCACCGTCATTGATGCGCGGCAGGCCAGGGCCAAAACGGCCCTTGAAACCAAAAGTGTCATGCTCTTTGGTGACAAAGTCTTTTTCGGGTTTCCATTCCACGCCAAACGGTGGATTCGCCAGCATGAAGTGAAAACGCTCGCCGGGGTGGCCGTCGCCATCGGCCACGCCATCCTTGATCTTGCCGGTGCCCAGCGTGTCGCCAAAGACGATGTTTTGCACTTCTTCGCCCTTGATCATCAGGTCTGAGCCGCAAATGGCGAAGGACTCGGGGTTGTATTCCTGACCGAACAGGCGCACATCGGCACTGGGGTTCAGGCCGGTTTCCGGGTCTTTGATGACCTTTTCAGACTCTGACAACATGCCGCCGGTGCCGCAGGTCGGGTCGTAAATCTTGATGAGTTTGGCTTTGCGATAGACCAGGTCATCATGGGTGAACAGCAGGTTGACCATGAGTTTGATGACTTCACGCGGGGTGAAGTGGTCGCCCGCCTCTTCATTGGCCTGCTCGTTAAAGCGGCGCACTAGGTCTTCAAACAAATAGCCCATGGCGATATTGGGGATGGTCTTGGGGTGCAGATCGACGGCAGCGATTTGCTTGACCACGTCAAACAGGCGGTTGGCTTCATCGAGTTTTTCAATCTCTTCGTCAAACTTGAATTTTTCGATGATCTTGCGGGCACGGCTGGAGAAACCCGCCATGTAGTTGGCCAGGTTGGCGGCCAGTTTGTCGGGGTCACCCAGCAGGGATTCAAAGGTGAATTCGCTGGTGTTGTAGAACGACAGGCCAAATTGGTGGTTGACCATTTTTTCGATGGCTTCCACCTGGTACTTGGTCTTGCCGTCCTTGTCGGTTTGTTCTTTGAGTTGTTTGTGATGCTTGATGACCGCCTGTTTGGAGGCTTCCAAAACGCAGTCCAGGCGTCGCAAAACCGTCAGCGGAATCATCACCCTTCGGTACTGCGGCGGGCGGTAGGGGCCGCGCAGCAGGTTGGCAATGTTCCAGATGATGTCGCCGTGGGTTTTAAAGGCATCGAGGTTTTTCATGAATTTTAAGGAAAAAAGCCCTGTAGGCCTTATGGGATAAGCGCTAGTAGCTATATAAAATGCAGCAATTAGCTGACCGGTTCTGCGCTTGCGTCGGTCGCCGGAGTGGCTGC
The DNA here is from genome assembly GCA_903873485.1 of uncultured beta proteobacterium. Lineage (GTDB taxonomy): Bacteria > Pseudomonadota > Gammaproteobacteria > Burkholderiales > Burkholderiaceae_C > Rhodoferax. The sequence goes on along the minus strand of CAIQOO010000175.1, from coordinate 77,881 downwards.
CTTGGCTCGTTTGGCCCGGCTGGCGGCCAGCAAGGCCTGCAGCGCCAGATCCAGTTGTTCCAGAGTATGGGCCGCATCAATCCACCAGTCGGTTGACCAGACCCGCAGAATCTCCCAGCCCAGGCCGCGCAGCACCTGCTCGCGCAGCTTGTCGCGATCCCGCGCGGTGGCACTGCGGTGGTAGGTGGCGCCGTCGCATTCGACACCGGTCAGATAGCTGCCGGGGGCATCCGGGTGCACCACCGCCAGATCAATGCGAAAAGCCGAAGCCCCCACCTGGGTATGCAGCTTCCAGCCCTTGCGCGCCAGGGCGGCTGCCACGGCTTCTTCAAAGGGGCTCTCGAAACCGCCCAGACTGCCAGCGCTGGCCTGCGCCAATACGCGCGGGCCGCGTTCGGCAAAGTCCAGAAAATGCTTGAGGTCACGCACGCCAACTGCCTGGGTGCGGGCCAAGTCCATCTGCTCGGCGCGCAGGCTGGAGAACACCCGCAGTTCATGGCGCGCCCGGGTAATGGCCACATTCAGCCGCCGCTCGCCGCCCTCGCGGTTCATCGGGCCGAAGTTCATCGACACCACTCCGGACTGATCCGGGCCATAAGTGATCGAGAAATACATGATGTCGCGCTCGTCGCCCTGCACGCTTTCCAGGTTTTTGACAAACACCGGTTCGAGTTCGGCATCAGAAAAATAGCACTCGATGGCCGGGTCACGGCGCCGCTCTTCGTCAAGCAGGTCTTCGATCAGCGCCTGCTGCTCGGTGTTAAAGGTGACCACCCCAATCGTCAGCTTTGATGCGCGAAAGTCGGCAGAGCTTAGCCGCGCCACCAGATCGGCCACCAGCGCCCGGGCTTCGGGCTTGTTGATGCGTGCGCCGCCCTTTTCGTAGCTGCCCTGCACCGGGTGGAAGCTGACCGCCCGATCCTCGGTCACCGGCGAGGGGAAAGTCACCAGTGCGCCGCCGTAGTAATGGTAATTCGAAAAGGCGATCAGGCTTTCGTGTCGGCTGCGGTAGTGCCAGGCCAGGTTCATGGTCGGCAGGCTGGAGCCAAGGCACTCGTCAAGAATGCTTTCCAGGTCAGCCTCGACATCTTCTTCGTCGGCCTCGGACTCGGCCCGGTCAAAGAAGTTGGTCGGCGGCAACTGCTTGGGGTCACCGACCATCACCACCTGCTTGCCACGGGCGATGGCGCCAATCGCATCCCAGACACAAATCTGCGAGGCTTCGTCAAACACCACAATGTCGAAAATCGTCGCATCAGCCGCCAGGTACTGGGCGATCGACAGCGGGCTCATCAGCAGGCAGGGGGTCAGTTGGGTCAGCGCGGTCGGAATGCTGCTCATCAGCTCGCGCAGCGGGATATGGCGCTTTTTCTTGTTGATCTCGTGGCGCAGGATGCCCCACTCCGAGTGTCGGGTGATGCCGTCCTGGGCCGGCAGGCCAGCGCACAGGCTGGCCCGGATCCAGTCCCGGGTCAGGCTGGTGAAATGATCGTCAAGCGCACGGAAATCGGCGATGCGCTTTTCATGCTGGGCCGACACAAAACTGCGGATCACCGGTTCCTGGTCAACCACTGCATTGAGCCACCAGCGGCAGTAATTGGTCTCGAACAGCTCGCGCACCGTGCCACGCTGAACCTCGCCGCGCTCAATCGCGGCGGCCAGCGGCTGCAGGCCGAGCGGCTGCGCCTCCTCGCACACCAGGCGCCAGGCGCACCAGGCGTGCAGTCGGCTCTCGGACTTCAGGATGGCCTGGCAGCAGGCCACCAGTTCGGCCAGCGGCGCGTCGGCCAGCCGGGTTCTGGCTGGCTCCGGCACACCGCCCTGGGTCAGCAGCTTGTCGATCACCGGCTGCAGCGCACCCCAGGCCGCCAGATACACCGCGCCCGACTCCGCAATCTGGCCGCCCGGCTGCAGCAAGGCGTTGGAGTCGCCCATCTGGCGGTTGAGCAATACCACAATGGCCGCAAAGTCATCCGGGGTGGCTGCCAGATGGGTGGCTGCGGCCAGCAGCGAGGCGTGCAATGTCAGCGCCTGCGCCAGCACATCCACGCGGCTGGTCAGGGTCTGCCATAGGCCGGTCAGATCCAGCGCCAGCAGTTCGGCGCAGCTTGCCCGAATCTGCACCAGCAGATCAATATCCTTTGCCGCATCGGGCTGGCCAATGCCCACCATGGCAGCACTCAGGGTGGCGCGAATCCGGCGCCGGCCCAGCCAGGACATCGGCCATAGCGACTTTTCTGCCTTGGCCCAGGCCTGCTGAAGCTGGCTGAGGTTCAACTGCTCAATCTGCACGCCGTACCGCACCGACAACTGTCGGGTGGCCTGGTCGATGCCATCAAGCAGCTTGTGTCCCTGGTTCAGCCGGTCAGCCAAGTCGCTGCTCCAGGCCTGGCCAAGTTGCTCGAACGTATGGCGCTGCGGCAGCAGGCCATCAAGTTCGATGCGGCAGTTGCCGATGACGGAATCAGGCCAGGCCGACGGGCCGTCGGCGCTGGCGGCCAGCCGCCCGGCGAGTTGCGCCAGACCTTGCTGGCACTGCTCCAGGATGGATCGGGCATCCGGGCGCAGCACAAAACGCCAGTCCCACCCGGCAGCCACTGGCAAGACACGGGCCAGCACCGCCAGGGCATCACGCACGCGGCGGGTCAGCTCAGCGGGCGGCAGGCCGACTGCCTTGACAAAGCCTTGAGCCGACTGTTCCAGCGCATGGGCAGCCGGAGCTACTGCGCGCGCCGCATCCATCAGGCGCTGCTGCCAGCCGGGCGACCAGTCGCTGTTGCCGATGACGGCCAGCGGGTTTTGCTGCAATCCGCCTTGGCCGATGGCGTGGGCGTTGACCTCCAGCCGGTCAGCGACATCGCGCAGGGCCTGCATGGCGGTCGCATCGTGGGCATCGGCAGCGGGCCAGGACAGGCTTGCCAGCGCGATGCCCTGGCCGCGTGCCACCCGTCCAATCGCTTCAAAAATCGTCAGGCCGTTGGCATGGCGCAGGTGCAGCCGTTCGACATAGACATTCAACTGGTCGCGCAACTGCTTGAGACGCTGCCCCTCGGCGCGCCAGGCCTGTGCATCAATGCTGCCCTGCGCTTCCCAGGAGCGGCGTAACTGGGCCAGCACATCAAGCTTGCGCGCCTTGCTGGAGTGCAGTTCAAGACAAAACTCGCCCAAACCGACCTCGCGCAGGCGCCGATAGACCACATCAAGAGCAGCCACCTTCTCGGAGACAAACAGCACCCGCTTATGCTCGGCCAAGCATTGGGCGATCAGGTTGGCAATGGTCTGGCTCTTGCCGGTGCCGGGCGGGCCGATCAGCACAAAATCCTTGCCGCCAACCGCCGCCATGACGGCAGACAGTTGCGATGAATCGGCTGGCAGCGGCAAAAAAGTCTGCTCGGGGGCAAAGTCGCGGTCCAGGTTGCGCGGATCCGGAAAGGCCACGCCTGCCGGATAACTCTCGCGCGGCGTGTCGATCAAATGCCGCACCACCGCGTTTTGGCGCAACTGGTCGGTGCGCTCGGCCAAGTCTTTCCACATCAGGTGCTTGGCAAAGGAGAACATCGCCAGCACCACTTCTTCGGTCACTTCCCAGCCCTTGATGTCCTTGACTGCGTGTGAAACCGCCTTCCAGACACTCGCCACGTCAATGCCGGTCTCGTCCTTGGGCAGGGCAGCGTCGGTCACCCCCAGGCTGAGCTTGAAATCCTGCCGCAGCATCTCGATCAGGGTCGGGTTGAAGCGTGGCTCATCGTCGTACAGGGTCAGGGTGAAGCCGGCGCGGGCACTTTTGCGGTTCAGCGTGACCGGCACCAAAATCAGCGGGGCGCGGCAGCGCTGGCCGGGCTTGTCGTCGCGGTTCCAGACCAGAAAGCCCATCGCCAGATAAAGCGTGTTGGAGCCACCTTCTTGCAAGGTGGCACGCGCGGCGCGGTACAGATCGACTAGGCGCAGGTTCAGCTCGTCTTTGGCCAGGGCGATAAAAACCTCGCGGCGCTTCAAGGCATCGCGGGCATGGCCGCGCCGGACATCTTCGCCCGCGCGCGCCTCGTAGGTGGCCTGGTCGCGCGGATCGGCCCCGTCCATCAGGTCGGGCCGGGGCAGCAGCTTGAGGGTCTGGCCGTCTGACAGCGCATCCTCCAGCAAACCAGCATCAGCCGCTTCGAGCTTCAAGGCTTTTTTGCCGCTGCGAAAATTCAGCAGGTTGTTGCGCAGCGACAAATCGAGCAGCTTGCGTTGCCAGCGCGCCAGCCGGTCGGTCGGGCTGAGCGTGGCCGGGTCTGGCTCGGTCAAGGCCGTGTCGTCGGGCAAGTCAGGGGCTTCGTCGAAAATCGGCTCCCGATTAACCGGCACTGCCAGCGGATCAAGCACCACCGGCACCTCGGCACTGGCCAGCGGCTTGATGCGCTGCAGGCGGGCGCGCCGGATGTCGATGGCCAGCTCGAACGTATCTTCCTTGTCGTCGCTGATCTGCTGGCTCCCAAGCTGCGCCGCGTGTGAAAACGCGGGCACCGGCCGGTGCGTCACCACGGTGGTCTCGAACAGCACCAGTTCATTGAGCTTGATGCGCTTGCGCAGGGCGGTTACGTCATCAACCACGCTGGTTGAAAACTCTTCCGCCTTGAGCCAGAAGCCGGCCAGGGCATGGCCCTTGGTAAAGACCAGCAGGGGGTTCAGCCCGGCCTGTTCAAGGGCGGCGCAAAACAGCAGGGCGATATCCAGACAGGTAGCCAGGCCGGATTCGGCAATCTGGGCTGGTCCCCGGACCTTCTGGCCCGTGTGCTCGAAGCTGGCGGGCGGCAGCGCGTAGTCCAGGCCCATGGCAGAGACGGCACTCCAGATGCCCGAGGCCTGTTCCCAAGCCCGTTTGGCACCACCGCGATAGCCATCAAGAGCCGGGTTCTTGCCGTTCTTGCGCAGCACCTCGGCGGCTTGCTTGAGCAGGCGATCAATCTGCGGGTCATTGGGCTGAACGAAGGCCGCCACCATCTCGGGCAGTTGTGACAGGCCGCCCCACTGGTTGCGTGGCAGCAACTCAAGGGGCAACTCCAGCCGCGCCAGTTCTGCGGGTGGCTCGGCGGTGCCCTGGCTCAGGACAAAACTCACGCTGGCCTTCTCGGCTTCGGTCAGGCGCGTCAGCAATGCGCCGTCAAGCTGCACATCAAGCGGGGTAATCTGGCGCGACTGGCCGGCTGCCACGGCATCAATGTGCCAGAGCCGGGGCTTGAGGAAGGCTGGCACCGATTCAACCCGCAGTTGCAGCCCGCTGATTTCGGCCTGGCCGTCATTGACGATGATCAGCTCGCGCAGCAGCGGCACGGCATTCTGGAAGTCTGCCAGATTGAGTTTGCCGACCAGCGTGGCCTGGATACGTGCTGTTGCCGTTGTTGCTGCTGCCGTAGCCGTTGTCGCTGCGGCTATGGCGGTCTGGCTTTCAAGGCTTGGTGTCGAATCATTCATTGGATGGCGCTCCCCGGATTCATGTTCGATGACTGAACTGGTTGAAAGACGAAGCTTTCGGATTTGGCTGGTCTGGCATCAGCGAGCCAGATCGCCGAGTGTTGACATCCATGCAGAGTACGCAATTTTTCAAACTTTCCGACCCAGGAAAAGGCAAAGAGTGTAGCGCCGACTAGCAGCACAGGCAGACGATCAGATCAGACATCCATGACCAGCCAAGACGCATCGCCACCGGTCTGGCAGTGATGCCGCAGTGCGGCAGGCGGCTTGACAGGGTGCAAGGCTGGCAGTTCAGGCTGGTGGTATCTGGGCCGCTGTCATAGTTTATACTTTTTTGATAGCAGCTTGCGCAATAGGCACGCGGCTTAATGAATCGTACAGGTCGAAATTTTGTCAAATTATTGCGTAGCCAAGGGTTTGCGTGGCTACCACGCCAGCGGCTCAGGTGGCGGCCTGCCGCAGCGTTTGCAGCACCGGGCGGCGCAGCACATCATGCAGCCCCCACCAGCCCGCCGCCAGCGCCAGCAGCGCGCCACACAGCGCGCCCAGCAGCGGCACCCACAGCGACACCACCCAGACAAAGTCAAACACAAAGCGGGCCAGCGCCCAACCCACCCCGCTGGCCACCACCGAGGCCAGAAACCCCGCCAGCAGGCCGACTCCGATCAGTTCAATGCGTTGCACCAAGCGCAGCAGGCGGGCACCAGCACCGATCGCTCGCATGATGGCGTATTCACGGGCGCGCTCCTCGCGGGTGGCGGTGACGGCGGCAAACAGCACTACCAGACCAGCGGCCAGCGTGAATGCAAACAAAAATTCTACCGCCGCAATCACCTGGTCAAGCACGCGCTGAATCTGGGCGATGGTGGTGGTGGCATCCACCACCGTGATGTTGGGAAACTGGCGCACCAGGGCATTGTCAAAGCCCGGCATGGTTGGTGCCCTGAAGGCACTCATGTAAGTGGCGGGCAAATTGTCAAGCTGGTCCACCGGGTACATGGCAAAAAAATTGGCCCGCATCGAACCCCAATCAACCTGACGCAGCGAGGTGATTTTGGTCTCGGTTTGCTGGCCGCCGACATCAAACTTGAGGCTGTCGCCAATCGTCAAACCCAGGCTCTTGGCAATGCCTTCCTCCAGGCTGATGGCGCCTGGCTCGTCAGGCCGCCAGCGCCCGGCCACCACCACGTTTTGGGTCGGCAGCCGGGCGCTATGGGACAGGTTGAATTCGCGGTCAACCAGCCGCCGGGCACGCTCGTCGGTGTAATCGTCGGGGCTAACCTCGCGGCCATTGATGGCCACCAGACGGCCACGAATCATCGGGAACCAGTCAAATTCGCTGACGCCGGCATCCTTGAGGCGTTGGGTAAAGGCGGTGCCTTGCTCGGGCATGATGTTGATGACAAAACGGTTCGGGGCATTGGCCGGCGAGGCCTGGCGCCAACTGCTGATCAGGTCGGTGCGCAGCAGCACCAGCAGCACCAGCGCCAAGAGGCCCACCGCCAGGCTGCTGACCTGCACCACCGCAAAGGCTGGCCGGGCCGAGATTTGCCGGGTCGCCAGCACCAGCGCGGTGGGAGCGGTGGCATCGTTGACGATGGCGCGCAGCAGCTTGACCGCCAGCCAGCTCAGCGCGGCAAACAGCAGCGTGGCCGCAGCAAAGCCGCCGACGGCGATCAGTCCGAGCTTGAGGTCGCTGCTGGCGGCCAGCAGCAGCGCGGCAAAACCCAGCACGCCCAGGCCCAGCACCAGCAGCGATGTCGGCTTGAGTCCGCCGACATCACGGCGAATCACCCGCAGTGCCGGCACCTGCGCCAGTTGCAGCACCGGCGGCAGGCCAAAGGCCAGCAGCAGGGTCAGGCCCATGCCCATGCCAAATAGCACCGGCCACCAGCCCGGTGCCGGCAAACCGGCATCCACCAGACCGGCCAGCAAGGCCACAAAGCCGTAATGCACGGCAAAGCCCAGCACCACCCCGGCAGCACTGGCCAGCAGGCCAATCAGCACAAATTCAAGGCTGTAGGCAGCGGCAATGTGGCGCTGCGACAAGCCCAGCACCCGCAGCATGGCGCAGTCGTCCAAATGGCTGGCAGCAAAACCGCGCGCGGCCAGCGCCACCGCCACGGCACTCAACAGGGCCGCCAGCAAGGCCACCAGATTGAGGAATTTCTCCGCCCGGTCCAGGGTGGTGCTGAGTTCCGGGCGGCCACCCTGCAAGGCCTCGACCCGAATGCCGCGCACCGATCGGGCCAGCACCTGCTGTTGCGACCAATCGACAAAGGCCTGAACCAAAACCTCTTCGCCGGCCACAGCCATCCGGTAGCTCAGCCGGCTGGCGGGCTGGACCAGGCCGGTGGCGGCCAGATCGGCTTGGTTGATCATCACCCTGGGCGAAAAATTCATGAAACCGGCACCGCGATCCGGCTCGTTGACGATCACCCTGGCGATGCGCAGGCTGCTGTCACCCAGCAGCAGTGGGTCGCCCATGCGCAGACTCAAGGCCTCCAGTAGCGTGGCCTCGACCCAGACTTGGCCAGGCATTGGCACATCACGGGTCAAGGCACCGGGGCTGCCGGGTGTCTCGCCCACACGCAAGTTGCCGCGCAGCGGGTAGCCCGGCTGCACCACTTTGAGTGCCACCAGTTTGCTCTGCCCGCCTTGCGTGTCGGTGGCGCGCGCCATGGTCGGAAAGCTCAGGGTTTGCACCTGCTGCAGTCCAATCCGACGGGCCTGCTCCAAAAACGCCGCCGGCATCGGGTTGTCGCTGACGATCACCGCATCGCCCCCCAGCAACTGGCGCGCATCGCGCTGCAAACCACCTTTGAGGCGATCAGCAAAGAACCCCACTGCCGTCAGCGCCGCCACCGCCAGCGTCACCGCCACCATCAACAGGCGCAACTCGCCAGCGCGCAAATCGCGGATCAATGAACGCCAGCCCAACTGAAAAAATGAAATAGTCATGACGGCACGATACCGCAGTCGCCCAAAAGTCGCCCACGAGCGGGCTTTTCAACCCAAAAAGAGTCGGCCTGCGCTACGGGCGGGTGATCAGGTGCTGGCTGAATGCCGACCAGCCAGCAGACCCGGTGCCAACAGCAGACGCTGCGCGCCGGTGTAGCAAAGAAAGCGCTGGTTGGTAGCCCGGCCAATGGCGCACAGACCCAGGCGTTGTGCCAGCTCAAATGCCATTGCAGTAATGCCACTGCGCGACACCACAATCGGCACGCCCAGTTGCGCCGATTTGATGACCATCTCGCTGGTCAGCCGCCCGGTGGTGTAAAAAACCTTGTCGATGCCACTCATGCCGCTGTCACCCTGCAGCCATATCCAGCCGGCAATGGTGTCGATGGCGTTGTGGCGGCCCACGTCTTCAACAAACAGCAGCATCTCATCGGCGCAAAACAGCGCACACGCATGCACCGAACCGGCTGACTTGTAGGTGCTTTCTTGGAGGCGAATGGTGTTGACGATGCGGTAAAGCTGCGACTGGCTCAGTGTTGCCTCGGGTAGCGCAAGGCCATCCACCTCGGCCATCAGGTCACCAAACATGCTGCCCTGGCCGCAACCGGTGGTCACCACCCGCCTGGCAGTGCGCGTCTGGATGTCGGAAATACCCAAGCGGGTCTTGACGGCGGCAGCACCTACCTCCCAATCCACCGTGATGGATTCAAGCTCATGCGCCGATGCCAGCAGCCGCTGGTTGCGCAAAAAGCCCAGCACCAGCAGCTCGGGGTGGGTGCCCAGGGTCATCAGCGTGACCAGTTCGTGCTTGTCAACATATACCGTCAGTGCTCGCTCGGCGGGTATCGAGACGCTAATGCAATGGCCCAATTCGTTGATGGCCGACACCTGCTGCAGCAGCGCAACGGCCCGGGTAAGACGGGGGCGCAAGTTCAGCATTCTTGGGCGGGGGGCGCCAGCTAGGGTAAGACTGGGCAATTGTTGCAATGAATCAGGGCTTGGCAATCAATGGCAATAGCTCCCCGGCAGAATCGATGGTGGCGTGGGCACCCCACCGGCGGGTATCGGCCTGCTGCCCCAGATAGCCATAGGTTACCGCCACCGTCATCATGCCGGCCGCCAGCCCGGCCACGATGTCGCGTTCGTCGTCGCCGACATAAACGCAATGTGCCGGCCGCAGCCCCAAGCGCTGTGCCGCTTCCAGCAGCGGCTGCGGGTGCGGCTTGGCGTAAGGTGTGGTGTCGCCGCTGATGATGGTGCCAGCGGTGGCAAACAGCGGCATGGCCCGAGTCAGCGGTGTGGTGAAACGGGCCGACTTGTTGGTCACCACACCCCAAGGCAGACCACTGGCGCTGATGGCCGCCAGCAACTCTGCCACGCCCTCGAACACCAAGGTTTTTCCGGTCAGGGATTTTTGGTAGTTTGAAAAAAACTCTTCACGCAGGGTATCAAAGTCAGGGTGCTCCGGCGTGATGCCAAATCCGATGCCCAACATGCCACGGGCACCAGCACCGGCCATCGGGCGGTAGTCGGCCAGCGGCAAAGAAGGCAAACCCCGCACCTGCCGCATCAGGTCAACTGCGGCACCCAGGTCGGGGGCGCTGTCAATCAGCGTGCCGTCCAAATCAAACAGCACCGCCTGGACATCGGCAAACCGGCAATTCGCCACCATCACGGCTGCCAGTTCGCCGGTGACTTTTGGGTCGCCAAAAGATAATTGACGCTGGTGTCGTCGTTAAGCCAGTAGCGCTGCGTCAACGGGTTGAACGACAGCCCCCGGCTGTGCGACACGGTCAATCCGGCTGACCGGCAAAAGCCTGCCAGCTCACTGGGGCGGATCATTTTGGCGTATTCATGGGTGCCGCGTGGCAACATGTTCAGCACATATTCAGCACCCACAATGGCCAGCAGAAAAGATTTGGGGTTGCGGTTAAGGGTCGAAAAAAACACCCAGCCACCGGGTTTCACCAGCGCAGCACAGGCGCGCACCACCGAGGCCGGGTCAGGCACATGCTCCAGCATTTCCATGCAAGTCACCACATCAAAACTGGCTGGCTGCTCAATCGCCATTGCTTCGGCGCTGATCTCGCGGTATTGCACGTTGTCGGTTTGTGCGTCGAGCGCGTGCAATTGGGCAATCCGCAACACCTTGCCGGACAAATCAATGCCGGTGGCTGCAGCACCTGATCTGGCCAGCGAGTCGGTCAGGATGCCGCCACCACAACCCACGTCAAGTACCTTGAGGCCTGCCAGCGGGCACAGGCCTTGTATCCAGGCCAGCCGAAGGGGGTTGATTTGGTGCAGCGGACGGAACTCGCCGTCGGCATCCCACCAGCGGTGAGCCAGGTCGGAAAATTTAGCCAGTTCGGCAGCGTCGGCGTTGATGCTTGTGTTCATGCCCGGATTATCTGAAATTTATCGCTCGAAAAAATGGTCTCTGCCAAGCGGCCTTCCAAAAACAAAGCCCACCATAAAGGTGGGCTTGAGACCCCCGGCGCTCCATTCATGAACGCTGAAGGAGGGAGGGTGCAAAAAAGACTTAAGCTTTCTTGGCGTAAGCGCTGCACCAGCCTTTGGCAGCAACTTCTTTACCGGCAAACAAGGGGCAAGGGCCAGAAGCCGCGCCAGCCTTGCCGGTGTACAGAGCGCAGTTGCTGCACATTTGTGCAGCAGCATGCTTGGGGTACTTCTTGGCATCTACCTTGGCCGTGTCAGCCGCATAGCCCAAGCCCGTGGCGGCAGCATCTTTTTCGTCCACCATGGGTGCGGCCATGACCACGCCAGAAGCCAGGGCGGTGGTGCCGATAACCGATTGCAAAATGAATACGCGACGATTTGTCATTGGATTATTTCCTGAGTAGTTGAAAAAAACTTTGCCCATCAAACCTTCTTGATGGCGACAGCCCGACATTGTCGGCGTTGCACCATGAAATGTCACTATTTTGGTGAATACCTGGGTAAATAAGTCAATTGTTATATCGCATAGCTTAAAACGCCTCAAGCGCCAGCGCGGTCACACACGGGGCACCTTCGACAATGGCATCGCGCATGCCGGGTGCCTTGGTCAGCAGATGGTCGGCGTAAAAGCGGGCGGTGATGATCTTGGCCTGCATGAAGGCCACCTCTTCACTGCGGGCAATGGCATCCTGCGCTGCCAGCAAGGCACGCGCCATTTGCCAGCCAGCCATCAGGTTGCCGGCCAGCATCAGATACGGCACGCTGCCGGCAAACACGTCGTTGGGCAGCGCCTTGGTGTTGCCCGCCACAAAGTCCACCACATCGAGAAAAGCCAACCGGGCTGCCGCCAGGCGCTTGGCCACGGCCAGCGCATCGGCGCTGCCGCTGGCAGTCAGGGCGGCTTCGGTGGCCTCAATTTGCCGCGCCAGCGCCTTGGCGGTTTGACCACCATCGCGCGAGGTCTTGCGACCCACCAGGTCATTGGCCTGAATCGCGGTGGTGCCTTCGTAAATTGTCAAAATCTTGGCATCGCGGTAATACTGGGCGCAGCCGGTTTCTTCGATAAAACCCATGCCGCCATGCACCTGAACACCCAGCGAGGTGACTTCCTGGCTCATTTCGGTGCTGTAGCCCTTGATCAGCGGCACCATGAAGTCATAAAAGATCTCGTTTTGCCGACGGGTTTCGGCATCGGGGTGATGATGCGCTGCGTCATAAGCCGCTGCCGCCACGCTGGCCAGCGCGCGACAACCCTCGGTGTAGGCGCGCATGGTCATCAGCATGCGCTTGACATCGGGGTGATGGATGATTGGGCCGGCGGTTTTGAGCGAACCATCGACCGGGCGGCTCTGGATGCGGTCTTTGGCAAACTGCACCGCCTTCTGATAGGCCATCTGGGCCACCGCAATGCCCTGCACGCCAACCCCGTAACGCGCGGCATTCATCATGATGAACATGTATTCGAGACCGCGGTTTTCCTGCCCCACCAGATAACCGACTGCACCGCCATGGTCGCCAAACTGCAGCACGCAGGTCGGGCTGGCCTGAATGCCCATTTTGTGTTCGATGCTGACGCACTGCACATCATTGCGCGCACCGACGGAGCCGTCCGGATTGACCATAAACTTCGGCACCACAAACAGGCTGATGCCTTTGACGCCTTCAGGCGCACCCACCACCCGGGCCAGCACCAGGTGGATGATGTTATCCGCCATGTCATGCTCGCCCCAGGTGATGAAAATCTTGGTGCCGGCTATTTTGTAGCTGCCGTCGGGCTGTGGCTCGGCTTTGGTGCGCACGGCGGCGAGGTCACTGCCAGCTTGCGGCTCGGTCAGGTTCATGGTGCCGGTCCATTCGCCGCTGACCAGCTTTTCGAGGTAAGTGGCATTGAGCGCGTCCGAGCCGGCCGTCAGCAGCGCTTCAATTGCGCCATCGGTCAGCAAGGGGCACAGGGCAAAACTCAAATTTGCTGAATTCTGCATCTCGCCAACAGCCGAGCCAATGGTTTTGGGCAGACCCTGTCCGCCAAAGGCCACCGGGTGCTGCAAACCCTGCCAGCCGGCCTCGGTAAACTGTTTGAACGCCTCTTTGAACCCGGGGCTGGCGGTGACGACACCGTCTTGCCAACTGGTGGGATGCTGATCACCCGACCAGTTCAGCGGGCTGATGACACCTTCATTGAACTTGGCGGCTTCTTCCAGCACTGCCTGTGCGGTATCAAACCCGGCATCTTCCATGCCCGGCAACTGCGCAATCTGGTCAATGCCGGCGAGGTACTTGATGTTGAACAACATGTCTTTGAGGGGGGCGATGTAACTCATGGCAATCTCCTGGGGGTTTCAAGCGAATCAGAACGGCTGCGCCAAGCGCACGCAGCAGGCGAAAAAAAAGGGCATCGCAGCGGATGCCCCAAGTCAGGATGGCGTTACAGGGCGGCAACCAATTCGGGCACGGCAGCAAACAGATCGGCTTCTAGCCCATAGTCGGCCACGCTGAAGATTGGTGCTTCGGGGTCTTTGTTGATGGCCACAATCACCTTGGAGTCTTTCATGCCGGCCAGGTGCTGAATGGCGCCGCTGATGCCGGCAGCAATGTAGAGCTGGGGTGCCACAATTTTGCCGGTCTGGCCCACTTGCCAGTCGTTGGGCGCGTAACCGGCATCCACCGCCGCCCGGCTGGCACCCAGGGCCGCGCCGAGCTTGTCGGCCAGCGGTGTCATCACGGCCATGAACTTTTCGCTTGAACCGAGTGCCCGGCCACCGCTGACAATGACCTTGGCGGCTGTCAACTCGGGCCGATCGTTTTTGGCGATTTCGCTGCCCAGGTAAGTGGTGCTGCCGGGAACTGCCACAGCAGCTATCACTTCGATAGCTGCCGGCGCTTGTCCTGATTGGGCTGCAGCATCAAAACCTGTGGTGCGCACGGTAATCACCCGGGTTGCGTCGAGACTTTGCACTGTGGCCATGGCGTTGCCGGCGTAAATCGGGCGCTCAAAGGTGTCGGCACTGAACACTTTGGTGATGTCCGAGACCTGCGCCACGTCAAGCCGGGCGGCGACACGCGGGGCGATGTTTTTGCCCGAGGCGGTGGCGGCAAACAGGATGTGGCTGTAATTGGCCACCACGGCCTCGATCTGTGCCGTGACGTTTTCTGCCACAGCGTGGGCCAGACTCTCGGCATCAATATGCAGCACTTTGGCCACACCGGCTACCAGGGCGGCGGCGGCGGCAACGGCACTGGCGTTGTGTCCTGCCACCAGCACATGCACATCGCCACCGCACGCAAGTGCTGCGGTGATGGTGTTGAGGGTGGCGGGCTTGAGAGAGGTGTTGTCGTGTTCGGCAAATACGAGTACGGTCATTTTTTGGTCCCAAAAAAGTTATCAATCAGTTAAACGCAGCACCAATTTGCCTGGCAAACCGGGCACTGCCCCAGCAGAAGCTGTCAGATTACCTTGGCTTCGTTCTTGAGTTTGTCCACCAGCGTTGCCACGTCGGGCACCTTGATGCCGGCGCTGCGTTTAGGCGGCTCATTGACCTTGAGGGTTTTGATGCGTGGTGTCACATCGACACCCAGTTCGGCTGGCTTGAGGACTTGAAGCGGCTTTTTCTTGGCCTTCATAATATTGGGCAGGGTCACATAACGTGGCTCGTTGAGGCGCAAATCAGCCGTCATGACGGCCGGCAGGGTGACGACCAGGGTTTCCAGACCACCGTCAATTTCGCGGATGATGGTGGCCTTGCCATCGGCAATCAGCACTTTGCTGGCGCAGGTGACTTGCGGCAGGCCGGCCAGCGCGGCGAGCATCTGACCGGTCTGGTTGCAGTCGTCATCGATGGCTTGCTTGCCCAGAATGATGAGTCCGGGCTGTTCCTTGTCGATCAGCGCCTTGAGCAGTTTGGCGACCGCCAGCGGCTGCAGTTCTTCGGTGCTTTCGACCAGGATGGCGCGGTCAGCACCAATTGCCATGGCGGTGCGCAGGGTTTCCTGGCATTGGGTGACGCCACAGGAAACCGCGATGATTTCGGTGACAACACCCTTTTCTTTCAGGCGAACCGCCTCTTCGATAGCAATTTCGTCAAACGGGTTCATGCTCATTTTGACGTTGGCGATATCTACACCGGTGTTGTCCGATTTGACGCGGACCTTGACGTTGTAGTCCACCACGCGCTTGACTGCGACCAGGACTTTCATGAGTATTTTTCTCCAGGATGGTTAAAAGTAAGGTTGCTAACACATCGCGCAAACATCAATCTGATTGACGTGCGCGTCAACTTCGGTATTCTATGCGGCCAACTTTGCCGACATTGCTGTGGCACCCGCAATCTGCGCATCGACCAAACAAAATAGAACGATCGTGCTTTTATTATAAACAGCCTGTGCGCTGGTGGATAACGCGCTGCGGAAATGGTATCTCGATACTATTTTCACGAAACAGCCGCAACACCTCCAGGTTGACCTGCGACCTGATGTTCAGGCTGCCATTTTCAGGGTCGCCAATCCAGAAGCCCAGGGTAAATTCCAGCCCGTCGGGGGCAAAATTTGACAATGCCACCGAGGGGTTCGGTTCACGCAACACCCGGGTCTGCGCCAGGGCGGCTTGTGTCAGCAGCGCCATGACCTGCTGCACATCACTGTCATAGGCCACCGACACCATGGTCGATTGCCAGACTTTGGTATCGGCCAGCGAGTGGTTTTCGACCCGGCTGGTGATCAGCATTTCGTTGGGCACAATCGATTCGCGGCCGGATAGCGAGCGGATCACGGTGTAGCGCGCATTGATCTGCGTGATGACCCCGCTGAAGTTGTCCACCTGCACACTGTCGCCGATGCGCATGCTGCGCTCGGCCAGAATGACAAAACCCGACACATAGTTGGCGGCAAGTTTTTGCAGGCCCAGACCAATGCCCACGCCAATCGCGCCGCCCAGCACCGACAGCGCCGTCAGGTCAATGCCGACAGCAGAGAGCGCCAGCAGCAGCCCCAGAAACATCAGCAAGGCGCGTGCCGCATTGCTGAAAGCCTTGCGCAGGCTCAGTTCACCACCGGTGGCACGGCGCAGCAATCTCGACTCAATGGCCGACGATATCCACAGCGTGATGATCAGCACCAGACCGGCAGTGAGCGTGCCCTCAATGATGTTGCGCACCGACAGGTTGCTGCCACCCACCTTCCAATTGATCTGATCGAGCTCTTCAAGCACCAACGGCAGCAAGCCACTGACCCACAGCACCATGGTCAGCCAGGCGATCCACGAAATGCTGCGTTCGAGCAAACGAATCAGCGGAGTCTCATTGAAGGCTGCCTGCAGCACCTTAACCCCAAGGCGGATGACCAGCAAGGACAGCAGCACCGGAATCGCCACCTTGAACACTGGCGACTGGAGCGCACTCGACAGCAAGGTGCGCGCCAGGTAGGCCAGCGTGAGCAACAGCGCCGGAAACAGCACGCCATCAATATTGCGCTGGCCAAACATGATGGACTTGCTGTCGCGCCCCTCAAACGCCCGGGCAAACAGGCCCGTCAGCAGCCAGGCCAGCAGACCACACAGCAGCAGGGCACCCAGCGCCACCAAAGACAAGGGATTGGCCAGCGCTTCAAACCAGGCTTGCAGGTCTGCGCTACCTGGCTCAGACATCGGCCAGTATCCGAATATGCGCCTCGACACTGCGCGACAAGGCACCCATCACATAACCGCCCTCCAGGCAGCTCACAATGCGGCCTTTTGAATAGCGGCGCGCCACGTCCTTGATGCGGCTGGTGATCCAGGCGTAATCGCTTTCCACCAGACCGAGCTGGCCCATGTCGTCTTCGCGGTGCGCATCAAATCCGGCGCTGATGAAAATCATCTCGGGCTTGAACTCTTCGAGGCGCGGCATCCAGGCCGCCTCAATCATTTCGCGGATGTCTTTGCCCTTGGTGTAGGCCGGCACCGGCAGGTTGACCAGGTTGTGGGCATGTGAGTGCTTCCAGCCCATCGGGTAAAACGGATGCTGGTAAAAGCTCACCATCAGGATGCGGTCGTCGTCCTTGACGATGTCTTCGGTGCCGTTGCCGTGGTGCACATCAAAATCGACAATTGCCACACGCTGCAGGTTGTGCCGCTCCAGCGCATACTTTGCGGCAATCGCCACATTGTTGAAAAAGCAGAAACCGGCTGCAGTATTCCGGCAGGCGTGGTGACCGGGCGGGCGCACGGCGCAAAAGGCGTTCTCCATTTCGCCGGCGATCACCGCATCGGTGGCATCGATGGCGGCACCGGCGGCATTCAGCGCCGCCGTCCAGGTGTGGATGTTGATGCTGGTGTCGGGGTCAATCTGCAGGTGAGTCGGGCCACCGGCGTCAATTTCCTCCCGAAGTTCGGCATTCAAGCCGCGAATCGCTGCCACATACATGCGGCCATGGGCCAACTCGATGTCGGATGTGGCTGCCGCCGTAGCTTCGCGCCGATCGAGTGCCACGTCCAGGCCCGAGCTCAGCAGGCGGTCATCAATCGCATCAAGCCGCTCGGGGCACTCGGGGTGGCCCGGTCCCATTTCATGCATGCGACAGCTTGGGTGAGTAAAGTATCCAGTCATCGTCATATGCAATTGTTTCCTACGGCTAATTTTTTGGTAAGGTTGTCTCATGGACATTCAAGAAAAACTCACGGCGCTGGTCATTATGAGCGTGGTGCGGAGAAGTGTGTGTGTGTGTTTCATCCCGGCCCGCTGTTTGCCCAAGTGCTGCTGTCAGGTCCACTTTATTTCCCCTTATTTCACCTTGAGGTTGTTCAGCACGGACTTCACACCAGCGATGGCCTTGGCCACCTTCGCGGCTGCCGCAATCTGTTCTTGGCTCTCGACAAAGCCCGACAACTGAACCTTGCCCTCGTAAGTCTCCACAGAAATTGCCGTCGAGGGTATGCCCTTGGTGATTAGAAACTCGCTTTTCACCTTGGTTGTGATGGCCGTGTCAGCCAGAACCCTTTTGTCATTTTCCTGAGCAGCCTTCAGGAACTCGTCCTCTTGCAGCTTGCCGTCCTTGTTGGCATCAAACCTGCTGAACCGCTTGGCAATTTCTTTCTCGCCGGCCACTTCAGAACGGCTTAACCCGCCATCCGAATTTTTATCCAGCGTGGCAAACGCGCTGTTTTTCTCATTGTTGTCACCCGATCCAGTAGCCTGGGCATAAGGCGTGGATGCAACAAGCGAGGCAATCAATACAAGGATCAGGCGCATAAAAATCTCCGAAAAATGGATAAACCGCAGTGCTGCGCATCGGGATGATGCTGGTGCCATCAGGCACCAAACCAAGTTTACAGCGTACTGTTGTTGTTGCTACAGGTTCGGTCGGCAAGCTTGGCATGAGCACTCAGACACAGCATGGCGCAGCGCAAGGGCTTCCTCTGCCAAGAAAACCAGATTAGCCGGCTATGGTGAGCAGGCGACCGCTTGGGTGAGTAAAGTATCCGGTCATCGTCGTCTGCAATTGTTGCCAACGGCTCTTTTTTTGGTAAGGTTGTCCCATGGACATTCAAGAAAAACTCACGGCGCTGGTCAATCAACTTAACACGGTGATTGTCGGCAAATCTGATCAGACCCAGGATTGCGTGGCATGTTTGCTTGCTGGCGGGCACTTGTTGATCGAAGACGTGCCAGGTGTTGGCAAAACTACATTGGCGCATGCCCTGGCACGCACCTTTGGCTTGCAGTTTTCCCGCGTGCAATTTACCGCAGACCTGATGCCCGGCGATTTGCTGGGGGTGTCGATTTATGAGCGCGGTGCAGAAAAATTTGTGTTTCATCCCGGCCCGCTGTTTGCCCAGGTGTTGCTAGCCGACGAAATCAACCGCGCCAGCCCAAAAACGCAAAGCGCCCTGCTTGAAGCGATGGAAGAAAAACAGGTCACGATTGAAGGCCAGACGCGCCCGCTGCCGCTGCCCTTTTTTGTCATTGCCACGCAAAATCCGATGGACCAGGCGGGCACCTATGCGCTGCCCGAGTCGCAACTGGACCGTTTTCTGATGTGCATCTCGCTAGGCTACCCGAGCCGCACTGCCGAGCGCGAGTTGCTCTGCGGTGTTGACCGGCGCCAACTCGTCGATGCGCTGCCGAGCCTGCTGACCGCGCAAGAGTTGCTGACGCTGCAAGATCAGGTGCAAGCCATTCATGCTGCCGGGCCGCTGCTGGACTATGTGCAAGATCTGATGGCGGCAACCCGCTCCGGTCAGTGGTTCATTCAGGGCCTGAGTCCGCGCGCCGGCATTGCCGTGCTGCGCGCCGCCAAAGCGCATGCCCTGCTGGCCGGGCGCAGCTATGTGGCGCCCGACGATGTGCGCGCAGTGCTGCCGCAAACCATTGCCCACCGGCTGATTCCCACCGGAGATGCCGGTCGGGGTGCCCAGGAGCAGGTGCGCGCCATGCTGGATGCGGTGCCGCTGCCGTGACCAACAGCGACCACTGCGCATGAGCGACCTGCTGCATCTGCTGCGCCATCCGCTTCGATCAGCGCGCGCCCGGTTGGCGCGCTGGTGGCAGCAGCGCCTGCCACTGGCCGACAGCATCACGCTAACGCAGCGCAACGTGTATATCTTGCCGACCCGCGCCGGGCTGATGCTGGGCATCACCTTGCTGGTGCTGCTGGTAGCCTCCATCAATTACCAGCTCAATCTGGGCTATTTGCTGACTTTTTTGCTGGCTGGCTGCGCGCTGGTGGCGATGCATGTCAGCCACGCCACACTGCGCGGCTTGACCCTGCATTTGGCTGCGCCAGAGGCGGTATTTGCTGGCGTCAAGGTCCAAATTGTGGTTTATTTGCAGAACCTCAGACGCCGCCCGCGCCATGCGCTGGCGCTGGCGGTGCTGGACTCTGATCAATGGGTCTGGACCGATATTGCGCCCCAAACCAGCGCCACCCTGCACCTGGCCTGGATGCCACCGCAGCGCGGCCTGCACCGGCTGCCAACCCTGAGTGCGCAAACCCTGTTTCCGCTGGGCACGTTTCGGGTCTGGACGCTGTGGCGTCCGGCCGCGCAGGTGCTGGTCTATCCCCGGCCCGAAGCAACACCGCCGCCGTTGCCAATTGGCCTATCCCAAAGCGGCAGCAGCCAGGCCGGCAGCCGACACCGCCAGGGCGAGCCTGATGGCCTGCGCGCCTACCGCCGGGGTGACCCGCTGAAAACCATTTACTGGAAAAAAGCCGCCAAAACCGGTGAACTGGTCAGCCGCGACAGCATTGCCCTGCAGCAACGCGAACTGTGGCTGGAGCGACTGCACACGGCTTCAAGCCACCCCGAGCAACAGCTTAGCCGCCTGTGTGCCTGGGTGTTGCAGGCTGACCAGGAGGGCTTGCGCTATGGCCTGCGGCTGGGGCAGCAGGAAATTGCGCCCGACCACGGCCCAAGCCACCGGCAGCGCTGCCTGCGCGCGCTGGCGCTGGCCTGAAGATGAGTCGGCTGGCATCCGACCGTTGTGTTTGAATGTTGCACACATGAATCTTCACACCTTGCTGAATCTGCCGCGCGACACGCGCGACACGCTGTTCATGCTGCTCGTCATTACCTGGGTGCTGCTGCCGCTGCTGGGGCAGATACCCCTGTGGTGCAGCTTCCTTGCCGCCCTGGTGATGCTGTGGCGCGGCATGCTGGCCTGGCAGGGGCAGCCGCTGCCGTCCAGATGGTGGCGTTTCGGGCTGCTGGCGCTGGCCACCGGTGCCACGCTGGTGAGCTTCAAGACCCTGCTTGGGCGCGATGCCGGTGTCACCCTGGTGGTGCTGTTGCTGGCGCTCAAAACACTGGAACTGCGCGCCCGGCGCGATGCCTTCGTGGTGTTTTTTCTCAGCTTCTTTTTGATGCTGACCAATTTTTTCTACTCGCAGTCGCTGCTGACGGCTGCTGCCATGCTGCTGGCCTTGCTGGGCCTGCTGACGGCGCTGGTCAATGCCCACATGCCGGTGGGCCGGCCACCGCTGTGGCAGGTGGCCCGCATTGCCGGCGGCATGACCCTGCTGGGCGCGCCCATCATGCTGCTGCTGTTCATGCTGTTTCCGCGTCTGGCGCCGCTGTGGGGCATGCCCGGCGATGCCATGGCCGGGCGCAGCGGCTTGTCGGCACAGATGACGGTGGGCAACATCGCCAGCCTGGCGCTCGACGACGGCATCGCTATGCGCATCCGTTTTGACGGCCCGGCACCGGCACAAAGCGAGCTGTATTTTCGCGGGCCGGTGTTGTCGCGTTTTGACGGCCAGCGCTGGCAGCCGCTGGATATCTTTGCGCCCAGCCGGGCCGCCGATGCGCAGTTGCAGGTACAAGGCCCGGGAATTGGCTACCAGGTCACGCTCGAACCCAACCAGCAGCCCTGGCTATTGACGCTCGATGCCACCCCCGATGCCCCGCAACTGGCACAGGGCCGCGCCCGCATGACGGCCGACTTGCAGTGGCTGCTTGATCGGCCGGTAACCGAACTGCTGCGCTACCAGGTCACCAGCTATCCCCGCTTCCAGCACGGCCCGCTGCAAGCCACGCCGCGCCTGCAAACCTGGCTGAGCCTGCCGCCGGGTTACGACCCGCGCACGCTGGAACTAGCCCGGCAACTGCAACGCGAGGCACCGCCAGGGCGCGCCAGTGGCCGCTACTGGGTCGCTCTAATCCAAGAGCGCCTGCGCACCGGCGGCTACACCTACACGCTGGAGCCGGGCGTCTATGGTCGCCACACCGCCGACGAATTCTGGTTTGACCGCAAAGAGGGCTTTTGCGAACATATTGCATCCAGCTTTGTCATTCTGCTGCGCGCGCTGGGCGTGCCGGCCCGGGTGGTGACCGGTTACCAGGGCGGCGAGCGCAACAGTGTGGATGGTTTCTGGACCGTGCGCCAAAGCGATGCCCATGCCTGGGCCGAGGTCTGGCTGGCCGGACAGGGCTGGCTGCGGGTGGACCCGACCGGCTCGGTGGCACCATCACGGGTTGGCAGTTTCACCCGGCTGCAAAGCCCGCGCGGGGTGATCGCCAATGCCTTGCTGGGCAATGTCAACCCGCAAGTCGCCCTGACCCTGCGCGCCGCCTGGGATGCCGTCAACCACCGCTGGAACCAGTGGGTGCTGAACTACAGCCAAAGCAGCCAGCTCCGGCTGCTGCAAAACCTCGGCTTTGACACCCCCACCTGGGAAGACCTGATCTACTTGCTGTGCGGCATTGTGGTGGCGGTCAGTCTGGCAGGTGCCGCCATCGGTTTGTGGGAACGTCAGCGTCAGGATCCCTGGCTGCGGCTGCTCGGGCAAGCGGCAAAACACCTGCAGCGCGCTGGCCTGGTGCCGCCGGCCAACCCGACAGCGCGCCAGTTGGCTGATGTGCTGGATCAGCCGGGCCACACCCAAGCCGCCAGCCAGCCGCTGCGCGACTGGCTGCTGCGGCTGGAAACGCTGCGCTACAGCCGCCCGGACAACGCCAGCAAGGGTGACTATCGCCGTCAACTCGCTACACTGCAACGCGAGTTCAAACACCTGCGTTTGAATGCCTGACACGGATCGATTTGATGCGAAAAACCTCTTTCCGGCAGCCCCTGATTACTTTATTATTGATAGCTGCCTGCGCAATACCAGCAAGGGCTGGAGCCGAAAAACACTTAAAAAATAAAGTTTATCCCAAGCCAGCGGCGAGCCAGCTCAGCCAGCCGGGCCCAAGCTACGCCGAGCGTACCGATGTCCGGCAAGCGGCCAGCGACATGGCGTTACAGCACCAGCTTGATGCCAGTTGGGTACGCCAGACGCTGGCGCAAGCCCGCTACATCCCGGCCATCGCCAAAGCCATCGCCCCGCCGCCTGTGGGCACCCCGAAAAATTGGCGCGTCTATCGCAGCCGTTTTGTCGAGCCAATTCGCATCCGGGCCGGCGTGGCCTTTTGGCAGGCCCATGCTGACACGCTGGCGCGCGCCGAGCGCCAGACCGGCGTGCCCGCCGCCATCATCGTCGGCATCATTGGCATCGAAACCGTCTATGGCCAGCAAATGGGCCACTTTCGGGTGCTCGATGCGCTCGCCACCCTGGCGTTTGATTTTCCGGCCAGCCACCCGCGTGCCGCCCAGCGCAGTGCCTATTTCAAGCAGGAGCTGGGCCACTACCTGAGCCTGATGCAGCGCACTGGCGAAGACCCGCAGCACCTGCTCGGCAGCTACGCCGGTGCCATGGGCATGCCGCAATTCATGCCGTCAAGCTGGGCCAAATATGCCACCGACTTTGATGCAGATGGCCGCATCGACCTGTTTGCCAGTGCCAACGATGCGATTGGCTCGGTGGCCAACTACTTCACGGCGTTTGGCTGGAAAAAAGACCTGCCGACCCACTACCCGGTGAGCTTCGATGCGCAAAAACTCGACTTGCCAGCCCTGTTGGAACCGGACATTTTGCCGACCTTCAGTGTCGCCAGCTTTCAGGACAAAGGGGCTGTGCTTGACGCTGGCGCGCAGCGGCATGCCGGCAAACTGGCACTGGTCGAGTTGCAAAACGGCGCTGATGCGCCCAGCTATGTGGCCGGCACCGACAACTTTTATGTCATCACCCGCTACAACTGGAGCAGCTATTACGCGATGGCGGTGATCGAGCTTGGGCAGGCGGTGATGCAGGCACGGCTGCTGGGTGCCGGCCAAATCGGGCCGTGATGTATGGCCTTTCTGCCAATTCGAGCCCGGCCCCTTTATTCTTTGTTCCCTTATTCCGTTTATTCCGAAATCAATCTGAAACGAGGTCGAAACATGCGCACTTTTGTTGTTTTTCTTCTCGCTCTGCTGGGTTCTCTGATGGCACATGCTGCAACATCGGCGGTTATGGTTGAGGTCGATGCGGCACAGGTCAATGGCGTGGTTCGTGATGTGTTCGGTGCCAACCGAAAACCCACTGCTGCTGCTTCAACCCCGGGCATCAACTGGAATGCTGCGTCCCTCTACACCGCTTTCGGGATCACCCAGGTGCGGCTGCATGACTCGAATGTTGATTTGTGTACCAGCTACACCGCAGCCAGCAAGCGCAACACCGGTGTTTCCCCGGCGCAGTCCGTCCAGGGGTGTAGCTTGCAAGGAAGCGGCGCAAGACCGCATTTCAACTGGACACCGATCTCCTCGGCGGATGCCGATCTCAACAACCCGGACAACTACGATTTCTCGGCCGCCGACGAGGCATTGTTGGCTGCCATTGCCACCGGCGCTCAAATTTACCTGCGGCTGGGCGAAAGTTACAACGGCCCCAATGACACCGACGACCCGGTGGCGTGGGCAAAAATTGCCACTAATATATACAAGCACGTTCTGGGAGACTTCAAGCCCACGGCCGGAATCGCGGTCAATCCGGTTTTTGTGGAGATTTTCAATGAGCCCGATGGCGGTTTCTGGGCCGGAACAACCGCTACTTTCAACACCCTTTTCGTGGAAACAGCGCAGCGCGTGCGTGCCGCCGCCGCAGCGGCTGGGCGCAGTGTCAAGGTTGGAGGTGCCGGGTTCACCAAAAATGTGCTGGCAAAAAGCACTGAACTTGATAACCCGGCCAACGGTTTTATTGCTGCGGTGGGTGCCACCAACATCGACTTTTTCTCGGCGCACCTTTATGACAAATGTTCCACAGCCACACTGACTTCATCGGCGACATTTCTGCGGGCCTTGCGCGACTTGGTGAACGCCCAGGGGGGCAGTGCCAAGCCACTGCAGATTACCGAATGGAACATCGGGCTTGGCTCGCAATGTGGCAATGCGTTTTATGCAGAGCCACGCACACAGTCGTTTGACAGCGGCATTTTGACCCTCATGCAAGACCCGGCGTATAACATTGAGGCGGCACATTTTTACGCGGCCATGCCGATCATGGCTTTGTTCGACTTCACCTCGGTGGTGGGAACTGTGCGCGTCAATCCGGCGGCTTGGTCACTCTGGGCCCATTCCCGACTGCGGGGTGCCAATATGTTGGCGACGCAAGTGTGCCCGCAAGGCGCGGCCTGTGTCGCCGGTTACGCCGCCGAGTCAACGCCTTTGATGGCGTTATCGGCCCAGGTTGGCACCGGGCAAAGCATGGTTATTACCAATGACAGTGCGACTGCCGTCAACTACACGCTGCGCGTCAAGGGCTTGAGCGCATCGGCGGTCACGGCAACCATCAGT
This sequence comes from uncultured beta proteobacterium, assembly GCA_903873485.1. GTDB lineage: Bacteria > Pseudomonadota > Gammaproteobacteria > Burkholderiales > Burkholderiaceae_C > Rhodoferax. The sequence goes on along the minus strand of CAIQOO010000175.1, from coordinate 52,892 downwards.
ACGCCCCCATCGGAGGCCCAGGATCTGCCTGCCAGTGGCAGCCCGGTGGTGACTGATGCAACCGCGCTGGCGATGCTGCTTGGCAGCGTGCCCAAAGTCACCCAAGCGGGGTTGGCAGTCAGTAGCGGTGCCGTGGATATCCCCCTGACGATTCCTGCCTATAGTCTTCAAATGGTGGAACTCGAGAGCGTGCTGGCACCCGTTTTGACATTTGCCACCGGCTGGAACCTGGTTGGCAACAGTGTCGAGCAGTCGATTGCGGTGACGACACTGTTCAACGATGCGACCAAGGTCAATGCCATCTGGAAGTGGGTCAGCGCTGGAACGATGCCCGGCATCAGCTACCCGACCTGGGCGTTTTACACCCCAGCGCAGTTCGATGGCGGGCAAGCCTACGCGGCCAGCAAGGGCTACGAGGCGCTCACCACCATCGGCGCTTCCGAGGGGTTTTGGGTTCAGACCAGCCAGGCATTTTCAATCACCCCGGCAGCAGGAACCGCAGTCCAGTCAGCAAGCTTCAAGCCCGCGACAGCTAACCCTGTCGCGGTCGGCGGATCACATGCCTTGCCACCGGGCTGGAGCCTGATTGCGACCGGCGACAGCCCGACTCCGGCGCAATTCAATGCGGCACTGACCGCAGCCGCGTCGTCTTCGCCCGGACATGTTCCCAACAACCTCAACACGCTGTGGGCCTGGGATGCAAGTCGGCAAAACTGGTACTTTTGGTCGCCAAGTCTTTACAACAGCGGCGGTTTGACCGGCTATCTTGCCAGCCATAACTACCTCGATTTTGTAACGCTGCCGACTACGCCAACCGGCACCCTGGCACCTGCCAGCGGCTTCTGGGTTCATTTGCCATACGAGACCCTGACAACTGATGTTGATGTGCGTCCGAGGGTACATCACGAATTGCTTGGTGCCGGGGTTCATCGATTAGGTGAGCAGCGAGCGGCACATCCAGTGGTTGATTTGCTACAGTGCAGCACCGAAATCAGGTGACTGGATCAGGGCGTCATGTTCGCGCGGTCGCAGTGTGGTGGTGAACAACTGACATTGCGGAGTTGAGCTAGACCAATCTGGTTTTACTTTTGCCATGCAGCGCGGGGTGCTGTTGTAAGTGCTAGCTGCGTGGCCAATCGGTGAAATGCTGTTGGCTTTTCTTGATGGTCTCGCCCCGAATTGTGATCTGACCCCAATTCAGCCAGCACCATCGCCAGTCGCTACCCGATCGCTCATCATGATTTGGCCACATTGAATTGGCGTCCAATTTCCAGTGTCGCCAAAATCACCCGGGCACGTCCACCACAAGCCCTCCTGTTTGTCATGGCCCAGGCGAGGTCTAAAATAATAAAATAAATCAACACTTTGCCGGAGAAAACGAGATGAACACACTTGAACAGCCCGCCCCAACTTTTGCCGATGTCTGGCGCATGTTTCAGGAAACCGACCGCAAGTTTCAGGAATCTGAACGTCTGATGAAAGAACGTTCTGCTGAAACCGACCGTCTGATGAAGGAGCATTCTGCTGAAACCGACCGCAAGCTGCAGGAAACCGACCGCATCGTCAAGAATCTGTCGAAAAACCTGGGTGATCTGGGCAACCGGCTCGGCGAGTTTGTCGAGCACATGGTGGCCCCGGCGGTGGTGCGGCTGTTTCAGGCCCAGGGGATTGAAGTGCATGAGGTTCATCCGGGCGTTGAAGCCAAACGCAATGGCGAGGGCATCGAAATTGACCTGCTGGCGGTCAACGATGGCATTTTGGTGGCGGTGGAGTGCAAAAGCAAACTCACCGAGGTGCATGTCGATGAACACCTGGCACGGATGGAAAAGCTCAAGCGTTTGCTGCCAGCATATAAGAACCACAAGGCGCTGGGTGCCGTGGCCGCCATGGTGATGAGCGACAGTGTCAGAGCCTACGCCCACAGCCAGGGGCTTTATGTGCTGTACCAAAATGGCGAAAGCGTCGATATCGGCAGTCCGGTCGGGTTCAACCCCAAAGCCTGGTAAGCGCCACGGGGTCGAGCCGATGCCAATCGGGTGATGCTGTTGCCGTGCAGCGCGGGGTGTTGTTGCCCTTCGACCAAGCTCAGGGCGAACGGTTTCATCATTCGGGGTGGCCGACAGGCCATGCAAGCTAGCCCGACAGGCCCTGAAAGCTAGCCTGACAGGCCGGCAAGCAAGCCTGATCGCCCGGCCGCCACCTCCACCGCACAGAAACCCTGCGCCGCCAGCGATGGCGGCAGTGGCCGGCCCAGCACCAGTGTGGCGGTCAGTTCGCCCAGGGCGGGCGCCGTCTGAATGCCATAACCACCCTGCCCGGCCAGCCAGAAAAAGCCGGGCGCGTCGGGGGAAAAGCCCGCCACCGGTGTTTTGTCCGCCACAAATGAGCGCAAACCGGCCCATTTGCGCCGCACCTGGCGAATGCGCAGCGTGGTCGCCGTCTCGATCCGGTCCACCGCAATGGCCACATCGAGTTCTTCGGGCTGCACGTCTTGCGCCGCCACCGGGTCCTGGTTGGCCGGGGACATCAGCAGCAGCCCGGCATCTGGCTTGAAATAAAAGCTCTCTTGGGCATCCATCACCAGCGGCCAGGCGCTGCTGTCGCAGCCTGCCGGTGCATCACAGGTGAAGGCGGTGCGCCGCCTGGGTTGCAAGCCCACTGCGGCCACGCCGGCCAATTGCGCCAGTTGGTCGCACCAGGCACCGGCCGCATTGACCAGTACCGCTGCGGCGAAATCGCCAGCCGCTGTCGCCACCCGCCAGCCATCGGCACTGCGGCTGATCTGGCTGACCCCGGCATCACACCGCAGTTGCGCGCCAGCGGCCTTGGCACCGCGCAAAAACCCCTGATGAATCGCATGCACATCCAGGTCCATCGCCTCCGGCTCAAAAATGCCGCCAACGGCAAATTCGGGATGGAGCACCGGCACCCGCTGCAAGATATCGGCCTGCGTCCACCATTGCACCGAAGGCACCTGGCGGCGCATGTCGTGCCAGGTGGCGCGCAGGGCATCCTGGTCGGCAGCAGCGCCCGCGATCAGGGCACCACGCTCAACCACCAGCGGATGGTCGGCAAAGCCGGCCGGCGGGTTGAAGAAAAAAGACCGTGAAGCGCCGGTGATGGCCCGCACGGTGGCATTGCCATAGGTTTCGACATACATCGCGGCGGATCGGCCAGTGGCATGGTAGCCAGGCTGGGATTCGCGCTCAAGCACCAGCACGCGGCAATGCGGCGCCAAAAAATAGGCCGCCGAGGCACCCGCCATGCCGGCACCGATGATGAGAACGTCTGTGGTTTGCATTTTTGTACCATTTGGTGAAATGGCATCGCCTTTGGCAAATTCTTGGCCGATGCCGGTGTTGATTATTGCCAATTCAGGCCGACCGCACCCGGTCAGCCCGCCAGCCTGGCCAGCCACTTCAACGGCAACATGCCGGTGTCTGCCCGGCTGCCCCGGCGCCCACGTAACATCCAGCGCAACTTCAGGAGACTTGCATGACCGTGATCACCAACATTGAAGACCTGCGCCTGCTGGCCCAACAACGTGTGCCACGCATGTTTTACCAGTATGCAGACTCGGGCAGTTGGACCGAGAGCACTTACCGCGCCAATTCGGCTGATTTTCAGAAAATCTTGCTGCGCCAGCGGGTTGCCGTCAATATCGAAAACCGCAGCACCCGCAGCACCATGATTGGCCAAAATGTGGCAATGCCGGTGGCGATTGCACCGACCGGCCTTACCGGCATGCAGTGTGCCGATGGCGAGATCAAGGCCGCCAATGCATGCAAAAAATTTGGCGTGCCCTTCACGCTTTCGACCATGAGCATTTGCTCGATTGAGGATGTGGCGCGGGAAACCGGCGGCCATCCGTTCTGGTTTCAACTGTATGTGATGAAGGATCGTGACTACATTGAGCGCCTGATCGAGCGTGCCCGCGCCGTCAACTGCTCGGCCTTGATGCTGACGCTGGATTTGCAGATCATCGGCCAGCGCCACAATGATTTGCGCAATGGCCTGTCGGCGCCACCCAGGCTGACGCTGGCCAACATCCTCAACATGATGACCAAGCCGCGCTGGGGCCTGGGCATGCTGGGCACGCACCGGCGCGGTTTTGGCAACATCGTCGGTCATGTCAAGGGGATCGAGAGCATGGGCACCCTGAGCGAATGGACCGCCAAACAGTTTGACCCGTCGCTGAACTGGAATGACGTGGCCTGGATCAGGCAACGCTGGGGTGGCAAGCTGATCCTCAAGGGCATTCAGGATGTGGAAGACGCACAACACGCCGCCGATTCGGGGGCAGATGCGCTGATTGTCAGCAACCACGGTGGCCGCCAGCTTGACGGTGCGCCCTCCTCCATCAGCGCCCTGCCCGCCATCGTGGCCGCAGTTGGCAAGCAGATCGAGGTGCACATGGACGGCGGCATCCGCAGCGGGCAGGACGTGCTCAAGGCACGCGCCCTGGGTGCCCAAGGAACCTACATTGGCCGTGCCTTTCTATATGGCCTGGGTGCCATGGGCGAAGCCGGTGTCACCAAGGCGCTGGAGATCATCCACAAAGAACTCGACCTGACCATGGCCTTTTGTGGCCATACCGACATTGACCGGGTGGATCAGGGGATTTTGCTGAAAGGCACTTTTTGATGTTTAGCCGGCTGCGCGTTTTTGCAGAATCTCGAAAGCCGGCAGGGTCTTGCCTTCAAGCACCTCAAGGAAAGCGCCGCCGCCGGTCGAGATGTAGCCGATGTCTTTTTCGATGCCGTACTTGGCAATCGCCGCCAGCGTGTCGCCGCCGCCGGCAATGCTGAACGCGCTGGAGGCGGCAATCGCCTGCGCGATCACCTTGGTGCCGTTCTCGAACGACGGGAACTCAAACACGCCGACCGGGCCGTTCCAGACAATGGTGCCGGCCTCCATAAGCTGGGTGGCCAAGCGGGCGGCGGTGTCCGGGCCGATGTCGAGAATCATGTCGTCGTCTTCCACGTCGGTGGCGGCCTTGATGGTGGCCACGGCATCGATGGCAAAGGTTTTGGCGGTAACCACATCGGTCGGGATCGGCACATCGGCGCCGCGCGCCTTCATGGCAGCAATCACGGCGACGGCATCGGCCAGCAGGCTGGGCTCGGCCAGGCTCTTGCCAATTTTCAGGCCAGCGGCCAGCATGAAGGTATTGGCAATGCCGCCGCCGACGATCAGGTTATCGACATTCTTGGCCAGCGCCTGCAAAATGCTGAGCTTGGTCGAGACCTTGGAGCCCGCCACAATCGCCACCAGCGGGCGTTTCGGATTGGCCAGGGCCAGGTTGATGGCATCAATTTCTGCCGCCAGCAAGGGGCCGGCGCAGGCAATCGGGGCAAACTGGGCGATGCCGTAGGTGGTGCCTTCGGCGCGGTGGGCGGTGCCAAAGGCATCATGCACAAACACATCGCACAGGGCGGCCATCTTTTTCGCCAGTTCTTCCTTGTTCTTTTTTTCGCCCTTGTTGACACGGCAGTTTTCCAGCATCACCAGTTGGCCGGGCTGCACATCGACACCATCAACCCAGTCGGCCACCACCGGCACCTCGCGACCCAGCAGTTCGCCCATGCGCTTGGCGACCGGGGCCAGCGAATCCTCCGGTGTCAGGGTGCCTTCGGTCGGGCGACCCAGGTGACTGGTGACCATGACAGCGGCGCCGGCGTCGAGTGCCATCTTGATGCAGGGCACGCTGGCACGAATGCGGGTGTCTTCGGTGACGTTGCCGGCATCGTCCTGCGGCACATTCAGATCAGCCCGGATAAACACCCTTTTTCCCTTAACGGCACCACTGGCAATCACATCGGCAAAACGCAATACTTTCATCGGAAAACTCCTAAAGTTAATAAAAAAAAGACCTCAAGCACAGACCTCAAGCGCGTGATGGTACTGCGCGAATAGCTAGCTATTCAATAGCGCAGAGCAGTCGGCAATGATACGGTCGGGCGTGCATGCGGTGATCGGCTGACCCATGTTGTAGCCGTAGGGCAATAGCCACACCGCCACACCGGCATTGCGGGCGGTGGCAGCGTCAATGCTGGAGTCGCCGACAAACAGCGCACGACCGGCGGTCACCCCAAACTGCGCCAGGCAGTGCAGCACGCCGTCGGGTGCCGGCTTTTTGGTTTGCAGGGTGTCACCGCACACCACCAGATCGATCAGCGGGCCGAGTTGCTGCACATCCATCACGATCCGGGTGTAGTGGCTCTCCTTGTTGGTGACCACAGCCAGCTTGACGCCCTGCCCGCGCAGGGCCACCAGGGTCTCGCGCACCTGCGGATACAACTGGCTGCGGGTGCCGCAGCGGCGCTGGTAAAACTGGTTGTATTCGTCGGTCATTTGCGCCAGCAGATCGCTGCTGCGCACTTGTGCCACTGAGCGCCCGCTGGCAAAGGCCACCGCCTGAATCAGCAGCGCCAGCGTGCCGTGACCAATCCAGTCGTTCACCTGCTGCTGTGCTACCAGCGGCAAATTGAAGTGGCTCAAGGTGTCGTTCACCGCGTCCATGATTTCGGGCGCGGTCTCCACCAGCGTGCCATCGAGGTCAAACATGACCAGATCAAAAGGCTTCATGCGCAGTAGCCGATCAGTTGTCCGACGGCACCACGGTCTCTGGCAGGGCATCGGGGCGCTTGCTCGCCGCGCGGTGCACGATGGTGCGCACGGTACTCACCACCCGCTCTACCGTGATGCCAAAGTGTGCATACAGCTTGGGGGCCGGCGCTGATTCGCCAAAAGTCGGCATGCCAATCACCACGCCGTGGCGGCCCACATACTTGCGCCAGAAGTCCGGGTGCGCGGCTTCAATCGCCACCGAGGGGGTGTTGAACGGGATGACCATTTCCTGATAGGCCTCGCTCTGGCGGTCAAACACATTGGTGCAGGGCATCGACACAACGCGGGTAGCAATGCCGTCGGCGGCCAGCGCAGTCTGCGCCTTGATGGCAATTTCCAGCTCGGAGCCGGTAGAAACAATCACCGCTTGCGCCCCTTCCATGTCGGACAGGATGTAGCCACCCTTGCGGATTTTCTCGACCATTGTCGCGTCGGTCAGGCGCGGCAAATTCTGGCGCGACAGGCACAGGGCGCTGGGGCCATCACGGCGCGCCACCGCAAAAGCCCAGGCGACTGCGGTTTCCAGCGCGTCGGCCGGGCGCCACACATCCAGCCCCGGAATGATGCGCAGCGAGGGAATATGCTCGATGCTCTGGTGCGTCGGGCCGTCTTCGCCCAGGCCAATGCTGTCGTGGGTGAACACATGGATGACGCGGATTTTCATCAACGCCGCCATGCGGATGGCGTTGCGGCTGTAGTCGCTAAAGGTCAAAAAGGTGCCGCCGTAAGGAATGTAGCCGCCGTGCAACGCCATGCCGTTCATGATGGCGGCCATGCCGAATTCACGCACGCCGTAGCTCAGGTGGTTGCCCCAGGTGTCGCGCCCGGCGCGCACGCAGCCCTTGAAGTTGGTCAGGTTCGAGCCGGTCAGGTCAGCGCTGCCGCCAAAGAACTCGGGCACCAGCGGGGCCAGCACGTCGAGTGCATTCTGGCTGGCTTTGCGGGTGGCAACGGCAGCGGTATTGGCGGCAATGGCGTCAAGCAAACCCGGCAACTGGCCGGCAATGGCCGGCAGCAGATCACCGGCCATGCGGCGCTCAAATTCGGCCGCGTCGGCCGGGTACAACAGCCGATAGGCTTCAAATCGGTCATGCCAGGCGCGCTCGGCCACGACACCGCGGGCGACGGCATTCCAGGCCGCAACAATGTCGGATGGAATCTCGAACGGCGCAGCGGTCCAGCCCAGCGCCGCGCGGGTCGCTGCCACTTCGGCCGCACCAAGGGCGGCACCGTGGACATCATGGCTGCCGGCCTTGTTGGGCGAACCCATGCCAATCACCGTCTTGCAGCAGATCAGGGTCGGTTTGCCGCTGGGCAACAGCGCTTGCGCTTTGGCGGCCTTGATGGCGGCATCAATGGCGGCCGGGTTGTGGCCATCGACCGCCGGGATCACGTTCCAGCCATAGGCATCAAAGCGCTTGGGCGTGTCGTCGGTAAACCAGCCCTCGACATGGCCATCGATCGAAATGCCGTTGTCGTCATAAAACGCCACCAGCTTGGACAGGCGCAGCGTGCCGGCCAGCGAACAGGCTTCGTGGCTGATGCCTTCCATCAGGCAGCCGTCGCCCAAAAAGGTGTAGGTGAAGTGGTCAACGATGGTGTGCCGGGCACCGCGCGCTTCGTGATTGAACTCGGCGGCCAGCAACTTTTCGGCCAGCGCCATGCCGACCGCGTTGGCCACGCCCTGACCGAGCGGACCGGTGGTGGTTTCCACGCCAGGGGTCATGCCGTATTCCGGGTGACCGGCGGTCTTGCTGTGGAGCTGGCGAAAGTTTTGCAGTTCGCTCATTGGCAGGTCGTAGCCGGTCAGGTGCAGCAGCGCATAAATCAGCATCGAGCCGTGGCCGTTGGAGAGCACAAAGCGGTCGCGGTTGGCCCAATGCGGATTGATCGGGTTGTGACTGAGATGCCGGTTCCATAGCACTTCGGCGATATCGGCCATGCCCATCGGCGCACCGGGGTGGCCGGAGTTGGCTTTTTCAACCGCATCAGCGGCCAGCATGCGGATGGCATTGGCCATTTGTTTGGCGAATTCGGGGGTGGGTGTTGTCATGGTTGTTGCTTGATTGGGTTGATCGGATCGGTCTGTTGGCAGCTCAGCGCACATTTTTCTGACGCTCCATCATGCGCCAGACGAAAGGGGTGAAGATGAGTTGCATGGCCAGCTCCATTTTGCCGCCTGGCACCACAATGGTGTTGGCGCGGCTCATGTAGCTGTCGTTGATCATGTTGCGCAGGTACTGAAAGTCAATGCCTTTGGGGTTGGCAAAGCGGATCACCACCATGCTCTCGTCGGCACTCGGAATGTCGCGCGAGATAAACGGGTTGCTGGTATCGACCATCGGCACCCGCTGAAAATTGACATGGGTGTGCATGAACTGCGGGCAGATGTAGTTCACATAGTCGGGCATGCGGCGCAGAATGGTGTCGGTAACCGCTTCGGTACTGTAGCCGCGCTGCTTTTTGTCGCGGTAAAGCTTCTGAATCCACTCCAGGTTGATCACCGGCACCACCCCGATCAGCAAGTCGGGGTGCTGCGCGATGTTGACCTCGGGCGTCACCACGGCGCCATGCAGGCCTTCGTAAAACAGCAAGTCGGTACCGGTTGGCACGTCTTCCCACGGGGTGAAGGTGCCGGGGTCTTGCTGGTAGGGTGCGGCTTCTTCTTGGTCGTGCAGGTACTTGCGGCGTTTGCCGGTGCCGGTTTTGGCATAGGTGGCAAACAGCGTCTCCAGTTCGGAAAACAGGTTGTTTTCCGGGCCAAAGTGGCTGAAGTTGTGGTTGCCGCCGGCCTCTTCTTTGGCGGCGGCAATTTTCATGGACTTGCGGTCATGGCGGTGAAAGCTGTCGCCTTCGATGATCGCTGCCTTGACGTTTTCACGGCGAAAGATGTTGTCAAAGGTGCGGGTCACCGAAGTGGTGCCGGCACCGCTGGAGCCGGTGATGGCGATGATAGGGTGGCGAATGGACATGGCAGGCACTCCTGAAGTTAAGAATTTACAAGAAATAGGCCTCTAGCGCTTATGGGACAAGCGTGAGTAGCTATTATTTTTATAGTATGAAATCAATCCCGGAACAGACTGCGTTTGGCAAACAGCGGGTTGCTCAGCTCCACTTGCATCGGTTCTCGGTGGTAGCGCTCGATACGTTCGACCTCGTTTTTCGAGCCAAACACAAAACCGATACGCTGGTGCAGTTCGGAAGGCTGCACCGCCAGCATCGGGCTTTCGCCGGTGGAGGCGCGGCCACCGGCTTGCTCGATGATCATGCCGACCGGGTTGGTCTCATACAGCAGCCGCAGCCGGCCGGCACCGGGTGAATCCTTGGCATCGCGCGGGTACAAGAAAACCCCGCCACGCATCAGGATGCGATGCGCCTCGGCCACCATCGAGGCAATCCAGCGCATGTTGAAATCCTTGCCGCGCACACCGGTTTTGCCAGCCAGACATTCATCCACATAGCGCCTGACCGGGGCCTCCCAGAAACGGGAATTGGACGCATCAATGGCAAATTCCTGGGTATCTGCCGGAATGTGCAGCTTGGGGTGGGTCAGCATGAACTCGCCCAGACTCGGGTCCAGCGTGAAGGCATTGACACCGTCGCCGACCGTCAGCACCAGCATGGTGGTCGGGCCATAGACGGCATAGCCGGCCGCCATCTGCCGGGTGCCGGGCTGGTAAAAGTCGGCCTCGACCACATCGCGGCCCGAGTCAATTACCTCTTGTGGTGCCCGCAGAATGCTGAAAATGCTGCCGACCGAGACATTCACGTCGATGTTGCCAGAGCCGTCCAGCGGGTCAAACACAATCAGGTAGTTGCCACGCGGGTACTGCCCGGGTATCTGGTAGGGCAAATCCATCTCTTCAGAGGCCATGCCGGCCAGGTTGCCCGACCATTCGGTGCGCTGAATGAAAACATCGTTGGACAACTGGTTGAGCTTTTTTTGCGTCTCGCCCGGCAGATGGACTGCACCACCCAAGTCAGCAGCATCTTTGCCGGTGCCCCCGGCCAGCTCGCCATAAGCCACCGCCTTGGCAATGCCTTTGCAGGCCAGCGCCACATCCAGTACCAGCGCATTGAAGTCACCGCTGGCAGAAGGAAAACGACGCCGCTCTTCAATCAAGAATTGCGTCAGCGTTGATCGGTTGGAACGAAGGGTCATGGACATCGGGAAACTCCTGGTAATTGAATGGGTTGAAACTCAGGCCGGATGCGCTGCCCGGCGCAACGCCTGCATCACGCCCTTATAGCCGCCATCCGCATCTTTGCAGCCAAATACGGCGCTGCCAGCGACACAGGTATCGGCACCGGCTTGCACAATCTCGCGGATGTTGTCGGTCTTGACCCCGCCATCGACTTCAAGCCAGATCGGCTGACCACCGGCGGCCATGTGGGCATCAATTTTGGCCCGCACCAGGCGCAGCTTTGGCAAGGTCGAGGCAATGAACTGTTGCCCGCCAAAGCCGGGGTTGACGCTCATCAGCAACACCATGTCGAGCTTATCCATCACATGGTCAAGCCAATCCAGCGGAGAAGCCGGGTTGAGCACCAGGCCAGCCTTGCAGCCAAGCTCACGAATCAGCGACAGGCTACGGTCCACGTGTTTCGACGCCTCCGGGTGAAAAGTGATGATGCTGGCACCGGCCTTGGCAAACAGCGGGATGATCGAATCGACCGGCTCGACCATCAGATGCACATCAATCGGAATGCTCACATGCGGGCGAATCGCCTGACAGACCAGCGGGCCGATGGTCAGGTTGGGCACGTAATGGTTGTCCATCACGTCAAAATGCACCAGATCGCAGCCAGCGGCTTCAATGGCGCGCACTTCTTCGCCCAAACGGGCAAAGTCGGCAGACAGGATGGAGGGGGCAAGACGCAAGACGGGGCTAGAGCGCATGGGACGGCTTTCTGATGAATGGGAAACGGTGGGGGGATGTCATGGGTCTCAAGCGCGGGCAGAATTTTGCCACTCGCGCAAGCGGTCCAGGCTGACATGGCGCAAATCAGGCACAACCCGCAGTGCACCGTGAAAGTCGTGCTGCGCGGTAAACCGGTTGGGCGTGATGACGGTGGCAATGCCGGCGGCCAGCGCCGCTTGCAGGCCGTTGCTGGAGTCCTCCAGCGCCAGACAAGCGCTGGCGGGCAGCTTCAGGGCAGCAAGCACTTGCAGATAGACCTGCGGATGCGGCTTCTTGCGTGGCGCGGTGGCGGCATCGCCAATGGCGGCGAACCGCAAGCGCCAGCCGGCACCCACCGCATGGCGCATCAGCGCGTCAATATTGGTCGGCGTGGTGGTGGTGGCAATCGCCAGCGGCAGCCCGGCTGCCCACGCTTCGTCCAGCAAGCTAAGCACACCGGGGCGCAGGCTCACCGCACCCTGGCTGACGGCACGTTCATAAGCCAGCGTTTTCAGCGCGTGAATGCGGTCAATCTGCGGCTGCCAGGTGCTTGCCTGCTGCGCCGTGATGCCGGGGTCAAACTGCTGCCAGTAATGCCAGATGCGCTCTTTGCCGCCTGAAATTGCGAGCAACTCCAGGTACATCTCATGCGTCCAGACCCAGCCCAGCCCAAGTTCGGCAAACGCTTGGTTAAATGCTGCCAGATGCGCGCTTTCGGTGTCGGCCAGGGTGCCGTCCACATCAAAAATCAGTGCTCGCAATGCGCCGGTTGCCATCGGGTTTGTCCTTGTGAGAGTAAAAAAGAACCGACGCAGGGCCGGAATGGATTTACTTTAATCGCCCCGACTCATAAACTCCAATCACGTTTTATTCAATAAACATCAGGCTTTACTGATGAGATACCGGCCCGGAGAAACCCATGCGCCCTTACACCTTCAAGCAGATTCAGACTTTTCTGGAAGTGGCGCGCCAGCGCTCGGTGTCCAAAGCGGCCGAGCGCCTGTTTGTCACGCAACCGGCGGTGTCGATGCAACTGCGCCAACTGGAAGAAGCTTTTGGCCTGGCGCTGGTCGAACCGCTGGGCCGCAACATCCAGCTTACCGCCGCCGGCGCGGCTTTTCAGACCTATGCCACCGCCGCCATGGGCCAGTTCCGCGACCTCGAAGCGCTGATGGCCGAACATGTCGGCCTGCAACGTGGCCGCATCGAGCTGGCCGTTGTCAGCACCTCCAAGTACTTCATTCCAATGCTGCTGGTGCGCTTTGGCAAACTGCTTCCGGGCATTGAGGTGCAGTTGAACATCGACAACCGCGACAACGTGCTGGGCTTGCTGACCCGCAACGAGGCCGATCTGGTGGTGATGGGCCGTGCGCCCGGCAACCTGGACTGCCAGGCCACCGCCTTTGCCACCAATCCGCTGGCGATTGTGGCGGCACCCGACCATCCGCTGGCACGGCGCAAAAACCTGCCGTTTGGCGCACTGGCCGAGCACGGTTTTGTGGTGCGCGAAGAAGGCTCGGGCACACGTGCCGCCATGCAGCACCTGTTTGCGCAAAACCAGACCCCGATGAAAGTGGTGATGGCCATGCCGAGCAATGAAACCATCAAGCAGGCGGTGATGGCCGGCATGGGACTGAGTTTTTTGTCGATGCGCACCATTCGCCATGAACTCGCCAGCGGCCACCTGGCGCTGCTCGACATTGAAGGCCTGCCGCAAATCAACCACTGGTATGTGACGCACCTGAGCAGCAAAAAGCTGTCGCCCGCAGCCCGCGCCTTCAAGGACTTTTTGATCGAGCAAGGCGCAGCACTGATGGACACCTGGAGCTGACCGCACGCGACCCTGCGCCAAAACGGCCAAAAAAAGCTACGATTCGATCCCCACCAACCCAACCACCCGGAGAAATCTCATGGCCATCAGCTCCCCCCGGTTTGCCCCAATACAACAGTGCCGCAATGCCGCCAGCAACAGTCCGCCGATGAAAACCGGCTCCAGCGGCCCCGGCGTGGCGGCCGTCCAGCAAGGACTGATCGATCTGGGCTTTGCCATGCCCTTGTCAACCCGGCGGTTTGGCGTGCCCGATGGGGTATTCGGCCAGGAGACCGACACCCAGGTCAGGGCGTTTCAACGCCGAAACAGCCTTGCCGCCGACGGTGTCGTCGGTACCCAAACCATGACCCGGCTTGACACCCTGTTGCCGTTACCGCGTTCAGCTTCGTCCGGACTGCCGTTTACCGTGCCGGGCCTGCGCGTGGTGCTAGCGCAGCCCAGCTCGATGGTCTGCTGGGCCACCGTGCATGCCATGATGCGCTCGTGGAAGTTCAGAACCTCGGTTGACATCCGCCCGGCAGCGGCGGCGGTTGCCGAGAAATACGGCGTCATGGTCGATAACAACCAGGGCCTTCCATCCGATGAATTTGGCCCCTTCATCAGTGCGGCGCAAATGGAAGTCCAGCCGATGATCAACCTGACCATCGCCGGCTGGGTCAGCCTGCTTCGGAGCAAGGGGCTGATCTGGGTCGGCACGCTCAACAGCCTGGGCCCCGGGGCCGGCTTGCACTCCAGAATTGTCGAGGCGATGTCGGGCGACGGCTCGGTTGACAGCACCGTCATGCACATCATTGACCCGGCCGGTGGCCGCCAGTACCAGGAGTCATTTCGTGTCTTCATTGCCAAATATGAAGGCGCATTTGGCCAGGTGGAAGGCAGCTACTTCCAGATTCGCTATTTCAAATAGCCGGCAGCACCCGCTAGGCCTGGGTCGGCCTGGCGGGGCCGCAAAATCATCTGGTCTTTGGACAGGATGACCTCAAACTTCGACAAAAAACCCTGGCCCAGCAGGGCATCATCAGGCTCACCGCCGACCAGCCCAACCGCCAGGCGCACGCCTGACACCCGAATCGGCCCGAGCGTGACCGGCACGTCGGCCACAATGCGCCCGGCCAAATCGCCATTGGCAGTTTTGAACACTGTGGCGACACCGCCTGCAATGCCGGCCTGCCGGGCGAACGTCTCGCTGACCGTGACCATTGACGCTCCGGTATCGACCATGAAGCTGACCGGCTTGCCGTTGACCGACCCCGCCGCATAAAAATGTCCGTTGCGCGCCCTGGGAATGACCAGATCACCGTTGGCGCTGATGCGCACTGGCCGGGGCTGTAGGTAATGTGTCATCAGCGCATAGAGCAGCCCCATGACGACCAGCCAGAACATCACAATGCCCAGCGGCGCCCATTTGAGGCCACGGGAGAGTGCGCCGGGTGAACGCACTTTTTGCGCCTCACGCCACCCATCGCGGTCTTCAATACCCATTGCGTGCACTTTCTACTGTGATTTTGTCGAGTGTAGCGGGGCTGCCGACAGGTTCTGATTTAATAGTCAAAATGGCCTCTAGCCCTTGCTGGACAAGCGCTGAAAGCTATCTAATTTGTAGTATGTTAGCAGTCAATTGGCATTGCATGAAGTTCCCACCAGCGTGGCCGCCACCACGCCAGAACCACAGCCCCGCCAGCCAATCAAAACCATTATTTGCATGTGGTTAATTAACAACCGAACATCGACTGTTTTATAGGGTAAACCCTTATACTGAATTTTGAAATCACTGAACCGGAGTTTGCCATGTCTCTCTTTACCCAACTCATCAAGGCCCTCACGCCAAGTTTTCCATCCCGGCAAGACTGCGACCAAGCCTATCTCGCGCAGGCATGTGATGTTTTTGATCTGGAGCGGCGCATGCGCGAAATCGACCAACGCAGCCGCACTCACTGCACGGCTCGCGTTTGCGGATTCAACACACCCTAAAGGAGTCAGCCATGAACAGCACATCCGATTTGACAAAGACAACCGCTGCCATCGGTCACCTGACCAGCCTCATCTTTGGTCTGCCATTTGATGCCATCCGGGCCAGCTATGCCAAGGCGGTTCGGTTTGGACTGCTCGAAAACTCGCTGCTCAAATCTGCCCGGTTTGAACGCGAGCTGGCCAAGGTCGAGCGGCTCACGCTGGGGCCGTGGTCCAGGCGGGTCTGATTTCTGCCTGTCTGCGCATTTCTTCTGGCAGCACAATCTGGAGCAAACAAAACCAGACAGACCGGGAAGACCCGGCGGTGTCACGCGGCGGCATCCCGGGACTGGCTGATCACACTCCGGTGCGCGACCTGCTGTCTCAAGTACCTGGGCCGACTTCAACACCCTGAAGTGATGCCAGGTATCGTCAGTTGCCTGATGCCGTCAAATCAGGTATCGGCTACAGCCGGTAGAGACCGCCGTGGCGGCGTACATTGGGGTTTCCGCACAGCCATCGCAGCCTGAAACTCTTCCGGGCTTTCATAAGAATGATCAAAATAGACATGGTCATGGCAGCCTGACAGCAGCAGGTTTGACTCGGTGATCAGCAAAAAGCAGTCATCATGGTATTTTTCAGTCTCGTTAAAATAACCAGTGCAATAGCCGGCGATATAATTGACAAGGTAATTTATTTCATCTTGCGGAAATTCTTCAAAAGGCTTCTGCATCACTATTCTGTCAAACCGAGTATCATTGGCTGAGATCAATTTATAAAAACAAAACTCTATGCCAGACCGCATGTTGAAGATATTCAACAAATAGCCAAACTCCTCTCCGTTCTTCTTAAATCTGATCAAAAACGGAAACGAGAAAGAACCTTTCCAATCATCGTACAACCTGCCACTGCTGCCAAACAAATGGGTCAAGGCTGCGTACATCCTAGAAAAGCTGCTGTAAATCAAATCTTCGTCCATCGATAAATTGATCAAATGGCCATAATCGACATGAATTGAAAGCGTGTTCCTCTCAAGCTGGAAAAACTCGTCATCGCGCAACCGTATCAACTGGTAATTATTATTATTGGTTTTGATGTCAAGGTTAATGTGACCGTTTGCATCAAAATCAAGAAATGATTCTGCTGAATTTATTGAATTATTTTCAACAGTATTTTCAACCTGATTGCCGTCAGTGATGGGTTCCATTGATACATCTCCTTGAGTGAAATAGCGGTGGTATTCAAAAGTCTGGCCAGATGAACATCTGGAACAAGCATCACCATGATCTGCGCCAGCCAGCAACCAATGCCGATTGCAATGGCCACCGCATCATATCCCCGAATTTATAACAAATCAGCCTGCAGCCCTTATGCAGCAAGCGCGAGTAGCTATAAAAAACAAAGCGATTCAGTGCCGCAAAAGACGGATGTCAAGAGCGCCTTGGCATTTTGGTTCTTTCATCGCCCAGCCAGGCCCAGCGATGCCGGGCCGTTTGCCTGATCGCCTGCCGAACAAAGGATTTGCCGGACAAACTGCTCATAAGCCGCCACCGGCAGCGGGCGGCTGAACAGGTAGCCCTGATAGGCATGACAGCCATTGCCGGCCAGAAAATCCCGTTGCCCGGTGGTTTCCACTCCCTCGGCAATCACCGACAAACCGAGGCTGCGGCCCAGTGCCAAGATGGTCAGGGCAATCGCCGCATCATTCGGGTCGGTCAGCACATCGCGGACAAACGACTGGTCAATTTTCAACTGCTCCAGCGGCAGCCGCTTGAGGTAGCTCAGCGAGGAGTAACCGGTGCCAAAGTCATCGAGTGAAAATCGGATGCCGCAGGACTTGAGGGCCTGCATTTTGGCGATGGTGTCTTCCACATCGGCAATCAGCAGACTCTCGGTGAGTTCGAGCTTGAGCCGCTTGGGGTTGCTGCCGTTGTGCGCCAGCACCTGCAACACATCCTGCACAAAGTCCGGCTGCTTGAATTGGTGCGCGCTGACATTCACCGCCACCGACAGCGCCTGCATGTCCGGCTGAGTAGCCCAACAGGCCAGTTGCCGACAGGCCTCGTTCAACACCCAGCGCCCCAGCGGCAGGATCAGGCCGGTATCTTCGGCCAGACCAATGAAGTCGGTTGGCGCCACCATGCCGCGCTGCGGGTGATGCCAGCGCACCAAGGCTTCGGCGCCGCTGACCTGCCCGTCGTGGCTCATCTGCGCCTGGTAATAAAGCTCGAAACCGCCATTGGCCAGCGCCTCGCGCATGTCGGCCTCAAGGGCCGACTGGGCCAGCACCACCGCCTGCAGTTCCTGGTTGAAAAAGCGCAAGGTATTGCGGCCTGCCGCCTTGGCCTGGTACATCGCCAGATCGGCCAGCTTCATCACATCATCGGCGGTGCCTTGCGAATCGGCAAATAGCGTGATGCCAATGCTGGGGGTGCTGTGGTGGCTGTGGTGGCCAAGCTGGTAGGGCAGATTGAGGGCCGCGAGGATTTTTTGGCCGACCATTTCTGCTTGCGTGGCGGCATCCAGCGTGCTTTCGCCCAGATTGCCCAGCACCACCACAAATTCGTCGCCACCGAGCCGCGCCACCGTATCGCCTTCACGAATGCAGGCGCGCAAGCGTGCCGCCACCTGCACCAGAAGCTGGTCGCCCACGTCATGTCCCAGCGTGTCATTGAGAGACTTGAAGTTGTCCAGATCGATCATCAACAGCGCGCCATTTTTTTTGTTGCGGGCGCTGCTGGCCAGGGCTTGCCCGAGGCGGTCGAGCATCAGGCGGCGGTTGGGCAGGTCGGTCAGCGCGTCGTAAAACGCCATGTGCTCGATCTTTTCGGCCGCCAGCTTGCGCTCGGTGATGTCAATGAAATTGCCGACATAGTGGGTCACTGCGCCGTCCGGGCCGCTGACGGCGGTGATCCACAACCATTCTGGGTAGATCTCGCCATTCTTGCGACGGTTCCAGATTTCGCCCTGCCAGGACCCGGTGCGTTTGATGCTGTCCCACATGGCTGCATAAAAAGCCGCATCGTGCCGGCCGGATGACAGCACGCGCGGCGTTTTGCCGGCCACTTCTTCGGTGCTGTAGCCGGTGGTTTCGGTGAAAGCCCGGTTGGCCCGGATGATGACCTCATGGGCATCGGTGACAACCGTGCCCTGCTGCGACTGAAAGGTGGTAGCCCCGATGCGCAATTGCTCTTCATTGAGTTTGCGCTCGGTGATGTCCATGCAATAGCCGATATAGCCAAGAAAATCGCCGCTGCTGTTGTAGCGCGGGTTGCCATCATCGCGAATCCAGCGAAAGCTGCCATCGGCATGGCGCAGCCGGTAGTCCATGCTGAACGTCTGCTGCTGCTCGAAGGCGCGCACATAGGTGTCAAGACAGCGCTCGAAGTCATCCGGATGAACCCCCTCGGTCCAGCCGTTGCCGATTTCCTGCTGCAGTGTGCGCCCGGTAAAGCGCAGCCAGGGCTCGTTGAAGTAATTGCACAGCTTGTCCAGCCCGGCAGTCCAGATCAGCATGGAGCCGGTGTTGGCCAGGGTGCGGAAGTGCTGCTCGCTTTCCTGAAGCGCCATTTCAGCGCGTTTGCGCTGCGTGATGTCGTTGACGACCACGATGCGGCGCGGCTGGCCATCTTCTTCGGTGGGAGCGGTCCACACCAGCACATCGATGACCTCGCCATTTTTCCTTTGATGACGAAATTCACCCGCCGCGACCCTGGACGGCGAGGTCGCCAGAGCCTGCTGCAAGTGCGGCACATCGGCGGCTTGGTGAATGTCCTTGAGGGTCATCTGGCGAAACTCGTCGGCGCTGTAACCGTAATGCCGGATCGCCGAGTGGTTCACATCCAGGAAGCGCAGGGTGGCATCATCAAACAGCCACATCGGCTGCGGGCTTTCCAGAAAGAGCTGGCGGTAGCGCCGCTCGCTGGCTTGCAGCGCCTGCTCAATGCGCAGACGCTCTGATACGTCAACAAAGGTCACCACGGCACCGAGCACACGGCGATGCTCGGTGATGGGCCTGGCGGTGAATGTCACCGGAAAAACGCTGCCGTCCTGGCGCCAGAAGTTGGCACTTTGGTCGGTATGGAAAACGCCTGCGTCCAGAGTTTGCCGTATCGGGGAAATCGGCGCGACCGACTCTGCCCTGTCCTTGGCCAGGTTTCGCCAGATCACGCTGCCCGGCTGGCCGATCAGTTCGTCCACGGCATAACCCAGCAGGGCAGCCGCAGCCGGATTGACCAGCGAAAAAAGGCCCTGTGCATTCAGACCCAGAATGCCTTCGCCAGCGGCCTCCAGGATGCGCCGCTGGTCTTGCGTCTGGCGGTCGATCTGGAAGCGCGAATCCTTCATCGCGGCTCGGCTGGTGTTGCTGAGTTCGTTGTTCAGGTTGATCAGTTGTTGCTGCAAACCCAGCAGTTCCGGCATGTCGTGCCAGCCGATCGCCAGCACCTCATGCGCCGCAGTCTGGACAAACCGAAACAGCAGGCAACACGGCAAACCGGCCCCGGTTGCCAGATGAAGACGTACCGGAACATCGCTGCCAGTCAATGCGTGAACATCCTGCAGCACCGGTGTCGGGCCGAACGAGAGCACCAACTGGTTCAGCGCGATGCCGGTCAGGTCGCGACCGCTGAGCTGCCGGGCATAAAGGTTGCAATCGACCACCGTGCCAGCACCATCCAGCCGCAGCAGCACCAAGGGCACCTCATGCCAGATGATGGCATCGATGTCACCGAGCCGGTCCAGCTTTGCAGTGGCGGCATCAGTCACCTGACAGGTACTCCTCAAGCTCGTTGAGCGACGCAAAATAGCGCAGTCGCGGATAGGCGGCTGTGAGTTCCTGCCAGGCTTGGCACCCGGCACCATCGCCCTGAAAGGCGCGCCCACCCAGCAACAGGTCCAGCGCCGGATAGGCGTTGCTGACCGACTCAATCATGGCTTCGAGCTGCGCACGGTGAAACAGCAGGCTCATCGACAGGCCCACCACATCCGGATCATGCAGGGCAATGCTGCGCAACAGATCAGCGCTGGGCGTATTGGCACCCAGCGAGAAGCCGTGCCAGCCATGCAGTTCAAAGAAGTCAGCCACCATGCGGGCACCAATCTGGTGGTATTCCTGCGGCACACAGGCAATCAGGGCGCGCCGGTCTTTGTGCGCCTGGGAAAACAGCCTGGGGTACAACAGCGCCAGCAGCACCTCGGTGGTGGCCGATGCCAGATGTTCGGTAGCCACCGACACCAGGTTGCGCTCCCACAGCGTGCCAATCTCGTACATGGCACGCTGCATCAGGTCGAGGTAAATCTGCTTGAGGGGCACCCCGGCAGCCAGTTGACCTTGCAGCAGGTCGGCGCAGCCAGGCCTGTCACCAGCCAGCAGGGCCGCAAGGTAGCGCTGGTAGCAGGCTTCGCTGATCGGTGCGGCAGCGGTCATGGCTTGTCCCGGCATGATGCGCCGGCCAGCGCACGCGCCTGTGCAACGGTGCTGGCAACTGCGGCGCACCAACTGACAGAAAAGCGCCCGCTGTCAGCCAGCCACCGGGTCAGGCTGGGCAGCGCTTCGGGCAATTCGCAGCAGTCGTCACAAACCGCAGAAACCAGCAGGCCGCCCGCATTTGGCAACCCGTCACCGGCGGCCGACTCGAATGCCGCCGCCAGGGCATCGAACTGGCGCTGGTCAATCCAGGCCAGGCGCGCCAGCCGCAGTTGCTGCGCGGCCTGTTGCAGCTTGCCAAAACGGCGGGGTTGATCCGGCACGGCTTGGCACAACTCGTCGCAAAGCAGTTCCAGATGCTGCTCCATCAACCAGCGCGGCATGCCACGCGCTGCCAGCACGCCAGCGAGCCAAAACACCTGTTCATCCACCTGCTGCTGCCCGCTGCCAGTCAGGCTGGCAAGATAACCCCCGTCCGAATTGGCAAAAGCCATGCCGCGCTGGCCGTAACGGGCCAGAAAATAGGGGTGGGCCAGATAGCAGCGCCGGGTTGCTTGCAATACTGCGGCGATTTCCCGCGCATCGTCGGGCAGCGGGTGCTGGCCGACATCCGGGTGATACAGAGGGTGTCTGAAACTGGGCATGTCTCGCACTTTGTTACCAACTTGGTTTTGAATTTGTGGCACCGATTTTAGGCACAGCGCCAGCAGGTGATGCTCAGATTTTCAGTCACTCCCGGCAATGGGTCTTTTGCGTCAGCTTCAAGGCTGACAGCAAAATCAGCCATCGCAGCCAGCCGGCTGCGCTCAGGCGCTGATTGGCCTGAAGCGCCAGATTACTATCAATTAACGAGCTGTCAACGCAATATCCATAAGGGATGCAGGCACATTTGACATAAATTTGATGTCCTCATACACCTCATCGAGTGTCAAACTGGCGTTGACGCATTCCAGCGGCACGGCAGCGCCCTCGGGCAAAGCCGCCAGTTGCCAGTTGCCGTTGTCGGCGCGGCGGTACAGCTCGACATGCGGCTTGTCCTGGGCAATCAGCAGGTATTCGCGCAGGCTCGGCAGGGTGCGATAGGCCAGCATTTTTTCGCGCCGGTCGATCGATTCGGTGGAGGGTGACAGCACTTCGACCACCAGACTCGGGTTTTGCTTGAAATAGGTCTGGCTGTCGCCGGCATCGCACACCACCATCACATCCGGGTAATAAAAGGCATCCCAGGTTTTCACATGCAGTTTCATGTCCGAGATAAACACCCGGCACGGCCCGCCGCGCACCAGGTGGCGCAGCCGGGAAGCCACGTTCAAGGCGATCAAATTGTGCGGCTCGCCCGCACCCGCCATGGCATAGACCTCGCCATCGACATATTCATGCCGGATCTGGCTGGTCAGTTCACCGGCGAGGTAATCATCGGTCGTCAGGCGGGGCTTGAAGGCGAGTTGCATGGGATTGATCTCCGCAAAAAGATGAATGCTGGGCGAAACTGCCATTATGTTGCAAGCATCCGGACAGATGCCAATTCGTCTGTCCGTGCTCGCCAGACTTTTGCGAATTTTATAAGAAATCGCCATCCAGCCCTTATTCCGCGTGCGCTTATAGCTATTTAAAAGATAGCTATAAGGGTGCCGAGGCAAGCATTCCAGGCAGCCGTTTATTGCAAAAATCTTTGCCATTGATCAACGCCTGCGAGAACCGTCTGGTAAAAAATAATGTCTTCGGTTTGTCCGAATCAAGCATTGCGCAGGACATGCACAACGGGCTGCGCGACCTGTATTCGGTGATCAAGGAGCAAGATGCCAAATAGCGGCTATTGAACATTTAACGTCTTGATCTTGCGGTACAGCGAGCGCTCGCTGATGCCCAACTGCCGGGCCAGTTCGGCCCGGCTGCCGGGGTGGGCCTTGACCATCTCGTGCAGGGCGGCGCGTTCGACCGATTTCAGCGCGCCAGGTGCGGCAACCGGCAAGGCAGCACCGGCGACGGCCTGAGCGGCGCCGGGCAGCATGCTGTTGCCGCGGTCTGGCGCGGCGGCGGTCGGGCGGCGACCCGAGCGCAGCGCCTGCTCGACATGGGTGGCATCCAGGCTGTCGCCATCACACATCAGCGCCGAACGCTCCAGCAGATTGCGCAACTCGCGCACATTGCCGGGGTAGTCCTGCGCCTGCAACAGTGCCAGCGCGGCATCGCTCAGTTTTAGCTTGCGCTTTGGCGCGACCCGGGTCAGCAAAGATGCCGCCAGCAGGGCAATGTCGTCGCGACGTTCGCGCAGCGCGGGCAGGTGGATCGGAAAAGTGCTGAGCCGGTAATACAGGTCTTCACGAAAGCGCCCCTGTGCCACCATCTGATCAAGGTTGCGGTGGGTGGCCGACACCACCCGGATGTCGGCGTGGCGCTGCTCGGTGCTGCCCACGCGCCGGTAGGTGCCGGTTTCCAGCAGGCGCAACAGCTTGACCTGCATGGTCAGCGGAATGTCACCCACTTCGTCAAGAAACAGCGTGCCGCCGCTGGCCGCCTCCACCAAGCCAGCGCGCGCCGTGTTGGCACCGGTAAAAGCACCGCGCTCATGGCCAAACAGTTCGGACTCAAACAGGTTCTCCGGCAGGCTGGAGCAATCGACTGGCACCAGCGCCCGGCCAGCCCTGGCGCTGGCCGCATGAACCGCGCTGGCCACCAGTTCCTTGCCGGTGCCGGATTCGCCCAGCAGCAGCACGGTGGCCATCGACGGTGCCACCCGTGCCACAAAGGCCAGCATGCGCTGGAACTCGACCGAGCGGCCAATCAGTCCCTGCGCGCCAGCACGGCCCTGCGCGACCCGCAGCGACGCCATTTTTTCGATGAAAAAAGCCTGTTCGCCGCTGGCATCGAGCAGCGGGGCGAGTTCGATGTTGACGTATTCCTCACCCCGGGCGGTGTGGTGCAGGTGCAGCACGCGCTCGCGCTGGCCCGATTCGCGCGCGTTGACCAGCGGGCACGATTCGCCGGACTGGTCGCACGGCACGCTGAAATGGTGCGACACCTCGTAACAGTGGCGTCCAACCACACTGCGGTCCGGACTGAACTGGCGACGGTAGGCCGCATTGGCCGCGAGGATGCGGTATTGGGTGTCAAACAGGATATGCGGCTCGGGCAAGCCTTCCAGAAAAGACATCAGTTCGGGCAAGGGTTTCATGCGGCAGCGATCCGGGAGTCAAACTGCCAACGAGTGTATGCCGATCGTTTGACCCTCTGCCATTTTTGGCAGGCAGTGTCTGATTTATTTATGTAAATTATTGATTTAATTGAAATTTAAATTTCAAGATGAATGGCATGAATCTTGATTGTCAACTGGTACTGACACACCCGGCAAATCGGGCGTGCGCCAAAGGATCAACATGTATTTCCGAATTTTGAATGACGATGCAAGTGGCGAGTTAACCTACTTGCTGGCCGACCTGTCGGGGCGCGAGGCGGTGCTGATTGACCCGCATGGCCGGGATTTGCCGGTTTTGTCGGCCTTGTTGTCTGAGCGCGATTTGCGCCTGCGCTGGGTCTTGCGCACGCACCATCACGATGACTTGCAGCCCCGCGAGCCTGAGTTGCTGGCGCGTCTTCTGGCCCCCATAGTTCAGGGTGATGCTGTGGACGGCACACCAGCGGCCATAGGTGGCACGGTGCTGCCGTTTGGTGATGAGCTGATCCATCTGGTAGCCACCCCGGGGCACACGCCACATTGCCTGAGCTATGCCTGGCGGGACCGTTTTTTTTGCGGCGCCTTGCTGGCGGTGACGGCCTGCCCGCATCAGTCACGGCCACAGGCGCCAGAGGCCTTATGGGACAGCGTGACGCAAAAGGTTTTTACACTCTCGGATGAAACACTGTTGTTTGCCGGCCATGAGCGCGGAGCCCGGGCGGTGAGCACGGTCTTGGAGCAGCGCCGCTGGCACCCCTTTTTTGCCGGTCTGACACGCGACGAGTTTCTCGCACACATCGCAGCCCTGCCCGAACTTGCAACAGATGCAGCCACTTTTTGAGGAATAGAAAATGACGAATGCCACCCAAAACGGCAAAAAGGTGATTCCGATCGCCGTGGTCGAACCCGACGAAGAGATGATTTCGCTGTACGCGGCGCACAAGAAAATTTACCCGCGCAGTGTCAAGGGCGTGTTTTCCAACTGGCGCTGGATCATGGTCTGGGTCACGCAGATCATTTTTTATGGTTTGCCCTGGCTTGAATGGGGCCAGCGCCAGGCGGTGTTGTTTGATCTGAGCGTGCGGCGTTTTTACATCTTTGGCCTGGTGCTGTACCCGCAAGACTTTATTTACCTGACCGGCATGCTGATCATTGCGGCGCTGTCGCTGTTTTTGTTCACGGCGGTGGCCGGGCGGCTGTGGTGCGGTTATGCCTGCCCGCAAACGGTTTATACCGAGATTTTTTTATGGATTGAAAAGCAGGTGGAAGGTGACCGCGCCGCGCGCATGCGCCGCGATGAAGGGGGCCTGACCGCCGACAAACTCGGCCGCAAGGCGGGCAAGCACTTTCTCTGGATTGTGTTTTCGCTGTGGACCGGCTTTACCTTTGTCGGGTATTTTGTGCCGATCAAAGATTTGGGCGGTTTGCTTCTGAGCATGAATCTGGCAGCCTGGGAAATGTTCTGGGTCTTCTTTTACGGCTTTGCCACCTACGGCAACGCCGGCTTCATGCGCGAACAGGTGTGCCTGCACATGTGCCCGTATGCGCGTTTCCAGAGTGCCATGTTTGACAAGGACACCTTGATCGTGACTTATGACACCGAACGTGGCGAGCCGCGCGGTGCCCGCTCCAAAAAAGCCGATCTGTCCAAGCTAAAGCTGGGGGCCTGTGTCGATTGCAGCTTGTGCGTACAAGTTTGCCCGACCGGCATTGATATTCGCAATGGCCTGCAATACCAGTGCATTGGCTGCGGTGCCTGTGCCGATGTGTGTGACACGGTGATGGACAAGGTCGGCTACCCGCGCGGTCTGGTGAAGTATTCAACCGAAAACGCGATGGAAAATCACTGGACGCAAAAGCAAACCTTGCGGCATGTGTTCCGGCCCCGGATTCTGGTCTATACCAGCATTCTGCTGGCCATTGTGCTGGCCATTTTTGTCAGCCTGGCGATGCGCACGCCGTTCAAGGTGGATGTGGTGCGCGACCGCGGCGTGATGGCGCGGGTGGTGGATGCCGGAAAAACCGAGAACGTGTATCGCCTGCAAATCATGAATGCGACCGAGGCGGACCAGCGCTACAAGATTTCGGTCAATGGCTTGCCCAACCTGCTGATCACTTCCGATGTCACGTTCAAGGTCGAATCGACCAAGGCAATTACCGTGCCGGTGCGGGTGCAGGCACCGTTTGAAGCCGCCACGCCCGGCTCCCATGTCATCCATTTCGAGATTGAATCCCTCGACAGCCCAGGCAAGCTGATCGAAAAATCAACCTTCATGATTCCCCAGTAGCCCGCCTTGCGGCAGCCAGACCGCCGGATGCCCCGGTCCGGGTCGGTGCTGCTGGCCATGCGGGTTGAAGTTGCCGGATCGGCAGGCACCGAGGTGCCCCCTACAATTCGGTCAAAATGAACCGCATGATGAAAATTCTTATATCCAATGACGATGGTTTTCAGGCACCGGGCCTGGTGGCCTTGTACCAGGCGCTGCAGGATATCGCCCAAGTCGAGGTAGTCGCACCCGAGCAAAACAACAGCGCCAAGTCCAATGCGTTAACCCTGCATTCACCGCTGTATGTGCGCCGGGCCGACAACGGGTTTCGCTTTGTCAACGGCACACCGGCTGACTGTGTGCACATTGCGCTCACCGGTTTGCTCGACTACCGCCCGGACCTGGTGGTGTCAGGCATCAACAATGGCGCCAATATGGGTGACGACACCATTTACTCGGGCACGGTGGGCGCGGCCATGGAAGGGTTTTTGTTTGGCATTCCGTCAATTGCCTTCTCGCAAGTGGAGCGCGACTGGCACCACCTCGACGCCGCCGCTGGCAAGGCACGTGAACTGGTGCTGCAAATGTCAAGTCAAAACCTGGTGGGCAGCAGCGCCTGGCTGCTCAATGTGAATATCCCCAATCTGCCGCGCGAGCAGATCGGGCATGTCAAACTGTGCCGTCTGGGGCGCCGCCACGCGGCTGAAGCCGTCATCACCCAGCAAAGTCCACGCGGCGAAACCATGTACTGGATTGGCGCGGCCGGGCCGGTCAAAGATGATGCTGAAGGCACCGATTTTCATGCCACTGCGCAAGGGCACATGGCCATGACCCCGTTGAAGATTGATTTGACCGACCATGACCATCTGGGCTATTGGGCGCAAACCGCCGCCCGGCTGGCTGCCGGCATGGGTCAAGCCTGATGCCGAACATGGGTCAAGCCAATCTGAAAAAGCGCCCGGGTTTTCCAGCCAGACTCGGGTTGCCAAGTCCGCCAGCCAAGCTGTCTGCATCGGCAGGCCAGGTTCAGCCGGTGCCGGGCCGGCATCTGCCGCCGCAGGGCATTGGCATGGATTCGATCGCGGTGCGGCAAAACATGGTGGCCAAGCTGGCGCAGCAGGGCATTTCAAACACCCAGGTGTTGTCCGCCATGGCCAGCGTCGAGCGGCACCGTTTTGTCGATACCGCGCTGGTCAACCAGGCTTATGAGGACACCAGTTTGCCGATAGGTCTGGGCCAAACCATCTCGAAACCGGGCGTGGTGGCACGCATGCTTGAATTGCTGTGCCAGGGCCGTGGCACGCGCCTGGGGCGGGTGCTCGAAATTGGCACCGGTTGCGGCTATCAGGCCACGTTGTTGAGCCATCTTTGCACCGAGGTGTATTCGATGGAGCGCTTGCGCGGCCTGCATGACAAGGCGCGCGCAAACTTGCGTCATTTGCGGCTGGCGAACGTGCATTTGTTGTTTGGTGATGGCATCGCCGGTTATGCCAGGGGCGCGCCTTATGCCGGCATCATTGCAGCAGCTGGCGGTGATGCGCTGCCGCAGGCGTGGATTGATCAACTGGCGGTTGGCGCGTTTCTGGTGGCACCGGTGGCGGGCGGCCCAATCGGTTGCCGAAGTCAGTCGCTGGTGGTGGTTGAAAAAACGGCGCAAGGTGTGCGGCACACGGTCATGGAAGCTGTCCACTTCGTGCCCTTAAAATCCGGACTCGCTTAATGGGGATATTTTGATGAATTTTGATGTACATCGTCGGCTGGGTTGGTGGTTTTTGGCCGCGTTGACCGCCGTGATGCTGACGGCCTGCAGTTCCAGGAGCCTGAACCGCGCGCCGGTTGAAGATCGCATGACCGGATCGGCCAACCCGCCAGCCGCAACTGCGGGTGCCGGTGGCGTCGATTTGGCTCCGGTCAAGCCGCCGCAAGGCTTTGAAAACGCGGGCAAACCCGGCTATTACACGGTCAAGCCGGGTGATACCCTGCTTCGCATTGCACTAGAAAATGGTCAGGCGGTAAAAGACGTGGCACGCTGGAGCCAGGTGGAAAATCCCAACCTCATCGAGGTCGGGCAGGTGTTGCGGGTGGTGCCGCCGGTGTCTGGCGACGTGGTGGTCAAGCCGGTTGCCAAACCCAGCGTGACAGCCAGTACCGTTGTGTTGCCCCCCAGTGTCGCCATCGCACCGGCTTTGGCGGCCAGTGCTGTGGCCAAGCCGGTGACAGCCGACAGTGACATCAAATGGGTATGGCCGGCCAGTGGCGTAGTGGTGGCGGGTTTTGATGAGGCCAAGAACAAAGGCCTCGATATTGGCGGCACCGCTGGCGAAGCGGTGGTGGCGGCGGCTGACGGCCGAGTCGTCTATGTTGGCGCGGGGCTGCGGGGCTACGGCAACCTGATCATCCTCAAGCACGACAATGTTTATCTGACCGCTTATGCGCACAATCAAACCCTGTTGGTCAAGGAAGATCAAACCGTGCTGAAGGGGCAAAAAATTGCCGAAATGGGCAACAGCGATGCAGAACGGGTGAAGCTGCATTTTGAGGTGCGTCGCCAGGGCAAACCGGTCGATCCAGTCAAATACCTGCCGCCCCGCTAGACCCTTTGGCAGCGTGGCCCTGGTGCCGGACCAGGCGCTCGCATCACGAGATACAAATCATGGAAACCTTTGACGCGCCTGCTGCTGGCGCCATCGCCTGCGACTGGCTGCTGGTCGAATCCCTTGATCTGGATGCCCAGGGAGTTGCGCACAAAGCCGACGGCAAGGTGGTATTCATCGAGGGTGCCTTGCCCTTTGAGTATGTCAGTGCCCATATCAACCGCCATAAAAACAACTGGGAGCAGGGCACCCTGACAGCGGTTCACCGGGCATCGTCACAGCGGGTGGTGCCGCTTTGTCCGCACTTTGGCCTGCATGCCGGTGCCTGTGGCGGCTGCAAGATGCAGCATTTGCACGTCAGCGCGCAGGTGGCGGTCAAGCAGCGGGCGCTGGAAGACAACCTGTGGCATTTGGCCAAGGTCAAGGCCGAGCAGATCCTGCGACCGATCGAAGGCCCGGCTTGGGCCTATCGCTACCGGGCGCGTTTGTCGGTGCGGTTTGTCCGAAAAAAGGGCACGGTGCTGGTTGGTTTTCATGAGCGCAAAAGCCGTTATGTGGCTGACATGCGGGTTTGTCCGGTGTTGCCGCCCCATGTCGAGGCCCTGCTGATGCCGTTGCGGGCCTTGATCTTGTCGATGGATGCGGTTGAAACCTGCCCGCAAATTGAACTGGCTTGTGGCGACACGGTAACGGCGCTGGTGCTGCGCCACCTCGAACCCTTGAGTGCCGCAGATTTGGCGCGGCTGCGTGAATTTGCCCGGCAACACGCTGGGGTGCAGTGGTGGCTTCAGTCCAAAGGGCCGGAAACCGTGCAATTGCTTGATCCCGATGGCGCGCAGTTGAGCTATGCCTTGCCCGAGTTTGGCATCGTCATGCCGTTCAAGCCGACCGACTTTACCCAGGTCAATCCGCATATCAACCGGGTGCTGGTGTCGCTGGCGCTGCGTTTGCTGCAAACACTGCCGCATGAACGGATCATTGACTGGTTTTGTGGTCTGGGCAACTTTACCTTGCCGCTGGCCACCCAGGCGCGTGAAGTGCTGGGTGTCGAGGGCAGCGCAAACCTGATTGCCCGTTCCCGCCAAAATTATATAAAAAATAGTGCTCTAGCCCATGCTGGACGTGCGTTGTGTGCTACAACTTTCATAACAAGAAACCTGTTTGAAATGACCTCCGAGATGCTGGCAGGCGACGGCATTGCCGACAAATGGCTGGTTGATCCACCGCGCGAAGGGGCCTTTGCCCTGGTGCGTGCGCTGGCTGATTTGCATCAGCAGCGCATCGGATCGTTTGAGGGTGCGCCAACACCGGGCGCATCGGCCTGGCAAGCGCCAAGTCGCATTGTGTATGTGAGTTGCAACCCGGCAACCCTGGCCCGCGATGCCGGCTTGCTGGTGCATCAGGCCGGCTATCGCTGCTCGGCAGCAGGGGTGATCAACATGTTTCCACATACCGCGCATGTGGAAAGCCTGGCTGTTTTTGATCTTCAGGTCTGATAGCCGGGTGGCCTGGCCACCGGGCTGTATCAATGTCAATGCGCTGCCGCTTTCGCTTTTGGCCGGGCTTTGCTGTCTTCGATGACTTCTTCTGCCGGTGCCGATGCTGCTGGAGCGGGCAGCGGCAGCGGAATTTCGGCGCGCAAGCCTTCGAGCTTGTTTTCGCGCATGTATTCATCCATTTCACGCCAGCCCGCATAAATGGCGGCCTTGTTGATGCCTTTGTTGAGGGTGTAGCAGTCTTCAATGCTGCGCAGACCATGCCGGCAAGCGCCGCCAATGGCTTTGGCATCGGCTTCTTTTTGGGCAATTCTCGGGTCAGGGCCGAGGCCAAGCAGGTCACAGGCTGACAACAGCAGGGCGGCAACGGCGATCAGCAGGAGTCTGAACATGGGTCAAATGGGGTGAACAATTTGCCAGCAGGCAAGGAGTCTTGATTCAATCACCTTTGCCGACGCTTGAACATGAAAAAAGGGCCTTGAACGGCCCTTTTTTTCAGTATAAGGGTGCGGCCAGCACCTCAGTCACGTTCGCCGCCAAAAATGCCGAGCAAGGCCAGCAGGCTCTGAAACACGTTGATGATGTCAAGGTACAGCGCCAGTGTGGCGCTGATGTAGTTGGTTTCACCGCCGTCAACAATGCGTTTCAGGTCATACAGCATGTAGGCACTGAATACCCCAATGGCAGCCACCGAAATCGCCATCATGCCGGCGGTAGAACCGACAAACACGTTGATGATGCCGCCCACCATGATGGCCAGGGCACCGACAAACAGCCACTTGCCCATGCCCGACAAATCGCGCTTGATCACACTCGACAAACTGGCCATGACAAAGAAGACACCCGCCGTGCCGCCAAAAGCCGTCATGATCAGATCAGGGCCGTTCTTGAAGCCCAGCACCATGGCAATCATGCGCGACAGCATCAAGCCCATGAAAAAAGTAAAGCCAAGCAATACCGGCACACCGGCTGCCGAGTTCTTGGTCTTTTCAATCGCATACATGAAGCCAAAGGCACCACCCAGAAACACCATCAGCCCCAGGCCACCGCCCAGCGACTGGGTGATGCCGGTGGCGACACCGAGCCAGGCACCCATCACGGTCGGCACCAGGCTCAGCGCCAGCAGCCAATAGGTGTTGCGCAAAACTTTATTGCGCTGCTGTGACGCAGCGCCGTAGCTGTGGTCAATCGATTGAATATGGTCAGACATTGAATTGCTCCTTCAAGGTTGGTTACTGCACTTGGCGGATTTTAGGGTGTGGCGGGAAAAATCAAGCCCGGTGTTTCGGGCAACTGCCTATTTTTCATGAGGATACCGAGGATGGTGGTGCTGTGCGATGATGATTTTCCCAACGGTATGCCACCCGAACAGTCTGAACAGTCTCAGCCGTCTGCAATGGATCAAATTTCAAGGATGCGGCAGAACTTCACCAACTAAGCCGCCTGACCCACGCCAAGGCACATTCAATGTCGTGTTTAGCAAAGCGAGCCGCAATTTCATCGACGCTGAAACCAGTTAGCTACAACTTTTATAGCTACTAGCGCTTATGCTGCAAGGGCTAGAGGGCTAAAAACCTTGTAATCTGCCGATGGCTGGATGCTCAGAATTTGTACCCCATCTGCAAATGAACACCTTGGTCCTGCAAGCTTGAACCGCTGCCATTGACAAAGCCGGGGTAGTTCAGCCGCTTGGCCAGCACCAGGTCAAGGTTGAGGCGTTGCCACTGAAGCCGGCTGCTCAACCCCAAAGACGACAGGGCGAACCGCTCTTCGCCGATGTTTTGCGCCCAGCCATGGTCATAGAACGGGATCAGTGTCAGGCTCAGGCCATCGCTCGCTTCACGCCACAATGGATACTCGAATTCAACATTGAAGTAGGCCCCTTTGTCGCGCACCAACTGGTTCTCGCGGTAGCCACGCACCGTGTTGACGCCGCCAAGAGCCAGGCCATCGAGCGACAGCAGGCGATCCCCGGTGTGCTGCACGGTGGCGCGAACAATCAACTGGGCACCATTGGCCATCATCAATCGCCCAAACTGGGCCTGCCCCACCCACAAATGAAATTGCCTTGCCGGGCCGTTGGCATCGGGCAGCCCGGCGATGTCCTGGAGCGAATTGTTGCCATAGCTCAAGGTCGAGCGTAACGCCAGCACCTGGGTTTCAGACCGTACCGAATAGTCTTGCCAAAATCGCCACAAGCTTTCTTGCGTGACACCGCTGGGTTCGCCGGGCGTGAATGAAAAGGGTTCGCCCAGCAGCCAGGTGCGGTTTTCCCGGCTGACCCGGTTGAGTCCGATCACCAGTTTTTGGCTCAGCGACTCAAACAGCCGCTGGCTCACGCCAATATCGCGGCTGCTCAAGCTGCTGCGGATATCGAGCAATTTGGCCGGCTCCTCAATCACCGAGGAACTGCCGCGTTCCAGCGCGATGTTCAGGCTGGTGCCGGAAAAGCCCAGCGGCATCTGCCAGGCCAGCGCGCTGCGTGTTCCCAGACCCCGGTGCGGCGGGGTCTGCACACTGGCCTCCAGCACATCGCCCTGCGTTGTCAGGTTGCGCACCAGGGCGCTGACACCGACCGATTCGGAGCCGATCGAGGCTGGTCGGTAGTTGTTGGCAAAGACGCTGAACTGGCTAGAAGAAGCGCGCGTCACATCGACATCCAGAATTGCTTCGCCGGGCGCCACGCCCGGCGACAGGCGCGCGTTCAGGCGGGAAAACAGCGGATCAGCCAACAGCAACTGAAAACGCTCCCTGAGCTGCTCCATGTTGAGCGGCTCATCTTTTTCAGGTGCCAGGCGCCGACTGACATACCGCTCATCCAGACGTTCCATGCCGTGCAGACGGATGGCGCTCAGGCGGCCCTCGACCACCTCAAACACCAGCACGCCATCGACAATCTGCTTTGGCAGCAACACGCCGGAACTGACATAACCGCGATCCACATAGGCTTTGGACAACGCGTGCCGCAGCGTTTCAAGTTCCGCAGCCGTGACAACACGTCTGACATAGGGCGCAGCAATCAACTGCAACTCGGCTGTCGTCAGCACGGTGTTGCCGCAAAAATCGACACGCTCAATGCGAACCCGCTCGGTGCTGCCAATAGCCGCCGGGGTGACCGGATCGATTTTGACCGGCGGCAACTGAAATGTCTGGCCTTCATCGGTTTGCAGGTAGCCAGGCGGCGTGACGACAGCGGTATTGGGATGCGCCGGGTCAGCCGCTTGCGCGAGCGGCATCAACAAGCTCAGCCCCAGCAACGCAGCCGTCGCCAGGCGGTTTTCACAGGCAATCGTCATCATCTGCACCCTCCGGTTCGCAGCCAGGCCGGTGCGGTGGTTTTTGGCGGGCCTGGCAACGGCCACTGGGGCGCAACATCCGCAACCGGCATCACCATGTCGGCACCGAGCAGCCCCCGGCTAGAAGCTGGCAAGCCACCGCGTCCGATCTGCACCAGCGAACTGCCGCCGGTGGTCTGGCAGGGGTTGCGGCCGAGCCCACCCGAATCCAGCACCTGCGCGTCAAGTCCGCGCAGACTGCCCGATACATCAAGCACCGGGCTGGTAATTGCGATGGTGCCACTGACCCCGGTGGGTGCGGCCGCCTGCACCACGTTAAAGCCAAACACGCCGGGTGCAAACTCATAGGGTACCTGGCCACCGACAAACAGCGTGTTGCCGCTGGCCACCAGGGTTTGCACATCAATGCCCACCAGACCCCCCGAAGCATTGCTGGCGGCGGTGTTGGCCTGAATGAAGCCAGAATTCATCACCAGTGCGTTGGTGCCGACATGAATGTCGCCGCCACTGCCCGCCGTGCCCAGCACCGAAGTGGTGATCTGGGAACGGCTCAGGGTGAGCAGCTCGCCCACCGAGATGCTGATTGGGCCACCATTTCCGCTATTGGCGCTGGTATTGATGCTGCTCCCGTCGAGGGACAAGTGGTCGCCGACCTTGATCTGGAGCGAACCCGCCGCCACATTGCCGGTGGCATTGGCCTTGATCGAGCCACCATCCACCAGGCTCAATTGCGCCGCTTGTACGCTTAGCAGAGACGGCGACACCGATGACGGCTGAGTGCTGTTGCCATCATTCTGGATGCTCAAGCTGCCACCGGATGCAAGTACCAATGCGCCATCGGTGCGAACCGAGACATTGCCGGGCTGACCGGTAGATGTTGCCTTGGCGGCAGCACCAATCTGACTGCCTTCGCCGCTGACCTCAATCGAACCTGCTTTAACCTGCACCTCGCCGCCACGTCCTGACAACTCTGTACTTGACGCAATAGCGCCACCCCCAAGTACACGAAGAGCACCACTGGTGTTTACCACGACCGTTCCGGCATTGCCCGATGCCACTTTCCCGCTTCGACCTTCAATGCCGGTCGGATAAACCGTATTTCCTCCCATGACCGTCACGGTCTGGGCATTCACTTCGACCCGTCCGGCATCACCCGTTGAAAAAGCACTGCTTGAGATCGCGGCACCCCGAACCATGCCTGTGCCGCCAATGCGGATGTCAGGGGCATTTACCGAAACCGTCCCGGCGTGGCCGCTGCCGCGGGCATCCGAGGTAATCCAACTGTTTTCGGCTAACTCAATACTCTTGCTGGCTGTCACATCAATCCGACCAGCGGCACCGGAACCAAGAGAGTCGCTCAGTATCCAGGCGTCATGCCCGACTCCGACTCCGACTCTGCCTCCAGCCATTGCCAACTGACTCGCTGAAATGTCAAGGTTGCCGGCTGCCCCACTGCCCAATGTGTGTGATGCTATCCACGCGCCACTGCCAACATTCAAATTTCCAGATACATGAATTCCAATATTGCCGCTATTGCCGACTCCGGTTGTCGAGGAATCGATGAACCCATCAACGTCGATATTCATGTTGCCAGCCACCTTAATTCCGATGCTGCCACCATTGCCAATTCCATATGTTCCGGAAGTGACCAACCCATCAGCACCAATGTTCATGTTTCCAGCCACTTTAATTCCAACGCTGCCACCATTGCCAGTGCCAAGTGTTGCGGAAGTGATCAACCCATCAACACCCACAATCATGTTTCCACCAACTTGGATTTCGATGTTGCCACTGTTGCTGGTGCCAAACGTTGTGGAGTTAATTACTGCTTTTTCTTCGACTCTCAATTCACCGCCGATAACAATTTTGATGTCACCGGCTCGGCTGCTTGATCCGGCAACAGATCGACTATTCTGGTCTGTCTCTGATGCAAAGTTGGCTTGTGTGCTCGACTGAATGACACCGCCATATGCCAACAGGGCATCACCGGAAACTGTTACCGATACCTGTCCGGTATTACCGAGTTTTGTGTTGCCCCCAATCGACAAGCTGGAGCTATCAATGCCTGCAGTACCACCCTTACCCTTATCGTTGATCGTCAGCATGCCCGCTGTTACAGACACCGCGCCTGCATTGCCAGATGCCCAGGTGGTAGCCGAGATTTGGCCGGAGTTGATAAGTTGCAGATGTCCCGCCACATCAACTGCGACCGATCCGCCATCGCCGCTGCTGGACTCATTGGCACCTGAACTGATGGCCGCTCCGTAAGGGCTGCCCAAGCTATCAATCAGCAGGTTGTTGGCACTGAGAAAAATGTCGCCACCACGACCCTTGCTCCAAGTATCAGAACCTACCCTGGCGGATTGCAATATTTGCGCATCGCCAGCGACACGGACATCGACCATGCCACCATTGCCGCTGCTGTCAAAACTGGCAGAACTGAAAATGCCCGTCGAAAGTGTGGAGTCACGGCCATCCAGCAATAGAGTGCCGGTAGCCACACTTATGTCACCTGCCTTGCCCACGCTATCGGTGTCGCTGATGATCTTGCCGCCGTTGATCAGGTTCAAGGCATCCGAAGTGCTGACGTGGATCGAGCCAGCATTGCCCAGACTGCCAGCAAACGCCTGACTCGATACCCGGGTCAGCAGCTTGCTGCCAGTGCCGTCAACCGTCAGGTTTCGTGCCGACAGGTCGATGTTTCCCGCATTGCCAGCGGCATAGGTATCGGAGGCCACAACGCTGCCGGAGAGGATGCGAATATCATTTCCGGCGCGCAAGATAATGTTGCCGGCCTGACCGGCATCCTGGCTGTCGCTGATTATCCTGCTGGCGTTCGACAGCACGATTGAATCGGCAACATCGACGGCAACAGATCCCGCATTGCCGATCGCACCGAGCCCGCTGCGGCTGGAGATGCGGGCCGCGTTTGCATGCCCGATTCCGTCCAGCAGCAACGAGCCGGCCTTGACAGCCACATTGCCAGCCGCACCCAACCCATAAGTTTCAGAGTTGACCATGCCGCCGCCCAGTATCTGCATTGCGCCGCGCGCCGTTACCGCCACATTCCCGCCAGCGCCAACATCGTATTTGGCCGCCAAACTGGTGATGCCGGTCGAGCTTGTTGCGCTGCGCCCGTCAATCACCAGGCTGCCAAGTTCTGCCGTGATGGACCCTGCCGGTCGGGCGCTGGTGCTGTCAGTCATCACTTGCGCGCCACCCTGGAGGCTGGCATTACCCGCTGCGATCATGATATTGCCGCCAGCAGACTGCGCCAGCGCGCCGCTGTATAGGAAACTGCCATTGTTCATTTCCAGACGACCGTCGGCAAGTGGCAGTGCATCGCGCAGACTCGCCTCGGTCGGGTCGGAACCGATGGCTGAAACGCGGATGTCGCCACTGCCAGTCCACAACGCTGCATTGTCAACTGCCAGATCACCCGCCACCAACGTGATGTCGCCCGCTGCGTTATGCAGCACACTGTCCTTGACCAGAATCGACGCACGGCTGTCACCCAAGAAACCAAATGCCACCGGATCGGCACTCGAAAAAGTGCTGGCACTTGAGGTGTCTGCATAAAGCCTGCCGTCGGGAAACTTGAGGTAGTTGGCGGTGCTGACATGAAACGCACCCGGTACATCAACCGAGGCACCCGCGCCGAAAGTCACCCCGGCCGGGTTGATGAAGTAAAAATTGGGCGCGGCACCAATTGCCGTCAGGGCGATCAGGCCATTGATCTGGGACATTGTGCCGCCAGTGACCCGGCTGATGACATTGCCAAGACCCGCCGTGGTGGTGGTGAAATTGGCCGATTCGCCGGTGTTGATATTGAAGCTCTGAAAACTGTGAAAAAGGTTGCTCCCGGCGAGCCGGCCAAGCGACTGCGGTATCACATAGGCCGGACCGGCCAATGTTTGGGCTGACTGACCCAGGCTGCTGTCGGTGCGGATCTGGGCCAGCCCGGCGCCGTGCAGCACCACGGCGGCGGCCATGCCAAGCCCGGCTTTGCCCAGCGCGCAAATCAGCCTTGACTGGCGGTAAACCATGTTTGCCCCAAGCGTTCTCATAACCAGTTGCCTATCAGTACAAACGGTGCCCAAAAGAAAGGATGGGCAAATTCCTTGGTCTGAATCAATTCAACCTGGGCCGCCCGCAGCGCCTGCGCCTTGGACAAATGGCTTTGTGTCAAACCGCCATAAAACTGCGTCATCACCCTGACGGCGGCCTCATCGTCAACTGGCCACAAGGTTCCCAGCACACTCTTGGCGCGCGCCTTGATGGCGGCACCGGAAATGCCCAGCGGCGCGCGGTCATTGCCCTCGGCTGTCTCGCAGGCCGACAGGCTCAGCAATTCGATCGGCTGCTTGCGAAACTGGTCTGCCTTGAGCAACGCCTGCAGACCATCGAGCGTCAAAAAATCATCATAGGCCAGCACATAACTGGCATCGGCCGAACCGCCAAACATGCCATGCGAGGCAACATGCACAATTTTGAAAGCACCAGACCCGGTCGCATCCCGAAAGGCATCCAGGGTAAAACCGGCATCAAACAGCCGGGTGCCCGGCAAAATCCGGCTGACGGCTTCAACCTCTTTGGCAACACCCGGCAAAGCCAGTGCCTCGCGCAGCGAACGTACCAGCGTGGCCGGCGTTTGCACCGATTCAGTGCTCATCGGCAGCACCGGCGAACGCAGCATGCGGCTAGCCGCCTGACCCTCGCCACGGCTCTGCCTGGTCACCTCGGCGACCAAATTCTGGCCCAATTTGGTTTGCATCAGTTTGTCCACCACCGGTCCAAACTGCCCGGCTCCGGCCACCAGTGCGACCGGATTCTTCGCTGAAGGTGCGGTGGTATTGGTCATCGACAGACCGGTAACGGTGCTGATGGCAAATTTTTCGATGGCAAACTGCTGGCCGTCGTGCAGCGCACCCAGGGGCACCAGCCGCAGCGCCCCATCGGGCACCAGCACCAGGGTGGTGATCTGGTTGGCAGCCATGAATGGCTCCAGTGGCCGCAGCAGCCAGTCGTAAAGTTGCCGGGAGCGCCCGATGAAGTTGACGCCGCCGTTGCGCAGGTCTTTGGCCAGGCTGTTGGCCACACTGCGCACCAGGGGTCCGGCCACGCGACTGCCAAAGCGTGCAATGCCGCTTTGGGTTTGCAGCAGCAGTTCAACCCGGTCGGCCAAGATGATCGGGTACAGCACCGCTGTTTGCGGCGCAATGACCGTGGCAGTGCCGCCCTTGACGGTATCGACGGTACAACGGTCGCCCAAATAATCCTGCATCTCGGATTGCTTGAGCAACTCGGCTGCGTCCAGGGCACGGCGCAAGTAGCTGGCGCGCGCATCCGCATCTGCGCTGTTGTCGGCGGCAGTCAGCAGTGCGTCCAGCAGCCCGAGGTAAATTGGCTCAAAGGTTTGGCGAAAAGACGAACTGCCATCGTCATGCTCGATCGGAATATCCAGACGTTGCAGTTCAAGCTGGTCGGTCGCGCGTTGATACGCAGCCAAAGCCCGGCCCGGCTGACCTTGCAGGGTGTACAGGCGGCCCTGGCGCGACTCCAGCGCCAGCAACAAATCGCCCACCGCGCTGGCCGGCATTGGTGCCAGCAGTTCCAGTGCCTGGCGGGTCAGGGCCAGCGCTTCGGCATGGTGCCGCTGGGTTTCGTACAACTGCGCCATGGCATCGAGCGCTTCAATCTGCAGCCGGCTGGGCGCGCCGGGCTCAGACAGCTTGCGCGCCTGCGCCAGACTTTGGTAGACCAATGCCAGCCCGGCCTCGCCCAATGCCTGCGCCTGGTGGCCGAGGTTTAAATACAGCGCGGCGCGCTCGGTGTCGGTGCCACGGCTTTTGCCGATGTCATCGAGCAGCAGTTGCAGCCGATGCAGGCTATCCGGCCCCGGCATCATCCGCGCCAGGCTTAGCGCCGCGCCAAGGCGCACAAAGTCATGGCCGGCAAGCTGTTGCGCCTCGGTGTAATAACGCCGGGATTCCTCGGGCTGCTTGAGCAGCACCGAAAGATGTCCCAGTTCAAGTGCATAAACGGCGCGCTGCGCGCCGCTGGCTGCGCCATAAGCGGCTTTGAGCGCAGTGGCGGCAGGGTCAAGCCGACGCGCCTGCCTGAGCGATGCGCCAAGTTCCCCAAACAGCCGCATGCGCTGCTGGTCGGTCGCAGGCAGCGCGGTCGCTTGCGTCAGGACATCGATCGACAAATCGAGCTGGCCAAGCTGGCGCAGTTGCACGCCACGGGCCAAGGCAGACTCAAGCTGACTTGGCACATCGGCTACGGCAGCAGTACCGGACAACACCAGCATCAACACCAGCATGCCGCGCCGCAAATGGTTCCAAAAACTGTTGTTCATAGACAAATTTTAAAAGTGTTTCAAGCGTATGAAAGCAAGTATCGCACCTTGGATCAGCGGCAAAACGCGATTGGCTTTGGCTTGCGCGATATTGCCAAAGTAGCGATAACGAATGTGGCATTTTCAGCCCTGATCTACCGCCACCGGCGGTAGTGCAGCAGCCAGTTCAACCCGATTGCGCCCGGCCGCCTTGGCCTGGTACATCGCCGCATCCGCCGCTTTCAGCAAATCATCGAGGCTCTTGCCATGGACTGCAAAGCTGGCAACACCGGCCGAAATGGTCACCGCCAGCCGCAGGTGCCCGTGCCCGACGTGCAGGTCTTGCGCCACCTGCTGGCGCAGGCGCTCCATTTTGGCCAGCGTATCCTCGATATTGGACTGCGGCAGCAGCAGCAAAAACTCTTCTCCGCCAATCCGGAAAGCCAGGTCCGAGGCGCGCAGCCGGGTCGCCACAAAACGGGTGAGCTGGCGCAGCACTTCATCGCCGGTGTCATGGCCATGTTCGTCGTTGAAGCGCTTGAAGTGGTCAATGTCAAACATCGCCAGCCCCAGCGGCTGGCCCTGACGGGCGGCGGTTTGCAGTTCCCTGGGCGCCACTTCATCCAGATAGCGCCGGTTGTACAGCCCGGTCAGCGGATCGCGGATCGATTGCTCGCGCAGGCGCACCTGGAGCTTGAGCGTGGCAATCGCCAGCGCCAGGTGCTCGGCTACATTGTTGGCGTGGCGCTGAAACTCATCGCCGATGACTTCCCGGCCCAGCACCTGAATCAGGCCATGCACCTCGCCGCCCGCCATCACCGGCAGGCACAGGCTGTCGGCACCGGCCTGGTTCTCCAGATGGGCGCAGCGCGGACGGCCACCCTCGGCGGCATGCACATAGGGCTTGCCTTCGCGCAAGGCCCAGCAGGCCTGCAGCGCAAAACCAAAGCCGGCGCTGTGCACAAAAGGCATCAGCAGCCCGGTTTGTGCATCCATCAAAAACAGCATGGCGGTGGTGCCGGGGAACAGGCGCGGGAAAAACGCCTCGATGACTGGAATGCTCTCGGCCAGTGTGGTGCAAAGTTGCAGCATCTCGGTAAATTCATGCAGATCGGCAATTTGCTTGTTGTGTCGCTCCAGCCGAGCAATGCCCAGGCGCAATTCGAGGGTGCGCTCCTGCACCCGGCTCTCAAGCTGCCGTTGCTGCTCCAGCAAGGCTTCGCGCTGGTGTTTTTCTTAGGTGACATCGGTCAGAAAACCTTCCAGATAAT
This sequence comes from uncultured beta proteobacterium, assembly GCA_903873485.1. Lineage (GTDB taxonomy): Bacteria > Pseudomonadota > Gammaproteobacteria > Burkholderiales > Burkholderiaceae_C > Rhodoferax. The sequence goes on along the minus strand of CAIQOO010000175.1, from coordinate 11,713 downwards.
CGATGTTTTCGCCACTGCGGACAGCTCGGGCATTGATTTTGACCCAGATGGTGTGACCATCCTGGGTGCGAAACTCGGTCTGAAAGTCGCGCACCACATTGGTGGCACCCAGTTGCCGCCACAGATCGTCGTGGGCACGCACATCCACAAACAGCCCGGCCCCGCTGTTGCCCACTTGTTGCAAAAACGCCTCGGCAGAAGCGTAGCCCAGGATATGCGCCATGCTGGGGTTGGCGGCCATGAAGCGGCCCGCTGGCGTGCTCTGAAAAATGCCCTCGACGGCATTCTCGAACAGCCGCCGATGCCGCAGTTCGGACGCTTCCAGGCTGCTCTGGCTGTGCTGAATCCGGGTCAGAAAGCCGTTGATGGTGGCCGCCAGTTCGCCGACTTCATCGGCACTGTCAACCGGCAGCAACTCCAGCGAACCATTGCCGACATGGGACACCCGGGCGGTCAGGTTCATCAGCGGCCGGGTCAATGAGCGGCTGATGGCAAAGGTGGCGGCCCCCGCCAGCAGCAACGACAGCAACAGGGCGCCGCCCATGATCCAGGCGAACTGGTCGGTGGCGCGGTTGAACTCTTCCAGGTAACTCGACGATGCGATGATCCAGTCCATCTCCGGGATGTAGCGAAACACCACCAGTTTCTCGCGGGCCACCGATTCGTCGGGGTTCTGCCACGGATAAATGATGCGTCCGTTTTTTTTCTCCACCATTTCACGAATGAATTCGCGCCCGCTGGAGTCGCGCGACTGCAGGATGTTTTTGCCTTCCATGGACGGATGCACCAGCAGCGTGCCCTGCGCGTCCATCAGGTAGGGGTAGCCGGTTTCGCCAAAGCGCAGGTCCAGAATTCGGGCGCGAAAGTCGGAGGTTTTGACCAGGTGGCGGAACTCGGTGCGGTACGACGACACCGAAATGATCCAGTCCCAGGGCGCAAAGTAGGTCATGTAGAGCGCTTTCGGGCGCGACTGGACCTCGCCGGGGTTGGCCCACTGATATTCGAGGTAGCCGTGGTGCTGGCGCATCTGCTCGCGGATGAAAGCGTGCCCGGTCAGGTCGGCTCCGCGCAATTCGGCTTTGGGGTGCACGCGAATGATGCCCTTGCCATCAAGCACATAGATATAGCCGGAGTTGCCGATGCGCTGCGTCAGCAACACTTCAGCGGCATGGCGCCGGGCGGTGGCTTCATCCATCTCGCCAATCTGCACCCGGGCCTGCAGTGCCGCCACCAGTTCGGTGTTTTTCTCGGCAATGCCGCGCAGGTAACTGGCGATGGAGGTATCAACCGACATCTTGACCATGCTCTCAAGCACTTGGGTGCTGCTTTCCAGCTCTTTTTCGACCAGGCGCTGCACCACCCGGGCCAGCAGCCAGCCCGAGGCCGCCCAGTTCAGCATGAAAGTAGCGGTAAAAACCGCCAGAAAAGCCACAAACAGCTTGCGCCGGATCGGCCAGTGCCGAAACGAAGCACCGACGGCTTGCCAAGGCTTGGTCGGGGCAGAATTCAGCGGCAATGGTTCCACGGGCGATGTGTCGTGTGTCGGTCGATCTGAAACCGGGGCGTTCAGGCGTGAGGGGGCAAGTATCGTATCAAACTAGGTCAGCGCCCAAGACATGCCATGGGGTTCGCCAATGATGTATCCGCTCACCCTGAGCGCAGTCGAAGGGCCAATGATCAATCCGTTCACCCTGAGCGCAGTCGAAGGGCCAATGATCAATCCGTTCACCCTGAGCGCAGTCGAAGGGGATGTGGTTCGACAAAGCTCACCACGAACGGTGGTATTTCACGCAAACGGTTGTATTTCACGCAAACGGTTGTATTTCACGCAAACGGTTGTATTTCACGCAAACTGTGGTATTTCACACAAGCGCTCAAGTGCTGCGCTCAGGCCAAGTTGCCAGCACCACGCCTGCCAGACACAGCGCAAAGGCCAACACCTGCATGGCGCTGAGGGTTTCGCCCAATGCCAGCACGCCAACGGCGGCGGCAGAGATCGGCAGCATCACCGTGAAGACGCCGGCCTGACCGGCGGGCACGGTTTTTAGCCCGGTCATCCAGAGCCAGACGGTCCAGACACTGGCGGCCAGCGCGTAAAACACCAGCAGCAGCCAGATGCCGGGCGTGACCGCGCCAAACTCAAACGACCAGGCCGCATACAGCCCCATCGGGGTCATCAGGGCAAAACCCCACAGATTGATCAGCGCGGTGATGCGTTTGGGCGAGACACTGCCGGTGAGCTTTTTGCCAATCACCGCGTAGCTCGCTTCGCACACCACGGCGCCCAGCACCAGCCAATTGCCAAGCCCGGTATTTTTATAAGCAAAATTGGCCTCTAGCCCTTGTCCGACGTGCGCTGATAGCTCTACTTTTGATAGTGAAAAAAGACCAATCCCGAATGCCGCCAGAGCGATCGCCAGCCACACCCGCAGGCCAATGCGCTCGCGCAAAAAGACCCAGCTCAGCAGCGCCACCGCCGCCGGGATCGCCGCCATGATGACCCCGGCCGACACGGCGGTGGTCATGCTGACCCCCAGCAACATGCAAATAGTGAATAGAAAATTGCCCAGAAACGACTCCAGAAAGATCAGCCAGCGGGTGTTGCCAGTCAGCACCGGCTCGTCGGGTGGCTTGATCAGCCAGTGCGGCATGGCCAGCACACCAATGCCAAAGCGCAGCCAGGCCAGCAAAAACACCGGCAGGGCCGCCACCAGCGGCTTGGACAAGGCGACATAACTGCCGACCAGCGCCATGCTCAGTGCCAGCAGTGCATAGGCCAGCCAGCGTGGCGGCGCCGTGGGGTTGCTGTCGGTCGGGGTCATGGATCGTGGTTTGCTTGCCCCCAGTGCCTCAGGCGTAGTAACGAATCGTATTGCCGCCCGCCACTTTGGCCTGGTACATCGCGGCATCGGCCCACTTCAGGATGTCGTCCTGGCTGCCTTCGTGGTCTTTGAAGATCACCACGCCAATGCTGGCGGTGCAACGGTGCTCGACGGTGACGGCCGATTTACCTTCCTGCTGGTAGCTCAGCACATAGGGCTTGTCCAGCGTGACACAGAGCTTTTCTGCCACCACGCGCGACTGCAAGGTGGACTCGGCCTTGTCCTGGGCCAGTTCACTGAGAATCACCACAAACTCGTCACCACCAAAGCGTGCCACCACATCCACCGCACGCACACAACTGCTGATGCGCCGCGCCACCTCGATCAGCAGCAGGTCGCCCACGTAATGCCCGTGCGTGTCGTTGAGCGGCTTGAAGTTGTCCAGGTCCAAGAACATCAGGGCACTGAAACGGCGGCTACGCTTGCCTGCCTGCATGGTTTGGCCCAGCCGCTCGGTCAGCAGCCGACGGTTGGGCAGGCACGTCAGGGAGTCATGCAGCGCCAGGTCGAGAATTTGCTTTTCGGCCAGCTTCAGTTCGGTGATGTCGCGGGCGGCGGCAAACACCCCCTGCAAGCGGCGGTCGCGGTCATAAAAGGTGGTGGCGTTGTAGGACACCACGGTTTGCTTGCCGTCGCGGTTGCGCGCCGTCAGCTCGTAGTTGGTAACCTTCTTTTTGGTCAGGGCCAGCATGATGGCCTCTTCGGCACGCGCCGGGTCGGTGAAATAATTCTTGAACGGTGCGCCAATCAGCTCGTCGCGGGTACAACTGGTCAGCAACTCCATCTGCTTGTTGACATCGGTGATGATGCCGGCCGGGTCGGTGGTCATCAGCGCGTCAATGTTCGCCTCGAACAGCGAGCGGGTGTAAAACTGGTGGTCGCGCAGGCGCTGGCCCAGCAGCTTTTGCTCGGCCTCGATCTGCTTGCGCATCGTGTTGTCGGTGCCGATCAGCAGGTAGCCGATGATGGCGTTTTGCTCATCGCGCAGCGCCGTCACCGACACCACCGCCGGAAAGCGGCTGCCGTCCTTGCGGATATAGGTCAACTCGTAAATGTCTTCAATGCCGCGCGAAGCCTTGAACACCAGCGCCTCAAAGCCGGGCGCTATCGGTGTTTCAAGCTCGGCACTCAAGGTCCGGGCGCGCACGATCAGTTCATTTGGGTCGGAAATGTCCGCCGGGGTAATCTTGTCCATCACCTCGAGGGCGGCATAACCCAGCATGCGCTCGGCCCCGACATTGAATATCTGGATGACACCTTTGGCATCGGTGGCAATGCTGGAGAAGTTGGCGCTGTTGAAAATCGCCGCCTGCAGCGCCCCGGCCTTGCGCAGCGCATCTTCGGCCTGCTTGCGCGCCGTGTTGTCAGTGCCAATCAGCAAGTAGCCGATGATCGAGTCGAGCTTGTCGCGCAGTGCCGTCACCGACACCACCGCCGGAAAATGGCTGCCGTCCTTGCGGATGTAGCTTAGCTCGTAGATGTCCTCAATGCCGCGCGAAGCCTTGAACACCAGCGCCTCGAACCCCGGCGCGATCGGTGTGCCCAGCTCATTGGTAAGCGCCTTGGCGCGGGCAATCACCTCATCGGGGTCAGAAATATCCGCCGGGGTGATTTTGTTCACCACATCCGCTGCCGCATAGCCCAGCATGCGCTCGGCCCCGACATTGAATATCTGGATAACCCCCTTGGCATCGGTGGCGATGCTGGAAAAGTTGGCACTGCTGAGAATGGCTTTTTGCAAGGCCCCGGCAATCAGCAGTGCTTCCTGGCGCGGCCCCTCCGGGAGACCTTCAGCGTCGCTGGCGGGCGGCGCGGGCAACGCGTGGGATGGCTGGAGTTGAATCACATCATGGCCTTGCAAAAGCCCGATGATAGTCGGACAAGTCAGGCGGATCGCTTGTTGCTTTAAAAAGTATAGCTTGCAGCGCTTTCTGCATAAGGGCTGGAGCCTGTTTTTGCATAAAATCAGAAGACTGACCGGGCGGCCCTGGTTCAGTTGAAAGCATTATTCAGATTTAATTTTGTGAGGAACGTGTCATGTCCATCGGTCAATTTGCCTACGCCAGCAACAGCAACCGTTTTCTGGCGGCACCCGAACTGGCGCAGCAGCCGTTTGCCGTGGTCGGCGTGCCTTTTGATGGCGCGGTGACCAACCGGCCCGGTGCCCGCTTTGGCCCGCAGGAAATTCGCCGCGCCAGCCTGATGCTGTGTGATGGCATTCACCCCTATTTCGAGGTCACGCCACTGGGGCTGCTCGGCGACGGGCAGGACATGCGCTTGCCCAACGCCGCACCGCTACCCGACATCCGCCAGCAGATTGAGCGCCAGGCAGCCGCCCTGATGGCGCAGCACCATTGCGTTTTTCTGGGCGGCGACCATTCGGTCACCTTGCCGCTGCTGCGCGCCGCCCACGCCTTGCACGGCCCGCTGGCGCTGCTGCATTTTGATGCGCACTGTGACACCTGGCGCGAGCATTTTGGCGAACCCTCTGGCCACGGAACCTGGACTTACGAGGCGATGCAAGAGGGGCTGGTCAGCTTAGCGCAGGTGGTGCAGATCGGTTTGCGCTCCAGCGGCGAGCGGCCTATCCGGCAATATGTGCAAGACCAGGGTGGCCTGATTTTCACTGCGCGCAGCCTGCGAGGACTCGACGGCATCGGCTTGCAGCCGGTAGTGGCGCAAATCCGCCAGCGCCTGGGCCAACAACCGTGCTATCTGACGCTCGACATCGACTGTCTGGACCCGGCCTTTGCGCCAGGCACCGGCACGCCCGAACCCGGCGGCCTGAGCAGTTCACAGGTGTTGACATTGCTGGAAGAACTCAGCGGCCTGAACATGATCGGCATGGACTGTGTCGAGGTGGCACCAGCCTACGACCATGCCGAGCTGACCAGCAGCGCTGCTGCCACATTGGTCTGGACTTACTTGTGCGGTCAGGTGGCCAAACGCGCTGGCTTGAATGAGGCTGGCCATGCTGCTTGATTCCGACACCCAGCTCAACCAGAACAGCTATTACGAGGCCAGTGTCACGCGCCCTGCCCTATTGCCTTCGCTGCAACAGCCGATGGCAGCCGATGTACTGGTGGTGGGCGCCGGTTTTGCCGGATTGTCGGCGGCCATTGAGCTGGCGCGTCGCGGTTATTCGGTGGTGGTGCTGGAGGCTGACCGGGTATGCAGTGGTGCCTCCGGGCGCAACGGTGGCCAGGCGATTGTTGGCTATGCCAGCGGGCAGGAGCCGTTTGAACACCAGTTGGGCCTGGTACCGGCCCGGCTGGTTTGGGATATGTCGATGCAGTCGATTGCGTTGATCGACCAGCGTATCCGTGAGTTCGGGATCGACTGCGACTGGGTCAAAGGCTATTTGCATCTGGCCGATTCGCCGCGCAAGGCCGCTGTCTTGCAGCAAGAAGTCGCCCGCATGGCGCGCGACTATGGTTTTCAGGCGGAACTTGCCACCGGTGCCGGGGTGCAGCGGCACATTCGCAGCCCGATCTACCAGGCAGCGGCGTTCGATACCACTTCCGGGCATTTGCATCCGCTCAAATATGGCCTGGGTCTGGCGCGCGCCGCGCAGGCGCTGGGCGTGCAGATTTTTGAGGGGTCTGCGGTGCGCCGGCTTGATCGCGGTGCCAGCCTGAAAGCCCACACCGCCAGCGGCAGCGTCACGGCGCGCTTTGGTGTGCTGGCGGGCAATTGCACGCTGTCCGAATACGCTGGCGCAGTGGCCCCGGAGATCAGCGCGCGCATCATGCCGGTCGGCACTTATATGATTGGCACGGCCCCGCTGGACGCTGCGCTATGCCGCGAACTGATGCCCGCCAATGCCGCCGCCTGCGACAACAATTTCATCCTAGATTACTTTCGCTTCAGTGCCGACCACCGCCTGTTGTTTGGCGGGCGGGTCAGTTATTCAACCCGAACCCCGGCCAATTTGCGCCGCCTGATGGCGCAGCGCATGGCTAAAGTTTTTCCGCAGTTAAGCTTGGTGCCCGTCGATTTTTTGTGGGGCGGCTTTGTCGATATCAGTATGAACCGCGCGCCCGACTTTGGTCGCCTGGGGCACAACCTGTATTACCTGCAAGGCTTCAGCGGTCATGGTGTGGCGCTGACCGGCCTGGCCGGCCAACTGGTAGCGCAAGCGGTGGCCGGTCAGGCCGAGCGCTTTGATGTGTTTGCCAGCCTGCGGCATCACAAGTTCCCGGGCGGGCCGCTGCTGCGCATGCCCAGCCTGGTGCTGGGCATGATGTACCACCGGCTGCGCGATGCGTTTTGATGCGACATGGCCACCGCCGCATTCCGCCAGGGTCCCTTGATAATCCTGTCGGCACGTTCCGCCTTGCAGGCTGGATGGCGCCGCCGTCAAATCATGAAAAAACCAAAATTAAGCCAAGTTGTTGATGAATAAAGAAAATAGCAAATCCAGCCAGGCCTTGCAAGAGGCTGAGAAGCACACCCCTATGATGCAGCAGTACCTGGGCCTCAAAGCGGAGCACCCCGACACCCTGCTGTTTTACCGCATGGGCGACTTTTACGAACTGTTTTTTGCCGATGCCGAAAAAGCCGCGCGCCTGCTCAACATCACCCTGACCCAGCGCGGGCAAAGCGCTGGCCAGCCGGTGGTGATGGCTGGCGTGCCGTTTCATGCCGTCGAGACCTACCTGGCTCGGCTGATCAAGCTGGGCGAATCGGTGGCAATTTGCGAGCAGGTGGGCGACGTGGCCACCGCCAAAGGCCCGGTCGAGCGCAAGGTGGTGCGGGTCGTCACCCCCGGCACGCTGACCGATCTGGAATTGCTCAGCGACAAGACCGAGGCGATTTTGCTCAGCATTCATCAGAGCACGCGCAACCAGTGCGGCCTGGCCTGGCTGAATCTGACGCAGGGCGTCGTGCATCTGGCCGAATGCGCCACAGATGACCTAACCCAATGGGTGCTGCGGGTCGGCGCCGGCGAACTGATCTTGAGCGCCGGGGCCACACCGGCTTTTGAGGCCCGGCTGCGCGCGATTCAAACCGTGCCAGCGCTGTCGGTGTCGGTACGGCCCGACTGGCAGTTTGATGCTGCCCTGGGTCAGCGCACCCTGCTGGCCCACTTGCAGGCGGCCAGCCTGGCGCCCTGGCAGGCGCAAGATCTGCTGCAGGCGCATGCCGCCGCCGCTGCGCTGCTGAACTACGCCGAGCACACCCAGGGCCGCGCGCTCACCCACATCCAAAGCGTGCAAGTGCAGCGCACGGATGACCTGATCGACTTGCCGCCGACCACCCGGCGCAATCTGGAACTGACCCAGACGCTGCGCGGCGAGGATGCCCCGACGCTGTTTTCGCTGCTTGACACCTGCCAGACCGGCATGGGCAGCCGTTTGCTGAAAAACTGGCTGCTGTCGCCCCGGCGCGACCGCACCGAGGCGCAAGCGCGCCACCGCGCCATTGCCGCCCTGCGCCATGGCCCAGCCCCGTCATCTGGCTCCGGCCCCTGGGCCAAACTGCGCGAACAGCTCAAGGGCAGCACCGACGTGGAGCGCATCACCGCCCGCATTGCGCTGCGCCAGGTGCGCCCGCGCGAACTGGTGGGGCTGCAGCAAACGCTACAAAAAACAGAGCTGCTAGCGCCCGTCCTGTATGGGCTAGAGGCCTATTTGACTCATATTTCTAATGATTTGCAGCCGCCGCCGGGCTGCGCCGAACTGCTCCGGCAAGCGATTGCTGCCGAGCCGGCGGTGCTGGTGCGCGACGGTGGCGTGATTGCCAACGGCTACTGTGCCGAACTCGACGAACTGCGCGCCATCCAGACCAATTGCGATGACTTTCTGCTGGCGCTGGAAACCCGCGAAAAGGCCCGCACCGGCATCGCCAATCTGCGCGTACAGTACAACAAGGTGCATGGTTTTTTCATTGAAGTCACGCAAGGCCAGATCGACAAGGTGCCCGCCGACTACCGCCGCCGCCAGACCCTGAAAAACGCCGAGCGCTTCATCACCCCCGAACTCAAAGCCTTTGAAGACAAGGCGCTAAGCGCCCAGGAACGTGCCCTGGCGCGCGAAAAATGGCTGTATGACCAGGTGCTCGACCAGTTGCAGGCTTTTGTACCGATGCTGGCCAGGTTAGCGCGTGCGCTGGCCGCCCTTGATGCCCTGTGCGCCCTGACTGAACGCAGCCTGACGCTGGACTGGAACATGCCGCAGTTTGCCCGCGAGCCTTGCATCGCCATCGAAGCCGGTCGCCACCCGGTGGTGCAGGCGCGCCTGAACCAGCTTAGCGCCGGTACCTTCATCGCCAACGACACCCGCATGGGGCCAAAGCAGCGCATGCAGATCATCACCGGCCCCAACATGGGCGGCAAATCGACCTACATGCGGCAAATTGCGCTGATCACCTTGCTGGCCAGCATGGGCAGTTATGTGCCGGCCAAAAGCTGCCGCCTCGGGCCAATGGATGCCATCCACACCCGCATTGGCGCCGCCGACGACCTGGCCAACGCGCAATCCACCTTCATGCTGGAGATGCTGGAAGCCGCACAAATCCTGCATGCCGCCACCCCCCAGTCGCTGGTGCTGATGGATGAAATAGGACGCGGCACCAGCACCTTTGACGGTCTGGCGCTGGCCTCGGCCATCGCCAGCCAGTTGCACGACAAAACCCAAGGCTTCACCCTGTTTGCCACCCATTACTTTGAGCTGACAGAGTTTCCGGCCAGCCACCATGCCGCCATCAACGTGCATGTCAGCGCAGCAGAATCAGGCCGCGACATCGTCTTTTTGCATGAAATCCAGCCAGGGCCGGCCAGCAAAAGCTATGGCATCCAGGTAGCACGCCTGGCCGGCATGCCCGCCGCCGTGCTCAACCAGGCCCGCCACACGCTGCAAGCCCTGGAGGCGCAAGCCAGCCAGCACCAGGCCCAGATCGATTTGTTTGCTGCCGCGCCAGCTACAGAATCTATAGCTGTCAGCGCAGTGGATATATGGGCTAGAGCCATAAATCCTGATGAACTCAGCCCCAAAGAGGCGCTGGAAGCCTTGTACCAGTTGAAGAAACTGGCGTGGTTCAAAACCGGGTAACACTTGTTCAGGCCGATGCGTAAGAAAGTCGTTTCATATACCGAAATATGCATAAATGCACCTTGCCTATATTTCGTCTGCGGTTGCTCAAAGTTTTCTCATCCATCACCAACCCGTCGATACTCATTGCCTCCTTTTTTTGCGGCATAGTGGCATGACATCAACAACTTTTCCGGCAGCCAAACTTCCCTTTCAACAACGCATTGACCTGGCGATCATGGCAATGTCTAACGAAGCCAACATCAGCCGTCTGGCGGCGCAGCACGAAGTCAGTCGCAAGTTTGTCTATCAACAAAAGGATAAAGCCCAGGTCGCCCTGAACGATGCCTTTGCTGCGACCGCTCCAGACGATACAGTGCTGTTTAACTTCCCCGTGACCAAGACCTGGTTAAACCAACTCACTGTATCGCTCACTCTCATCTGTCACAGCTCCTACCGTGGCGTGGTGGAACTCATGCGCGACTTGCTGGGAGTCTCCATTAGCGAGGGCAGTGTTCACAACCTGCATCAGGTGGCCATTGAGCGTGCGGGCACCATCAACAAAGAGCAAAAGCTCTCGGCCATTCGCCATGCCTTGCTTGATGAAATTTTTCACTGCAATCAGCCGGTACTCGCGGGTATTGATGCCCGCTCGACCTACTGCTTCCTCTTGGCCGCTGAACCTCAAAGAGATTCTGAAACCTGGGCTATTCACCACATGTACGCCAAGGATCAAGGGTTCAATCCGGACTACGCCATTGCCGATGCCGGCACCGGACTGCGTGCTGGCTTCAAGCTGATATGGAAGGACAAGCGCTGCCATGGCGATGTGTTTCACATCCAGCATCTTTGTGAGGATCTGAGCAATACGCTGATCAAAATGGCCAATGGTGCCACCACAGGGAGGCAAAAGATCCAGGATAAAGGGACCAAAGGACTCCAGCACGGGCAAGACCATGAAGTCATGATGAGCCAAGCGCTGGCACTTGAGGCGCAAGCGCACACTTTGGCGCGGGATGTGAAAACGCTCACCCAGTGGCTCGGGCGTGACGTGTTGGCGTTGGCCGGTCCCAGTTTGGCGATCCGGGTTGAACTCTTCGATTTCGTCATCACTGAGTTGCTGGCCCGCGAACACCTGGACCCCAAGCGCATCCACCCAGTGCGCGTTGCACTGCAAAACCAGCGTAACGACTTGTTGGCATTTGCCGGAGTGCTTGATGGCAAATTGGAAGCCATCCCCTTTAAATCAATGATTTACAAGGAGAACAAATTTATCCTGCGTTGAGTCCACGATCGATTTTTATCACCCGTTTTTCAATGATAGAATCCCAGTTTTGCGGCTGTAGCTCAGTTGGATAGAGTACTTGGCTACGAACCAAGGGGTCGTGGGTTCAATTCCTGCCAGCCGCACCATATGAATCAAGGACTTAGAGTAGAAATGCTCTAAGTTCTTTCTTCTTTCTGGCTTTCTACATCACTCTGGTTGCCGTTCGGTTGCCGTTTCTCCAAACCTTGCTCGACGATTGATCCTGCTGGATTGATGGCTGAACTGGCTTTGATTTGCTGGTTTTGAACGGGTGACGCTGGGTCTGACTTGTCAGATGGTTACGAGTTGCTATGTTATTAATAGCTGCTTGCGCACGTTCTACGAGGGCTAGTGCTGCCCTGTACCCTCAAATAGTTCTGGACAAAATCGTAAATTTTGTTTATGCTGCGTCTATGCACCAGCAAAACCAAATCAAACTAACTCTCTGCCGACCTGACTCACTCGATGTCGTGCGTCGTGAACTCGACAGCAAC
>CAIQOO010000174.1 GCA_903873485.1 uncultured beta proteobacterium | reverse complement strand
CGTTACGGCCTTCCACGCACCCGGTTGATCGCTGGAAGAGATCCACGCAGTCCTGAGCGACAGCCAGCAAGGATCGGCGAAGTTCAGCGGGTAAGGCTTGCCATATTCCTGTAGACTCCATAAAAACACCGTGAAGTTTTTCCTGGACTTTCTGCAACTCTTTACGCCGCTCTGTATCGCGTGTTTGGCCGATGACTCTTTGCAGATACAGCAGCGGGATCAGTACGTTATGGAACAGAGCCAAAACAGCCGCCGTAAGCTTCATGTCGGACAGACAATTCTTGAGCATCTCGTGCCACTGATTAACCGAGGCGACCCAAGATGGAACAAGTCTCTTGGCCTTTCGTACTGCGGCCTGACTACGCTCACCCAAACCCGCTTCTTTCACAACAATCTCCACCCGATCAAAGGTCTTTTGGAGTTCACTTTGGACTTTCGTCGCGTCTTGCAGCTCTCCCGTTTTCAAGTCAACAGGATGAAGGATTATTCCCAGATCACAGACGCACTGCTGCACGGCATCCTGGTTTTCGATGGCCCGATACAGTGCCCCTCGGGCGCACGGCATGTGGCGGCCGACAGCGTGGGTGCAGGCAACGGCGAATGGGTGCTGGTGGTCACCGGCAGTTCGGCCCGCAAGGCCAATGGCGGCGACTTGCCAATTGATCTCAGCGTCATCGGCATCGTCGATCAGGTGGTCATCGAAGACCAGGTCACTTATCGGAAATAACGGCAGGAGATACCCGTGAACATTGGGAATGCAGACATTGAGCGCATTGTCAAGGCGGTGGTGCAGTCGATGGAGCGCAGCGCTGACGGCATGGCGGTGGCCGTGCCAGCCAGGGCTGCGAGCGCCGCGCCCCTGCCGCCATTGCCCATGGGTGTTTTTGCGACGCTTGATGATGCGGTGGCCGAGGCCGATAAGGCATACCGGCAAATGCGCAGCGTGGCGATGCGCAGCCGGGTGGTGGCGGCCATCCGCCAGGCGGGCGAGCGGCACGCGCAGGAACTCGCCGAACTGGCCGTGGCCGAGACCGGCATGGGCCGGGTGGCCGACAAGTTTGTTAAAAATGTGGCGCAAGCGCTGCACACGCCGGGCGTGGAGTGCCTGGTGCCGACGGTGTTGTCGGGTGATCATGGTCTGACGCTAATGGAAAACGCCGCCTGGGGTGTGGTGGCTTCCGTTACCCCGTCCACCAATCCGGCAGCGACGATCATCAACAACGCCATCAGCATGATTGCGGCGGGCAACACCGTGGTGTTTGCGCCGCACCCGGCTGCCAAAGGCGTGTCGCAGCGTGCCATTACTTTGCTTAACGAAGCGGTGCTGGCGGCCGGCGGGCCACGCCATGTGATCACCACGGTGGCGCAGCCCAATATTGCCACTGCACAAGCCTTGTTCAGCTATCCCGGCATCCACCTGCTGACGGTCACGGGTGGCGAAGCGGTGGTGGAAGAAGCCCGCAAACACACCGACAAGCGCCTGATCGCGGCAGGTGCCGGCAACCCGCCGGTGGTGGTCGATGCATCTGCCAATATCGAGAAAGCCGCCCGCGACATTGTCTGGGGTGCCTCGTTTGACAACAACATCATCTGTGTTGATGAAAAAGAAGTCATCGTGGTGGCCTCGGTGGCGGACCGGCTCAAGGAGGAGATGAAGAAACACAAGGCGGTGGAGTTGTCTGCCGACCAGGCCAGGCGGCTGCTGGAACTGGCGCTGGGCAAAGTGGGCCTGGATAACCAAGGCACGGTCAAGCGCGAATGGATGGGGCGCGATGCCGCCAGGATTGCCTCCGCCATTGGCCTGACGGTGCCCGAGGACACCCGGCTGCTGTTTGTCGAGACCGCGCCAGATCATCCGTTTGCGGTGACCGAGCTGATGATGCCGGTTTTGCCGGTGATCCGGGTGGCCGATGTGGGTGAAGCGATTGATCTGGCCGTCAAGCTGGAGGGCAACTGCAAGCACACCGCCGCCATGCATTCGCGCAATCTGGACCATCTTGACCACATGGCCAACGCCATCAACACCAGCATCTTCGTCAAAAACGGGCCGTGTCTGGCGGGCCTGGGTTTTGGTGGCGAGGGCTGGACCAGCATGACCATCACCACCCCGATTGGCGAAGGGGTGACATCGGCGCGCACTTTTGTGCGCCAGCGCCGCTGTGTGCTGGTCGATAACTTCCGGATTGTCTGAACGCCATGGCTTGCGATACCTGCCGCAGCGCTGGTGGAAATGGCTCTGACAGGCCAAGGCCGCTGGCATGAACGCGCGTTGCATCCGCAGCATCGGCATCGACCTGGGCACCACCACGTCGCAGGTGATTTTTTCCGAGCTGGAGATTGTCAATACCGCAGGCCCCACCAGCGTGCCGCACCATGAGTTTTCGCGGCGCGATATCCTGTATGTCAGTCCGGTCATTTTTACGCCATTTGTCGCCGATGGTCAGGTGGATGTGCACGCGCTCGATGTCTTTATTCGCCAACAATACGAATTGGCCGGGTTGACGGTGCCGGGGGTGGAATCGGGCGCGATCATCATCACCGGCGAGACCTCCAAGCTGCGCAATGCGCGCGACACCGTGATGTCGCTGGCAGCCGGGTTAGGTGATTTTGTCGTCGCCACAGCCGGGCCACATCTGGAGTCGGTGATTGCCGGGCGCGGCTCAGGTGCCGGGGCCTATTCCGAAAAAAATGCGGCGCGCGTGCTCAATATCGATGTCGGTGGCGGCACTTCGAACTACGTGGTTTTTGAAGGTGGCCGGGTGCTGGATACCGCCTGCCTGAATGTCGGCGGACATTTGCTGCAAACCGATGGCATTGGGCAGGTCAGCACGGTGCACGCACCGGCAGCATTGATCCTGCGCGAGCTGTTTGGCGCAAACCGCACGGCTGCGCAACTGTCAACCGATGACTTGCAAAAAGTGGCCGAGCGCATGGCGGCATTGATCATTGAAGTCATGCTCAATCGCCCCTCTGGCCTGGCTCGGCAACTGTTGATGACCGATGCCTTGCTGCAGGCCTACCGTTTTGATGCGGTGTTTATCTCGGGCGGTGTCGGCGAATGCCTGCTGCGCCCATCGACCGAGTCGCCATACCGGTTTGGCGACATTGGCCCGCTGCTGGCGCAGGCACTGGGGCGGCAACTGGCCGAGGGCAATTTTCCGGTGCACGCGCCTGCACAAACCCTGCGCGCTACGGTGATTGGCGCCGGTGCCCACACCTTGACGCTGTCGGGCAGCACAGTCTGGAACAAGTACCAGGGTGCGCCCTTGCGCAACATGCCGGTGCTGCACCCGCGCCTGCGCTGGCGCGAGTTTCGGTCCGGTGCCTTGAGCAAGGCCTGGCAGGAGGCGGTCAAAGGCCATGACCTTGATGCCGTCGGCGATGTCTATGCGCTGGCGCTGCCCGACGATATTCCGGTCACCTGCCAGACCGTTTGGCAAGCGGCACTGGAACTGCAGAGTTTTGCCAGGGCGCACCCCGGCAGCACCCATCCGCTGGTGGCCGTGACCTCGCAGGATGTCGGCAAGGCACTCGGTCTGGAACTGTTTCGCCTGGTGCCGGGGCGCGAATTGCTGATCATCGATGAGGTGTTTACCCGCGCCGGCGACTACCTGGATATTGGCAACAGTTGCTTCAGTGGCGGCACGATTCCGGTCACCGTCAAGTCGCTGGCCTTTCCCCATTGAAGGACAACCCAACATGATGCTTTCAACCCGATTGTTTGGACACGGCTACACCTTCAAAGGTGTGAAAGATGTGCTGGCCAAAGCCAACGAGGCGCGCTCCGGCGACCGGCTGGCCGGCATTGCCGCGCAGGACGCGCGTGAACGCGTTGCCGCCAAGCAGGTGCTGTCAGAACTGCTGCTGTCTGACTTGCGCAACAACCCGGTGGTGCCGTATGAAGAAGACTGCGTCACGCGCCTGATTCAGGACAATGTCAACGAAGCGGTCTACCAGCGCATCAAACACTGGAGCGTGGGCCAGTTGCGCGAATACCTGCTGGGCGACTGCACCACGCCCGAAGAGCTGGAAGTGTTGCGCAAGGGCCTGACCTCTGAAATGGTGGCGGCTGTCGCCAAAATTTGCTCGAACGGCGACTTGATTTACGGTGCCAAGCTGCTGCCGGTGGTGACCAAGGCCAACACCACAATGGGCCTGCCCGGGCGTTTTGGCAGCCGGCTGCAGCCCAACGACACGCGCGACGACATTCGCAGCATCTCGGCGCAAATTTACGAGGGCCTGTCGTATGGCTCGGGCGACGCGCTGATCGGGGTGAACCCGGTGACCGACAACGTCGAGTCGGTCACGCGCATCCTGCATCAGGTCTATGAGGTGATCGAGAAACACCAGATTCCGACACAGGGCTGCGTGCTGGCGCACATCAGCACGCAGATGGAAGCGGTACGCAAGGGCGCACCGATTGGCCTGTTGTTCCAGAGCATTTGCGGCAGCGAAAAAGGTTTGAAAGAATTTGGCATAACGCTTGCCATGCTCGATGAAGCGGCTGAGGTCGGGCGGCATTATTCGCGCGTAGCCGGCGGCAACTGCCTGTATTTCGAGACCGGCCAGGGCTCGGCGCTGTCGGCCAACGCCCACTTTGGTGCCGACCAGGTCACGATGGAGGCGCGCAACTACGGCTTGGCGCGGCACTATGCGCCCTTTATCGTCAACACCGTGGTCGGCTTTATTGGCCCTGAGTACCTCTACAACAGCCGCGAGATTTTGCGCGCCGCGCTGGAAGACCACTTCATGGGCAAGCTGTCGGGCATTTCGATGGGCTGCGACTGCTGCTACACCAACCATGCCGATGCCGACCAGAACTCCAACGAAAGCCTGGTGATGCTGCTGGCCAGCGCCGGTTGCAACTTTGTCATTGCCATGCCGATGGGCGACGACATCATGCTCAATTACCAGACCTGTTCGTTCCACGACATTGCCACGGTGCGCCAAACGCTGGGGCTGCGGCCAGCGCCGGAGTTTGAACACTGGCTGGAAGCCCGTGGCCTGATGGCAAGTGGCAAGCTGACCCGTGCCGCCGGTGACCCTTCGCTGTTTTTCTGACTGGAACGTACCATGAACGAAGCCCAGATTGCCGAGATTGTTCGCGCCGTGATGCGCGAGCTGGAACAAACCCCTGTCACATCAACCCCTGCCGAGATCCCCGTGCCGGGTGAATTGCCCGACCTGGGTCGCGAGGAGGCGCGCACCTGGATTGGTGTGGCTGACCCCAAAAGCGCCGATGTGCTAACCGAACTGCGCCGCAGCACCCGTGCCCGTGTCTGTGCTGGCCGCAGCGGCCCGCGCCCGCGTACCCAGTCGCTGCTGCGCTTTCTGGCCGACCACGCGCGCTCAAAGGAAACCGTGCTCAGCGAAATTTCGCCCGAATGGGTGCAACGCGCCGGGCTGCTGGAGGTGCAGACCGAAATCAATGAAAAAGGCCAGTACCTGACCCGCCCCGATCTGGGCCGGGTGCTTAGCGCCAAAGGGCTGGAGATTGTCAAAACCCAGTGCATCCAGGCCCCTGACGTTCAGTTACTGATCTCGGATGGCCTATCGACCGAGGCCACCACCGCCAATTTTGATGACATCGTGCCGCCGCTGATTCGCGGGCTGGAGTCGCTGCAGCTCAAGGCTGGCACACCGCTGTTTGTGCGTTTTGGCCGCGTCAAGGTCGAAGACCAGATCGGTCAACTGTTGCAGGCCAAGGTGGTGATCCTGCTGATTGGCGAGCGCCCCGGCCTGGGCCAGTCGGAGAGCCTGTCGTGTTACATGGTCTATAAGCCCACCCGCCAGACGGTAGAAGCCGAGCGCACCTGCATTTCCAACATCCATCGCGGCGGCACGCCACCAATTGAAGCCGCCGCCGTGATCGCCGAACTGGCCGCACGCATGCTCAAAGAGCAGGCAAGCGGCATCGCGCTGGGCAAAAAAATGGCTGCACGTGATTCATGATGGCTTTCAACTTCAACCCGGTGGTTCGCATGAAGCGATCGCCACCAACCCACGTATGCTATTATTTATATAGCTATCAGCGCTTTCTGCATAAGGGCTGGAGGCATAAAACACCATTAAAACAAGCCAGAAACATCATGACGACAGCGCACACCATCGGGGTCAGAGCACAATTTGACGCTGAGCTTGTCGAAGGGCCGGTGACCAAGCTGGTGGTTCGACAAGCTCACCACGAACGGGGTGGGGGTCACGTTAAAGTCATGGCAGTCGCCTCCCATTTCATCCTCACCTGAAATCAACCATGCCCACCTTTGACAAAATCCCGGTCTCGGTCTGCGCGGTGCGACTGATCTCGTCGCTGCAGGAGGATTTCAAAAAAGAACTCAAGCTCGACGACAGCGTGTTCAGCCTGGGCTTGTTCACCGCCGACTCGGACGATGTGGCCTACATCGCCGCCGATGAAGCCACCAAGCAGGCCAATGTGCGGGTGGTGTTTGGCAGTTCGCTGTATGCGGGCGCCAAGCACGGCCCGTCGGGCACGGCCGGCGAGGTGATCCTGATGCTGGCTGGCCCGTCACCCGCCGAGGTGCGCTCGGGGCTGGATGCGGCGCTGGCGAATCTGCGTGAGGGTGCGGCTTTTCAGTGGGCCAATGACGCGCATACGGTGGCCTTTCTGGCCCATGTGGTGACCCGCTGCGGCTCCTATCTGGCCGAAGTGGCGGGCATCCGGGAAGGCGATGCGCTGGCCTACCTGGTGGCGCCACCGCTGGAGGCCGCCGTCGGACTGGATGCCGCGCTGAAAGCCGCCGAGGTGCGGCTGGCCGGCTATGTGCGCCCGCCGTCGCCCACCAACTATTCCGGCGCTTATTTGCAGGGTTCGCAGGCCGCCTGTCGCGCCGCCTGCGCGGCGTTTGCCCGCAGCGTGGCCGACATTGCGGCGCAACCGCTGGCGTACTGAGATGAACAACGCCTGCGGTTTGCTGGAAGTCAGGGGCCTGGTGGCCGGCATTGAAGCTGCCGATGCCATGCTCAAGGCTGCCAGCGTGCGCCTGACCACGCAGATCACCACCCGCCCAGGGCTGATCACGCTGGTGGTGGAGGGCGACATCGGCTCATGCCGTGCCGCCATTGATGCCGGTCGCCTGGCCGCCGAGCGCCTGGGCGGCATGGTCAGCGAAAAAGTGCTGGGCCGCCCGGAGCCAGACCTGGCGTTGTTTCTCGGCCAGCCCGGAATCAGAAAGAAAGCATGAACCAGATTGCCACCAAGGCCCGCGAAGCCGGAGTCGTCGGCTCCGGCGGGGCCGGTTTTCCGACCCATGTCAAGCTGTTGAGTCCAGCCGAGATTTACCTGGTTAACGGGGCCGAATGTGAGCCGCTGCTCAAGGTCGATCAGCAACTGGCCGTCAAATACGCGCCGCAACTGGTGCGCGGCCTGCAACTGGCAATGCAGGCGGTCGGCGCGCGCGAGGGCATCATTGCCTTCAAGGCCAAGTACGTCGAGGCGATTGCCGCCGTGCAGCCGCTGCTGGCCGCCAACATGCGCATCCACATCCTCAAGGACATTTACCCGGCGGGGGATGAGGTCATCACCATCTGGATGGCCACCGGCCGGCGCGTGCCGCCCGCCGCACTGCCCAAAGATGTCGGAGTGGCAGTCAACAACGTGTTGACGCTGATCAACCTGGCGCGTGCCGTCGATCAGAACGTGCCGGTGGTGGACCGCACGCTGACCATCTCGGGCGCGGTGTCCGACCCGGTCACGGTGACGGTACCGATTGGCACCGCGCTGCGCGAGGTGATTGCCCGGGCCGGCCGCATCACCACCGCCAGACCGTTTTTTGTCAATGGCGGCCCGATGATGGGCAAGCTGCTCGACAGCATCGACCAGCCGGTCACCAAAACCACCGCTGGCATCATCGTGCTGCCCGAAGACCATATCGTGATCCGCCGTCATCGCCAGCCGATGCAAGACATCATGGCGACCGCCCGGGCGGTGTGCGAACAATGCAACCTGTGCACCGAACTGTGCCCGCGCCATTTGATTGGCCATGAATTGCACCCGGCGCTGATTGTGCGCAGTGCCAACTACCGCGACATCGGAAAGCCCTCGGTGCTGTTGTCGGCGCTGACCTGCTCGGAGTGCGCGATTTGCGAACAATGGGCTTGCCCGGTGGATATTTCGCCGATGCGCATCAATATCGCGCTGAAGGAAAAGTTCCGTGCCGAGGGCGCGCGCTATGTTGGCGATTTGCGGCCACTCGATCCAATGGCCGAGCACCGGCTGGTGCCCACTTCGCGCCTGATAACACGGCTGGGCATCGCACCCTACAACAAAAAAGCCCCGCTCGACGAGTCTGAATACTGCCCGTCAACGGTGGTGCTGAAGCTGCGCCAGCACATCGGTGCGGCCGCCCTGCCAGTGGTGCAGGTCGGCGATCAGGTTCAGCGCGGCCAACTGCTGGCCGAAATCCCGCCCGATGCACTGGGCGCCCGGCTGCACGCCAGCATCAGCGGCCAGGTCACCGCCGTCTCAAGCCAGTCCATCACCTTTGCCGCCTGAAAGAAAACCATGAACCACCACGCCATCGGACTGGTTGAATTCACCAGCATCGCCCAAGGCATTGGCGCCGCCGACGCCATGGCCAAAACCGCCAATGTCGAGATTTTGATAGCCAAAAGCATTTGCCCCGGCAAGTACATCGTCATGATTGGCGGTGATGTGGCGGCCGTCAACCAGTCGGTGGCAGCCGGCATCGAACTGTGCCCGGATGTGGTGGTGGACAGCTTTGTCATTGCCAACGTGCACCCGTCGGTGCTGCCAGCCATCAGTGGCGGCACGCATATCGAGCAGGTCCGGGCCATCGGCGTGATCGAGACCTACTCGGTCTGCGCCACCATCGAGGCCACTGACGCTGCGGTCAAGGCCGCCTCGGTCGAGCCGATCCGCATGCATCTGGCCTTTGGCATTGGTGGCAAAAGCTATGTGGTGCTGACCGGTGAGGTGGCGGATGTGAGCGCCGCCACCGATGCCGGTGCCGCAATCGCCAGCGACAAGGGATTTTTGGTGTCCAGGGTGGTGATCCCGCGGCCAAGCCAGCAGTTGATCGACCAGTTGCTTTGAAAAAGCGCAAGTGTTTTTTGCGTGATTTTGCAGATTTTTGATTTATCGCAAGTCCCCGCCCGGCATAAAGCGCAATATTGCCATCGGGCGGTTGCCTCACGCTTGGCGTGCCACGTACTCGTGGAAAAAACCCGGACGCATGTGCCGGGTTTTCTTTTGCAGGATCAGCGCAGCCATTGACGTGCGCCGGCCATTTTGGCTGCCAGCACCGCCATGGTGATGCGCGACAGGCAGGTTAGTTCTTGCGCGTCGTTGCGCAGTTCAATTTGCCAGACCTGGGTGCTGCGGCCAAGATGAACTGGCCGGGTGGTGCCGGTCACCCAGCCGCTGGTGACGCCTTTGAGGTGGTTGGCATTGATCTCCAGCCCCACTGCCTGATAGCCGGGCGGACAGGCAAAGTTGGCAGCACAAGAGCCAAGCGTCTCGGCAAGCACCACGCTGACGCCGCCATGCAGCAGACCAAAAGGCTGGCGGGTGCGCGCATCAACCGGTACCCGGGCGCGGATGAAGTCGTCGCCCACTTCCAGAAACTCGATGCCCAGGTGGCTGACCGCCGAGTCGGCGCTGAAAGCCGTCAAAGCCTCGACAAAAATCGGTTGTTGCCAGATGCGCATGGAAAGTTTTCAAAAAACGGAGGTGCTGCACTATAGCCAGTTCGCGGTTCTTGCCGCCATCAGGCCACAGCGTTGCCTGCCTGCTTGCTTTTATATGCAAAAATGGCCTCCAGCCCTTATGGGGCAAGCGCTGATAGCTATAACTAAAATAGCATCCATCATTCAACCACCTTCACCGGTTGGCCGACAGCCGGCTGGCCACCGGCATAAAACCCGTTGATCAGCCGCAGTTGCGGCTCCGGCATCGGCAGCACCGAGGTTCTGGCCAGTTGGGCAAACCCGCCGACCGGAAATGGCACGGTTGTCAAGCGCCAGGGACGGGCGGCAGCCCGGTCAACCGGTGTCAGCGCGCGAAAACTGCTTCTGGCCTGGCTCAACGGGGCCGCTGCGGCCTGCAGCGTCGCGGCATTCTTGGCAGCCGGCGACAGGATAAAAACCGCCCCGGTCGGCCCGCTCACCAGCATCGCGTCAAGCGCCTGCGCCTGCCCCTGGGCGTTGTTGCGCTTGCCGACAAAGCGGGTGGCGGTCAGGCTGTTGAGATTGAGGCGCTCGGTACGGCCCTCGCTGGGCTTGAGCAGGTTGCGGATGATCTCGTCGTGCGTCTTGCCGGCTTTGCCGGGGGCCACTGCGATCAGCAAGGCGGCATCGCCGGATGCACTGACCACGGCGAGTTGCTCGGTGTCGTTCTGGATGCGCCAGCCCGCCGGGGCGCTCAGGGCAATGCCCAGCGCCGGGTGATAAAAGTCCGCGCCGCGCGTCAGGCCCTGCGCGGCACTTTCGCCAAACGCCATGCCGGCCGTCGCCTGCAGGTAGCGCTCGCGGCCTTCATCACCGTACTTGCCCTGGTACTGGGCCGCCAACTGGGTGATCATTTGCAGCCGCTGGTCATTGCTGGGGTGCGAAGCCAGCCAGGTGTTGGGCGCCGGTGCCGCCCGCCCGCCCGCCCGCGCCTGGTCGGCGGCAAAACGCTCCTGGTTTTTTAGGGTGTTGATCACCTGGATCATGTTGCGCGGGTTGTAGGCATTGCGCGCCAGATACTCGGCACCCAGACTGTCAGCCTGCAACTCCT
This sequence comes from uncultured beta proteobacterium, assembly GCA_903873485.1. GTDB lineage: Bacteria > Pseudomonadota > Gammaproteobacteria > Burkholderiales > Burkholderiaceae_C > Rhodoferax. The sequence goes on along the minus strand of CAIQOO010000174.1, from coordinate 13,753 downwards.
GATCGCGCCCGTAGGAGGCGATGTAACCGGCTGCGGCGGTTTGCGACACATCGCTGGCCAATTGCCCGGCACCGGCCACGCCTTGCTGCTCCAGCACCGCGCCGAGCACCGTGGCGGCCAGCACGCCCAGGCCGGCATCCTGCTGGCGGGTGGCGCGCTGGGCACCGTGGCGCGCCGTGACGTGGCCAATCTCATGCCCGATCACGCCGGCCAGTTCGGCCTCATTTTGCAGATAGGCCATGATGCCCCGGGTGATGTACACATAGCCGCCCGGCAGCGCAAAAGCGTTGATCTCGGGGCTGTCGAGCAGGCTGAAATGCCATTGCAACTGCTGCCGGTGCGACAGCTTGGCCAGACGCTGCCCCAGGTTGTTCACGTAAGCCTGCAATTTCGGGTCTGGCAACAAGCCATACTCTTGCAGCACCTGCTGGTGCGCTTTGGCGCCGGTGGCAATTTCCGCCGGCTCGCTCATCACTGAACGTTCGGCCTGCCCGCTCACCGGGTTGACCACCGGGCTGCCACAGCCGGCCAGCAAGGCGCTGGCCAACATCAGGGACTTCAGGATGGAACGCATAAAACTTCTCCTATTTTGACGACCGGACATGGTTGCACAACCGGTATTTTGCCCAATAAGCCAACGCCTCCGGGCCGACCGGCACGGCAGGGATAATCCGGCGATGACAAATAGCACCCCTATCCCGTTCAGCACGCTGCCGCTGAACCCGGCCACGCTGGACAACCTGACCCAACTGGGCTATCTGGCAATGACCCCGATTCAGGCCCTGAGCCTGCCGGCAGCGCTGGCCGGCACCGACCTGATTGCCCAGGCCGAAACCGGCAGCGGCAAAACCGCCGCCTTTGGCCTGGCGCTGCTGGAGCGGCTCAATCCGCGCCGCTTTGCGGTCCAAGCCCTGGTGCTGTGCCCGACGCGGGAACTCGCCGACCAGGTGACGGTCGAAATTCGCCGTCTGGCGCGCGCCTTGGACAACATCAAGGTGGTGACCCTGTGCGGTGGCGTGGCCCTGCGCGGCCAGCGCGCCAGCCTGGAAAACGGCGCGCACATTGCGGTAGGAACCCCCGGGCGGGTGATGGACCACCTGGCGCGCGGCTATCTGGCGCTTGATGCCCTCAACACCCTGGTGCTTGACGAAGCCGACCGGATGCTCGACATGGGTTTTTTTGATGACATTGCCAGCGTCACCCGACAATGCCCGCCACAGCGGCAAACCCTGCTGTTCTCGGCCACCTTTCCCGAAGGCATCGCCCGGCTGGCCAGCCAGTTCATGCGCGAGCCGGTGCAGATCAAGGTGGCATCCGGCACCGTTCAGAGCCTGATTGAACAGCGTTTTTATGAAGTCACGCGTGGCAACCGGTTCGAGACGGTGGCACGGCTGCTGAACCATTTTCGCCCGGTCAGCACGCTGGCGTTTTGCAACACCAAGCAGCAATGCAAGGAGTTGGTGGTGTATTTGCAGCAGCAGGGTTTTAGCGCGCTGGCGCTGTATGGCGAGCTGGAGCAGCGCGAGCGGGATCAGGTGCTGGCCCAGTTTGCCAACCGCAGCATCTCGATTCTGGTGGCCACCGATGTGGCATCGCGCGGCATTGACATCAAGGAACTGTCGGCGGTCATCAATGTCGATATCACGCCCGACCCCGAGGTGCATGTGCACCGCATTGGGCGCACCGGTCGCGCTGGCGAAACCGGCCTGGCACTCAGCCTGGCGGCCATGCATGAAATGGGCGCAGTCGGCAAAATCGAGCAATACCAGCAGCTTGAATCCGTCTGGCAGCCGCTTGAGGCGCTGGCGCCAACCGGCGCCGGGCCGTTGCTGCCGCCCATGGTGACGCTGCAAATCCTGGGTGGGCGCAAAGAAAAAATCCGCCCCGGCGACGTGCTGGGTGCCCTCACCGCCGATGTCGGCTACAGCCGGGCGCAAATTGGCAAGATTCAGGTCACCGAGTTCACCACCTTTTGTGCTGTCGAACGCGGCATTGCCCAACAGGCGATGGACAAGCTCAATGCCGGTCGGGTCAAGGGCAAAAGCGTCAAGGTGCGGCTGCTGTGACTTGACACAAGCATGGCGGCCATGCCGGAGCAGCCGCACGCCGGGCTGACACACTGTCAGGCAAACGCTGACATAAGATCAAGCCAAATGCCGACTTCAGCTTTGATTGGTACTGGGATACAGTTCATTTCAGCGTTTTGCAGTTCGTAAAACGTGTTTGTCACTGCAGGAGTTCACCATGTCAAGCACTCTCGAAGCCCTCAATCCTTTCAGTCTGATGATGGAGCCACAGCGCGTGTTGCACACCATGGAACAGTCGCAGCAACTGCGCAGTCTGCGCCGCCACAAACTGCGCCCGCTCGACAAGCCGCTGATTCCCTACACCAGCGCGGCGCTGGCCAGCCGGGCCGCCTTTGACGCCATGATCGATGCGCAGGACATCGACACGCAAGACAACTATCTGATCAATTGATGCTGCTGCCAGGCTGAGAATTGGCAAACGGCGCATTCAATTCAGCCATTGCTTGCGGACTGACCGCATCGACCAGCGCCAGCAACTTGATGCGCGACATCAGATACACATACCTTTCCTGAGCCAGATCGCGCAAGGCCACCGTGCGTTGCTGCTCAGCGTTCAAAATATCCACCACGGTGCGGCTGCCCGCCGCAAACGACTTCTGGTTTGATAAGACCAACTGATCAGCCGAGCGCACCGCCTGCTCCAGCGCCCGAACCTTGAGAATGCCTTCGGTGATGCCCCGGTATTCCTTGTGCACCCGCACCCCCAGATCCAGCCGCACCGACTCAAGCTGCTGCTCGATGCCGGCACGCTCTGCCAGCGCCTGCCGAACCGTGGAACTGACATAACCGCCAGCGTACAGAGGCACGCTCAATTGCAGGCCGACCGAAGTGGTTTTGGAGCGCGAGTTCAGCAGATTGATGTTTTCCTGATCGCCGTAAGACCACTGCACAACACCGTCGAGCGTCGGGTAATGACCAGCCTGGGCCTTCTTGATGGCTTGTTCAGCCGCTTCCAGCCGCGCTTTCAACATGCGCATTTCAGGGCTGTTTTGCGTTGCCCGTTCAATCCAGTGCTCGGCACTGTCCGGGTCGGGCAAGGACAACACCAGTCTGGCTGGATTCAGCTCGGCCAATTGGGCCACCGGTTCGCCCACCAGCACCTGCAACTGGCGCCGGGCAAAGCCGACATTCTGCTGTGCTTCGAGTTCATGCGCCTTGATCAAATCGAGCCGCGCCAGCACTTCATCAACATCGGTACGGGTGCCGGCACCTCCCAAAAACGACTTGCGCGCCGAGTCGAGCTGGGCGGTGTAAAAAACACGCTGGGCCACCACCAAAGCCAGTTGATCGCCGGTTGCCACTGCATCCAGGTAAGCCCCAACCAGCCGAACCGCCAGGTTTTGCTCATCACGCTGCAAACTGGCGTTGACATCATCGACTTGCGCTGCGGCTTGCCGGTATCCGGCGATCAAGGCCGGACGATACAGCGGCTGGCGGGCCGAGAAGTTGGCCGTGCCGCTCAAATACGTCTGAAGCGGCAGGTCGGCACCGGTGGCAATGTTGTTGCGATCAAGTTCGTTTTTATTGCGCGTGGCGCTCAACGACACACTCGGCAGCAACTGCGACAGGGCCTGCGGCAGCCGCTCGCGACCGGCTTCGGCATTGGCACGCGAGGTCTTGATGGCCGGGTCATTGCGCTGCGCTGCCTCATAGGCCTGCAACAAATCGAGTGGCCAGGCCGCCAGACAATAACTCAGCAAAATGCCACCGACCCAGGTCAGACGAAGCGCCGCACCATGCCCGGCGTGCTGTGTTGTACGCTGTTTTTTCATGATTTCACTCCTCTTTCATGGACGCAGCCATGCGTTTGGTCAATGGGTGCAGCAAGTAGGTCAGCAAGGACCGCTCGCCGGTGATGAAAATCACCTCCACCGGCATGCCCGGATGCATCTGCCGTGACCCGAGTTTTTTCAGACCCTCCGGGGTCACGGCAACCCGTGCGAGGTAATAACCCAGGCCCGAATGGGGGTCAATCAACAAATCGGCTGATACCGACACCACCTTGCCGGCCACCACCAGTTGCGGTGAATTGGCAAATGACGAGAACCGCACATCCACCGGCAAGTCGGCATGCACCCGGTCAATCAAATTGGGCGCGACCCGCGCTTCCAGCAACAGGGATTGGCTTGACGGCACGATGTCCATCAGTTTCTGCCCCGGTCCAACCACACCGCCGACGGTCTGAAACGCCAGGCCGACGACCTGCCCAGAGGCTGGTGACTTGATCTCGATGCGGCCCAGATCATCGCGGGCCGAGCGGAATTTTTCGCCGTCACCTTGGACCTCGCGGCCGACATCGGCAAGCTGCGATTCAACCTCTTTGCGGTAATCCTGCTGGCGCACGATGGCGCGCTGGCGCAGTTCGGCAATCGACCGTTGGGTGCGGGTGGTGTTGCCGGTCAGTTCGGCAATCGACGCATTGGACTCAGCCACCATGCGCTGAAGTTCAAGCTGCCGGTTGCGCGGCGCGTAGCCTTCCTTGACCAGTTCGCTGGTATTTTTAAGCTCTTCGCCGAGCAGTGCCAACTGGCTGCGACGGCTGGTCAGGATGGCGGCAAACGCCTGCAACTGGCCTTGCTGTCCCTGAATGCTCTCTTCAATGGCTTGCAGGTCGGCGCGCAGGCTCTCGCGGCGTGACGCATACAGTTGCTCCTGCGTCGTGGCCAACTGGCGAATTTGCGGATCACTCATGGCTTCGCGCAAATCGGGGTGCCAGGTGATTTTGGTCAAGCCTTTTTGCTCGGCCTGCAAACGGCCTTCCATGGCACGCAAACCCATGTAGCGCTGGCGTATCGTTTCAAAATTGGCGCGGGCGACGGCCTCGTCAAGCTTGATCAAGACCTGGCCCTCCGTGACGCGCTGCCCCTCGGTTACCAGCACCTGCTTGATGATGCCACCTGACAGGTGTTGCACCGCCTTGCTTTTGGTGTCGATGGCGACCATGCCCTGGCCAGGCACCCCTTCGTCAAGTGGCGCCAGACCGGCCCACAACAAGAACCCGCCAAACCCCAAGGCCAGCGCCCACAGCCCGATTCGGCCTGGTCGTGATGCTGGCGGCGGTTTGGCAACAACATCGGTAACACCTGACGCGGCAGGTGCCATGACAGTAGATTTAGCAGTTTGAAACACTTCTGTATTAGCCATGACAAGCTCAGCAAAAAAAATTGAAAAAATAAAACCTAGGCCGACAAGGCCACGGCATTGGAAGACACCGGCGCACTCGCCTTGGGCGCACGTGTTGCAGCCTGCAATGCGGCCAGCACGCTGTCGCGCGGACCTTCCGCCTGCACTCGACCGTCCTGCAAGATCAGCAGGCGATCCGCCACCGCCAGAATGCCCGGGCGGTGGGTGATCAGGATCACCGTCTTGCCCAGCGCTTTCATGCTCTTGACGGTCTTGATCAGCGCCAGTTCACCGGCATCGTCGAGATTGGAGTTCGGCTCATCGAGAACAATCAGCGCCGGATCGCCATAAACCGCCCGCGCCAGGCCAATGCGCTGGCGCTGTCCGCCCGACAGCATCGAGCCAGCCTCGCCAATCGAAGTGTCATAGCCCTTGGGAAAGCGCAGGATCATGTCGTGCAAACCGGCGCAAGTGGCGGCCTTGATCACCTGTTCAGAATCAACTTTGCCAAAACGGGCAATGTTCTCGGCCAGCGTACCCTCAAACAACTCGATGTCCTGCGGCAAGTAGCCCAGATGGGGACCGAGCTCAATCCGGTCCCAGCCATTGAGTGGCAAGCCATCGAGCAGCACTTCGCCGGCCACATGGGGCCAAATACCCATCATGACCCGCGCCAGCGTTGATTTGCCCGAGCCGGACGGTCCCAGTACCACCAGCACGTCGCCCTCGGACACCGACAAGCTGATGCTTTTCAAAATCGGCTGGGCACGACCGGGGGCGGTTGCCACCACCTCACGCAAGCTCATCTGTCCTTTGGGTGCCACCCGCGACAGGGCGGCATCCCGGCTCGGGTAGCCGAGCAACAGCGTCTCCAGCCGCCCGAACGCCGCGATGGCACTGATGAAGCCGCGCCAGCCGCTGACAATCTGGTCAATCGGCGCCAGCGCACGCGACATCAGCACGTTGGAGGCAATCATGGCACCGGGCGTAATTTGTCCATCAATCACCAGCAAGGCACCCGCCCCCAGCGCCAGCGACTGCTGGCTGTACCGGATGAACTTGCTCCAGGCCAGCACCCGATGCGACAGTGCCTGCGCGGCGCTGCCCTGGTCCAGTGCCGCCAGATGCCGCTGCGCCCAGCGTTTGCGCAAATTACCCAGCATGCCCATCGACTCGATCACCTCGGCATTACGCAGTTTGCTTTGCAAAAAGATGGCTGAATCCGAATTGGCCGCCACCGCCGCCTCTGACGGGGCCAGTGTCTGCCGATGCCCAAGCCAGGCCAGCAACACCTGAAAAATCGAGAAAACGATGCCCATGATGCCCAGCCACGGATGCATCATGAACAGCACGGCAATGTAGATTGGTGCCCAGGGCGCATCAAAAAACGCAAAGATGCCGTTGCCCGTGAGAAACTGGCGCACCTGAATCAGGTCGCCAAACGAGCGTGCCGGTGAGCTGCCGGACTGGCTTAAATGCGACTCAAAACTGGCGTTGAACACCTGCGTGCCCAGCCGCTCATCAAGCCGCACACCAGTGCGCACCAGCACCAAAGAGCGCATCCATTCGGCAAACGCCATCACGCCGAACAAGGCCAAGGTCAGCAGCGACATCGCCAGCAGGGTCAATTCGCTTTGGCTGGCCATGACCCGGTCATACACCTGCAGCATGTAAAGAGTGGGGGTCAGCATCAGCACATTGGCCACCATGCTGAAAAACCCGACCATGAGAAATTCGCGCCGGAACGTCCACAAGGTGGCCGTCAGTTCGCTTCGTTTGAAAAATTCGGGGGTCTTCATGTTGCTTATTGATTGATTGAGGTTCAGCTAGCCACGACCGGAACCGTGGTCACTGGCTTGTTGTTGGGCTGCTGCGGGGCATTGGCCTTGGCCAGTGCCGCCAGCACTTCGTCCCTGGGGCCAAAGGCGCGGTTTTGCCCCTCTTGCAAGATCAGCATCTTGTCGGCCACCGCCAGCACACTGGTGCGGTGGGTCATGATGACAAAGGTGGTGCCACGCGATTTGAGCTGCGTGATCGCGCTGGCCAGGGCGGCATCACCGGCTTCGTCCAGGCTGGAGTTGGGTTCATCGAGCACCACAAACACCGGGTTGCCATAAATCGCCCGGGCCAGGCCAACCCGCTGGCGCTGACCGCCGGACAACATGGCACCCTCGCGCCCGACCGGACTGTCATAACCCTTGGGCAGTTCCATGATCATGTCATGCAGGCCGACAGCCCGTGCGGCAGCTTCCACCCGGGTTTGGTCAACATCACCAAAGCGGGCAATGTTTTCTGCCAGCGTGCCGTCAAACAGCTCCACGCCTTGTGGCAGGTAACCGATATGCGGCCCGAGTTCTGCCTTGTTCCAGGCAAACACGTCAACCCCATCAAGGCGCACCTTGCCGACTGCAGCCGGCCACAAGCCCACCAGCAGCCGTGCCAGGGTGGTCTTGCCGGAGGCCGACGGCCCTACCACGGCCAGCACTTCACCGGGTTGCAGTGCAAACGCCACCCCCTTGAGAATGGTGATCTGGGTGCCCGGAGCCATCGCCACAACACTTTCGACCGCCACAGAACCGCCGGGCGGTGGCAGCGCCATGCTTGGTGGCCGCAGCGGCAAGGCTGACAACAGAGACTCCAGACGCTCCCAGGCGCCACGCACATTCACCACCGACTGCCATTGCGTCACGATTTGCACCAGCGGTGCCAACACCCGGCCACCCAGCACCGAAGCAATGATCATCATGGAAGCACCACCATTGAGTTCACCGCGCAACATCAGCCAGGCACCCAGACCCAGCAGCATGGAACTGGTGGTCTGCTGGATAAATTTGGAGGCCGCCTGAAACGCACCGCCAGACTCGGATGCCTTGGCCTGAAGATTCAAGAATTCGCGCTGCTTTTCCATCCAGCGTCGGTGGATGTCGCGCAGCATGCCCATCGACTCGATCACCTGGGCATTGCGCAATGACCCATCTGCATACTGCTGTGCCGCCATCGCGCTTTGGTTGGCCGCCAGCAACGGCGGCTGGGTGCTGCGCTGGTTCAGCCAGGCAATAAAGGTCTGAATCACCGCCGCCGCCATCGCCGTCCAGCCCAGCACCGGGCTCATGGCAAAAATCAGCAGCAAAAATACCAGTGAAACCGGTGCCTCCATGCAGGCGATCAGCACCGGGGTGTTGAGAAATTCGCGCACCGTGCGAAAGTCATTCATCGGCTGGGTGGTGCCACCCGAAACCCGCTTGAGATTGGCCTCGAAAATCGCATCAAACACCCGCTTGCTCAGCGATTTGTCGAGCGCCACCGAGGCTTCGTGCATCAATTGGCCGCGCGCCCAGTCGAGCATCTCCATCACCATATAAACCGCCAGCACCAGCAAGGTGAGCATGGCCAGGGTCATGTGACTGCGGCTATTGACGACACGGTCATAGACCTCCAGCATATAAGCTGAAGGTGCCAAAATCAACAAGCTCGCCACCAGGCTCAGCCAGGCAGCCCGCCTGAAATAGGGCTGAAGTTCAGCCACACACTGGCGTAACTCGGATTTGTTTTTTGTTGCACTCATACGGAATCCTCGACCATCACATAAGCAGGAATCGCCATTCCCGCACCAACGACTGAACCCGAAAGGTCGGTCTCTTGCGTTATTGCCGGTGTCACCACACCATCGGTTTGTTCCTCAGGCGCAGCCGTCAAATCAGCTGCAGCCGCATCGACAAAACTGAACGACAACTCAAACGGCCCCTCGGCGCGCCGGGTCAGCACAATTTCATTGAGTTTCAATTGATGAAACTTGGCCTCATCTGTCGGCTGCAGGGCCAGCTCAAAACGCATTCGGCCGTCGAGCGTGTACATCGACAACTGGCCCGCCTTGATGCTCAGCGTGTGGCGGTCAAAATACACTGGGCAGTTTTCGGCAAAGCGCAGCAGGGGCAGGGGTTTGTCGCCCAGACGCGCCAGGTTAAATGGACTGGCGGGGTGCTGAAACACCAGCCGACTGGTGCGCGACACCGAATAAATCGCATTGCACACCATCTGCGAACCCAACGCTGGAAACCGGGCACGCAGCGGCTTGTACACCATGTGGTGCAAGGCCACCCGGTTCCAGCAACGGGTTTGCTGGACGATCGGGCTCATGGCATTGCAGACCTGGGCAAAAGCAAACTGCAAAGCCTGCAGTCGGGCTGATTGTTCAGGTGTCGCGTTCAAGGGAATTCTGATCACGGAGTTCATATAGGAACAAATTCTAGCATAGTCCTATATGAACTTTTTTCAGATCTGCATTTGCCTGTTGCAAGCTGGCAACAGAGGGGGTGACGATCTGGCCCGTCGCGCCAGATCGGCGACCACCCGGCTCAGTGCACCGAGTAGGTTTTGGCCTGATCGGCACCGGGTTCAGCCGCACCAGTCAGCCAGTCGGGTGCCGGAATAGCCTGGCCCCAGCCTGCAGCCTGGCTGTTGCTGGCCAGCCGACTGACAAACCAGTGCAACTGGCGGGCATCCAGACCCAGACTGGCAATCTGGCCATCCGGGTCGGAAAAACTCAGCAAATGGCCATTGGCATCGCTGTTGATATCAATCTTGGTCAGCAGCCGGCTTGGCAGCCGCTGCAATGCGGCGACCGGTGACGGCTGCCCGGCTTGCGACTGACGAATTTGCGACAGGGCATGGGCGTGCTTCATCGACAGCAGTTCACCCTGCAAACCGGCCTGCGCCAGACGGCTGTCACCCTGGCTTTGCGCAATCAGTTTACCCAGGGCTGCCAGCAAGGAAAAAGTCAGGCGCCGGGTCAGCAGCAAGACTTGCTCGGCCCGGCTGTCGCGCGCCACCAGCGCAATGCGGTCTTGCGCTGGATCATGCTGCACCGTGACGGACGCAATCTTCATCAACCGCCTGATTCAAATCGTTGTCAAAAACGCATGGCCACAGGCGGCCTAGCTGAACCTGAGGGTGCCGTTGTCCGAGGCCGTCGGCAACTCGGTCAGCAACTGCTTGAGCGCGTTGACGTAAGCGATGCGGGCGGTTTTGAACACCGCCGTTTGCGCGCCAAGCCGGGCCAGTTCGGCATCGACAAATTGCAGGCTCTGCAATTGGTTTTTAACAGCATCAGGCAAGCTGTCGAGGTCGTAATCCTGACCATCAATCTTGATCATCGGCATGGGTCATCTCCTTGGGTTTAAACCGCGCCCCGGCGCGCCGGGGCAAGCGACATTTATCTTATTCACTCTTGGGCAGGTTGTTCTTGACACCGTTGGCATAGACGGCACGGGCGGTCTGGGCAATGCCCAATTGAATCTGCAAACGGTTGATTTCCTGATCAACCACCCGCAGGTTGGTCAATTGCTGCTTGGCCAGGTCTGAAAGGCTGTCGAGCGGGTATTCCTGGTTGTCGATCTTGATGGATTTTGCTTCGGTCATTTGGGTGTCCTTGAGGATAAAAGAGTTCACTGCAAACAGCGGCAGGGCGCTTTATGCACCATGCTTGCCGCCGCCGTCTGGCCAGAATTATCCCCGATTCATTTTTGGCGCTGCCTGCAGGCCCTGCCCTGCGGTATCGCCAGCAACCGGTGACAACCCAAAGAAGCATGCGGATTTGTCACCACTGGCACTTGAAATGTCTTCAAACGCCCTTATCATTAGCACTCGTAAGAGTTGAGTGCTAACAAGCAAGGCTTCAACACCGTCTCTTCAAGTCAACCATCACTGCCAGTTATTTGGCAGTTTTAGTTTTTAACCCCGTGTTTCAAACCCTTAGGAGCCCCTATGAAACTTCGTCCCCTGCACGACCGCGTGATTGTCAAACGCGTTGAAAACGAAACCAAAACTGCCTCTGGCATCGTCATTCCTGACAGCGCTGCAGAAAAGCCTGATCAAGGTGAAGTGCTGGCCGTCGGCCCCGGCAAAAAGAACGACAAGGGCGAACTGGGTGCCATGAGCGTCAAGGTCGGCGACCGTGTGCTGTTCGGCAAATACAGCGGCCAGACCGTCAAGGTTGATGGCGATGAGCTGCTGGTCATGAAAGAAGACGACCTGTTTGCCGTCGTCGAGAAGTAATTGGTTTGCCAGACCAATCGGGCGACGCGCCAGGTGTTTTGTTCGCTCGGTTGCCGGCTGATTTCACAATCGTTATCAAATCAATAGCTAGCTGCGCTTTGTCCATAAGGGCTAGCGGTCAATTTAACATAAATTTTAGGAGCCAATCATGGCAGCAAAAGACGTAATTTTCGGCGGCGAAGCCCGCGCTCGCATGGTCGAGGGTGTCAACATCCTGGCCAACGCCGTCAAGGTAACCCTCGGCCCCAAAGGCCGCAACGTGGTGCTGGAACGCTCGTTCGGTGCCCCCACCGTGACCAAGGATGGTGTTTCGGTGGCCAAGGAAATCGAACTCAAGGACAAGCTGCAAAACATGGGTGCGCAGATGCTCAAGGAAGTGGCTTCCAAGACCTCGGACATCGCCGGCGACGGCACCACCACCGCCACCGTGCTGGCCCAGAGCATCATCCGTGAAGGCATGAAGTATGTGGCGGCTGGCATGAACCCGATGGACCTCAAGCGCGGCATCGACAAGGCCGTCACGGCCCTGGTGATCGAGTTGAAAAAAGCTTCCAAAGCCACCACCACCTCCAAAGAAATCGCCCAAGTGGGTTCGATTTCGGCCAATGCCGACGACACCATCGGCAAAATCATTGCCGATGCGATGGACAAGGTCGGCAAAGAAGGCGTGATCACCGTCGAAGACGGCAAGTCGCTGGAGTCCGAGCTCGAAGTGGTTGAAGGCATGCAGTTTGACCGTGGCTACCTGTCGCCCTATTTCATCACCAACCCGGAAAAGCAGGCATCGCTGCTGGAAAACCCGTTTGTGCTGCTGTATGACAAGAAAATCAGCAACATCCGCGACCTGCTGCCGACGCTGGAGCAAGTCGCCAAGTCGGGCCGTCCGCTGCTGATCGTGGCCGAAGATGTCGAAGGCGAAGCGCTGGCCACCCTGGTGGTCAACACCATCCGTGGCATTTTGAAGGTGGTTGCCGTCAAGGCTCCGGGCTTTGGCGACCGTCGCAAGGCCATGCTCGAAGACATTGCCATCCTGACCGGCGGCAAGGTGATTGCTGAAGAAGTCGGCCTGACGCTTGAAAAAGTCACGCTGGCTGACCTCGGCTCCGCCAAGCGCATCGAAGTCGGCAAGGAAAACACCATCATCATCGACGGTGCAGGCCCGGCTGCTGACATTGAAGCCCGCGTGAAACAAGTGCGTGTGCAAATCGAAGAGGCCACCAGCGACTACGACCGTGAAAAACTGCAAGAACGTGTCGCCAAGCTGGCCGGCGGTGTTGCCGTGATCAAGGTCGGCGCTGCCACCGAAGTCGAAATGAAAGAGAAGAAAGCCCGCGTCGAAGATGCCCTGCACGCCACCCGTGCCGCCGTGGAAGAAGGCATTGTGGCGGGCGGCGGTGTGGCTCTGCTGCGCGCCAAGCAGTCGGCTGGCACCATCAAGGGTGACAACGCCGACCAAGACCACGGCATTGCCCTAGTGCTCAAAGCGATTGAAGCGCCGCTGCGCGAGATCGTCTATAACGCCGGCGGCGAAGCCTCGGTGGTGGTCAACGCGGTGATGGCTGGCACCGGCAACTTTGGCTTTAACGCGGCCAACGACACCTACGGCGACATGATCGAAATGGGCATTCTGGACCCGACCAAGGTGACCCGCACGGCGCTGCAAAACGCCGCCTCGGTCGCCTCGCTGATGTTGACCACCGAATGCATGATTGCCGAAGCACCCAAGGATGACGCTGCTGGCGGCGGAATGGGTGGCATGGGCGGCGGCGACATGGGCGGCATGGGCGGCATGGGTGGCATGGGCATGTAATTTGCCCTGACGCGCCATTACACGCAAGCCGTGCGATGGTGTCAAATTAAAAGCCCTGCAAGAGTCGATCCTGCAGGGCTTTTTTATCAGCTTGCAGTTTGATCGCCGACCAACACCGCAACAGCCGCCTGTTGCAGCACTTGTGGTTGACCGGGGACAACTTCGGTGCGAGTGATCGAGCCGGAGGGTGAAATGCAATTGTGTGCGCCAGTTTCACCGGCTAGTCTGTAACGACAGGAGTCATTAAGGTGCGCTGCCTGTTGGGCTATAGTGCAGGGGCATTGGCTCATACAACTCTTCCAGCAAGCAGGTTGACTTCAAAACCGGCAAGCTGGTTTTTCTGGGAATGTGATGACTGTTTATTTATACCAAATATTGCCTGAAAGTCTTATGGCAACCGGGTTTCCACGGGATTCGCGTTGCCATGTCAGGGCGACAACCCCGATGTCAAGGGGACACGGACGTGTTGCCCTGTATTGAGTTATGCGACAAAGGAAGGTCTATGGCAACGGAGAAAGAGCTCGATCGCGCGCTAGCTCTGCCCTTTACCCACAAATATAATCACCCCGAACCCTCCATGCCAAGCAAAAATCCCTGGCATATCAGTTGCAGATTGGTATAGCCTTGCCACATCAATTGATGGCCTGGGGGTGGATCGTTGGCTCGTCCGAGGTAGCCG
>CAIQOO010000173.1 GCA_903873485.1 uncultured beta proteobacterium | reverse complement strand
TCCGAAGATGGCTCCTATGCGCTTACATCACTCAATGCGCTCTCAGTCAACAATGCAGCACCACAATGGCTCAAAAACCGCAGTTTTGACCTTACTTGGGCAGCAAAAGCGGCTTAGTCAATCGTACAGGTCGCTATTTTTGGCGCGCTGGTGCGTTTTTTATGGTGGGGTGCGCCGTGGCGAGGCCGCGCTGGTGGCGCTGGCTTGCGCGCACCAGCGCCTGGGCTGGATCCACCCGTTTGTGGATGGCAACGGGCGCATCATGCGGCTGCACACGCACACTTGGCTCACCGCCCAAGGCTACACCGGTGGGCTGTGGTCGCCATTGCGCGGTTTTGCCCGCAGCACCGAACGCTATTACGCACTCTTGGCCGATGCCGACAGCCTGCGCCGGGGCGATCTGGACGGGCGCGGCAACTTGAGCGAACAGGCGTTGATCGCCTGGGCCGATTACGTGCTGGATACCTGCCTGGACCAAGTCCGCTTCATGGCTGCCCTGCTGGATTTTGAGACGATGAAGACGCGCATCGAAGCCTGCCTCGTGTTTGAGGCCACCGTGCTGAAAAACGGCGTGCGCCAGGAGGCATTGCGTGGACTGCACTATCTGTTTTTAAGCGGCGAAGACATGGCGCGCGGCGACTTCAAAGCCATGCTGGGCATGAGCGACCGCAGCGCCACCGATGCCTTGGGCGCGCTGGTCAAGCGCGGGCTGCTCAAGTCGGACTCGCCGCAAGGCAAGGTGCGCTTTGGCCTGCCGCAACATGCGCTGCGCTTTTTGTTCCCGCAACTGTGGCCTGAGGCAGAGGCGGATTTGGCCAATCGTTGAGTGCCAAATTGGCCTCTAGCCCATGTAGGACGTGCGCAAACAGCTATCAATTCAAGAGAGTACCGGCAAACCGATTCACCGCTTTGCCCATCAGTGGCTGCTGATCAGCCTGATCTACCCACCTAAGCCGCCTGCTGAAAACCCAAATCAGGCAGGGCTGTTTTAGCGGTCAGGTGCGTCACCGTCGGCCCGCCCAACTGGCTCGCTGCGCGGGCCACATAGGTGTGGTGGCAGGTGGAATAGTCCGCCTCAAAACACACCAGACCGGCCGGGGTGGCGTGCGCGATCCTGAACAGATCACGCAAGGATGGAATCGTACGGGTGGCTTGGGCGTGCTATCCTATATGAAATACATATAAATCAATGACTTAAATATGATTAGGCTAGCCAAATAGGATAAAAAGAAAGTTGGCAAATGCCTAATCTCTCCAAGTTATCCTATTTTTGAGGCACCAACCGCCAACGTGCGCCAGGCCCTTTGCGCTCTGGTGCAATGAGGTTTCGGCGGCTCAAGTCAGCCAGCAGGTTTTTAACCCGGTTGCGCTTTTGTGCATCACTCAATACATCGGGCAACTTGGACCGCAACACCGCTTCCAGCTCCTCTCGCTTGCACACCGTAAAGTTGCGCAAGTGCTGCAACACCAACTCCCGGTAATAGGCTGAATCGAGCCCCTTGTTCAAGGTGTGCTGGGCTTGCTCGCCCATCACCTGTGCGACCTTGGCTGACACATGGATATTGGGCGTGCGGCCCTCGATCAACTTGCGTGCGCGTAGCGTCCGGGCATCATCAGCACTGATAAGCAGGCGCTTTTGCACCTTGTCCAGCAAGAGCACATCCATTAACGACAAATCCGGCTGCTGCATCAATCCGTGGATGTATTGTTCACTCAGAATTCGCCCAGCAATGCGCACCTCCACCCGCTGCTGCTCAGGCTCAATCACATAGTCTGGCAGTGGGAAAAACCGCTTGCGCTGTTCGATAAACATGCGCCGAATGCCACTGCCCACCGTGTCGATCAATTTCAAAGCCACCATCGCCTGCGTCAGGCACGGGTTACGGTACTGTTCTGACGACTGGTCTTGGGCCACCCGGTGTGTGGTCTGAGCTATGAGGGCCATTGCATCGAGAACCTGATCCAGGCAGCCGGCACCCGCCGAGTGCCTTACTTCTACCGAACTCAGGTCGGTGCAGAAATTGACCTGGTGCTAGAAAAAGGTGGCAAACCCGAGCTGGCCATCGAGATCAAGCGTTCCATGGCACCCAGCCCGGAAAAAGGCTTCTGCCTGGCCTGCGACGACCTGCAAATATCGCAGCGCTATGTGGTGTACCCAGGGCAAGAACGTATACCGCTGCGGCATGGGGCGCAGGCAATTGGCTTGCAGGAACTGGCGGTGCTGCTGGCACAGGTTGAGTGAAGAAAAGCCCACTTGTGCCCGTGGAACAAGCGCTATCGAGGCCCCCAATGGCAGCGACTTGAGCGCAATTGTTTGCCAAGCTCAGCCCGAACGGACATCCGCTGAAGTCAGTGCTATTGGGTTGCCACGGTTTTATCGCGTTCCTTGGATGGAAGTTTTTGTCTGCCATTTCCTACGCAGCAGGCAGGGCGCGCCCGGCATCGCGCCGCTCTACCACCTTCAGCCCCAGCAGCAGCAGCGTGCCGACCAGCATCACGCCAGCGGCAAAGTACAGGCCGGCGTTGTAGCTGCCCAGCCGCTGTGCCAACTGGCCGGTGATGGCCGGGCCGATGATTTGCGCGGCACCGTAAGACAGCGTCATCTTGCCCATCATCTTGGCCGGGCGGGTCGGGTAGTAGCGCCCGGCCATGCTCAGCACCAGGCTAACCATGCCGATGAAGGTGCCGCCAAACAGCAGCGCGCCCAGCAGCGTGGCCATCAGCCCGCCCAGCAGCACCGGCAGCAAAATACCGACAATTTGCAGCACGGCGGCCAAAATCAGCGCGTTCAGGTCGCCGGTGCGCCGGGCGATCAAGTCCCAGTTGATGCAGGCCGGTGCGGCGCCAATGCCAATCGCCAGAAAAGCCAGGTTGCCGTGGCCAGCCAGCCCCGGCAACTGGTTGACGATGGCCACAATAAAAGTGGCGCTGACCACATAGCCAAACCCAGCACAAAAATATGCCGCCATGAAAATGCGCAAATACAGCGCACTGGGCGGCTTGTCGTGCATGGTCTGGCCGCTGGCGGTCAGGCCGGTCTGGTCGGGTGGCGGCAGCCAGGCCAGTGCCGGGTACAGCAGCACGCAGCCGATGGCGGTGAAGGCCCACCACTGTTGGCGCCAGTCCAGCGCCGGGTGCATCAGCATCACCGCCGCCGAACAGCCGGCAATGCCCAGCCCGATGCCGGCAAAGTGGATGCCCAGCTCGCTGCGGTGGTTATGGCGGATCAGCCAGTTCAGAATCAGCCCGGTGCCCAGCAGCATGCCGGCAGCACTGCTCAGCCCCGCCACATAGCGCGACAGCGCCCAAATCCACACGTTGCTAGTCAGCCCCATCACCAGCGTGCTGACAATCGCCAGCACCATGCCGATGCGGTAGAGCTGGTCTTTGAGCACCAGGCTGCTGATTTGCGAGGCAATCAGTGCGCCGCTCAGATAGCCCGCGTAGTTGATGGCCGCCAGCCAGCCGGCCTGCGCCACGCCCAGCCCTGCTTGCTGCTGCATCAGCGGCAGCAGCGGCGTGTAGGAAAAGCGCGCTACGCCCAGCACCAGAAGCAGGCTGAAGATGCCGGCACCGAGGACTTTGATGCGTGCTGTTGGGTCGTTCATGGAGGCATTAGCGGCGTTTGCCGATGAAGTGGGTGAGGAAAAAGGTGGCAGCAAGGACTGGCAGCCAGCCCGAGGGAATGCCTGATTATCAGTAAATATTGATGAAATCGGGTGCTAGCCCTTATGCAGCAAGCGCTAGCAGCTATATTAATAGTAGCATATTGGCGGCATCAGCCCGGTAAGGTAAAGTCACACCCTCTCTTGTTCCTGCCCATGCCACTTTTGATGCACCTGACCGATCGTCTGCGGTTTTTCCTGATTTGCTTTGCAGCACTGACGGTCAGTTTGCCGATGGCCTGGGTCAGTCTGGGAAAACTGGTTCTTTTTGTCACTTGCCTCGGTTTTCTGGGCCGACAACTGTTGCGCAATGAACACGATGGCGCGCTTGATGCGCTGTGGTCGGTGCGGGTAATCTTGCTGGTAGTGGCCGCTTTTGCACTGAGCCTGTGCTGGAGCGAGGCACCACTCGACATCGCCTTGCCAGCTTTTGTCAAGCACGGCAAACTGCTCGAAATCGCCATGCTGGTCAGCCTGATTCGCACCAGACCAGAGGCGCGCCAGGTCATGTTGGTGTTTTTGCTCAGCCAGGCGATTTTTATTTTGACATCCTGGGCCATGGTCGCCGGCCTGCCGATTCCCTGGGCGACCAGCCAGCACGATGTGATGCCTACATATCGGTATATCGTCTTTTCGACTTACCTTGATCAAACCCTGATTTTTTCGGCAACCGCCGCCGTCTTTTGGCATTTGCGCGCTGAATGGCAGTGCTGGCGCCGGGCTGCTGCGCTGCTGGCTGCGGCCGCGCTGGTCAACACCTTGTTTTTGCAGGAAGGCAGAACCGGTTACGCCGCCGCACTGACCGTGTTGACACTCGCCATCATGTGGGAACTGCCAAAGAGAATGCGACTGGCAGCGCTGTTGCTGACGCCGCTGCTGCTGCTGACCGTGCTCTATGAGGGTTCGGCGCAAGTGCAAGACCGCATCACGCAGGCGATCAATGAAAGTCAGAGCTACCGCGATCAGGGGTCCAGCGACAGTTCATCGGGGTTCAGGCTGCACGCCTGGCACCGCTCGGTGCAGGCGATGCTGGAGAACCCGTTGACCGGAACCGGCGTCGGCAGTTGGACGCTCACCGTGGAGCGTCTTGAGGGGGCCGATGCAGACAAGGTTTTTGGTACCAACCTCAGCAGCAACCCGCATCAGGAGTACCTGATGTGGGGCGTCGAGCTGGGTAGTGGCGGCCTGTTGTTGCTGTTGCTGCTGATCTTTTGCCTGCTGCGCGATGCCCTGACGTTCGAACTGCCGGTGATGCGTGCCACGGTGTCAGTGGTGCTGGTGATGGCGGTGGCCTGTTTGTTCAACGCGTCACTTTACGATGCGCTGATTGGCGACTTTTTTTGTATCACGCTGGGATTGCTGCTGGCCCTTGGGGTCAGAAGAGACAACCAGGCGTCAACAGGTGCGCAGCCGCCACCGGTTGGGGTCACGGCGTGACCGAACCGGTCAGCGCAGGCATCCTGCAACGCATCCGCCGCCTGACGCCCTGTTTTGGCCGACTGCCTGGCACCTGGGCGCTGGTCGCCATCAGCGCGGTGGTTGGTGCCGCCACCGAACCGATGATCCCGGCGCTGCTCAAACCGCTGCTCGACAAGGGATTCCAGCAGGGTGAACTGGCCATCTGGACGGTGCCGGTGGCATTGCTGTTGCTGTTTGGGGTGCGCGGCCTGGCCGGTTACATCTCGCAAATCGGGTTGACGCGCATCACCCACTCCGGTCTGCAAATCATGCGCGCGGCCATGTTCGACAAGATCCTGCGGGCTGAACTGAAGCTTTTTTCGTCCCAAAGCTCCAGCACGCTGTCAAACACCGTGGTGTTTGAAGTCCAGAACGGCGCCACTATGCTGGTCAATGCCTTGCTGAGCCTGATGCGCAACGGCTTGACACTGCTGGCCTTGACCGGTTATCTGTTTTACCTGAACTGGCAACTGACGCTGATTGTGGCGGCGATTTTTCCGGCTGTGGCCTGGGTGATGCGGGTGCTGACCCGCCGTTTGCACCGGCTCACCCAGGCCCATCAACAGGCCACCGATCAACTGGCTTATGTGGTCGAAGAAAACGTGCTGGCACACCGGGATGTCCGGCTTTATGGCGCCCAGGCGGTACAGGCGGCGCGTTTTGCGCATTTGAGTGAATCGCTGCGCCAGTTGGCCATGAAATCGACTGTAGCCGGCGCGGCCATGACACCCATGACGCAAATGCTGGCAGCCGTGGCACTGTCTGCGGTTATTTCGGTGGCCCTGGTTCAAAGTGCCAGTGATGGCACATCAGTGGGTGGTTTTGTGGCCTTTGTCACCGCCATGCTGATGATCATTGCGCCGGTGCGCCAGCTCTCTGAGGTATCAAGCCCCATCACCCGGGGGCTGGTTTCGCTGGAGCGCGGTCTGGCACTGATCGAGGCGACGCAAAACGAAACCGGTGGCAACTTTGCCATTGAGCGCGCCGCTGGAAACATGGTGTTTGCCGGCCTGCAGGTGCGCTACCCTGGAGCCACCAGTCCCGCGCTGGAACTGGACGCGCTGACCATCTTGCCGGGCGAAACGGTGGCGCTGGTGGGTGCATCAGGTTCGGGCAAAACAACCTTGATCAATGTCCTGACCCGTTTTGTCGATATCGATGAAGGCTTGGTGTATCTGGATGGTCACGAACTGCGCGACTGGCAATTGCTGGCGTTGCGTGCCCAGTTTTCCCTGGTGAGCCAGCAGGTGGTGATGCTCAACGGCAGCGTGGCGGCCAATGTGGCGCTGGGCCTGCCGCTGGACCGCGTCAAGGTGCTCGATTGCCTGATGTCAGCCAACCTGGGCAGTTTCACCGAAGCCCTGCCGCAAGGCATTGACACCCTGGTCGGCCACAACGCCACCCAGTTGTCCGGCGGCCAGCGCCAGCGGCTGGCGATAGCACGGGCTTTGTACAAAGATGCGCCGATCCTGATTCTGGATGAAGCCACCTCGGCGCTTGATACCGAATCCGAACGTGCCGTGCAACAGGCGCTGGAGCGCCTGATGAAAGACCGCACCACGCTGGTGATCGCACACCGGCTCTCCACCGTGCACCATGCCGACCGGATTGTGGTGCTGGAGCACGGCAAAATAGCCGAAATCGGCAACCATGCCGCCCTGATGCAACAGAACGGCCGCTACGCCCGGCTCTATCGGCTGGGCTTGCACAGCGCCTGATAAATCGTTTCCTGCTGCCGCGCCACCGCCGCCCACAAGTGTTGCCGGGCAAATTGGCTGGCCGACCGGGTCAGCCGCTGGCGCAAGGCCGCATCATCGAGCAGCCGCTGCAGCGCTTGCGCCAGCGCCTTGGCATCGGTCGGGTCTGACAGCAGCAGTGCGTGGGTTTCATCGGTCAGCAAGCTGGCAATGCCACAGTACTTTTCCTCGCTGACCACCACCGGCAGGCCATGCGCCAGGGCTTCGAGCACCACCATGGCAAAGCTGTCCTCCAGCGTCGGGTGCGCCAGGCAGTCGGCCGCTGCATAGACATCGTCCATCTGCTTGCATGAACCCAGAAAATGAATGCGCTGCGCCAGCCCGGCCAGTTCGGCCTGTTTTTTGAACAGCGGTATCTGACTGGCGTTTCCCGCCACCGCCAAATAGGCCTCTTTGGGCAATTGGGCCAGGGCTTGCAGCAGCGTCGGCAAGCCCTTTCTGCGGAAGTCGTTGCCGACAAACAGAACACAGCGTCCGCCAATGGGCAGCCCCAGACGCAGCCGCGCCGACCGCCGCTGCGGTTCACTGGCCGGGCCAACAACCTGCGCCACACCGGGGGTGATGACCTGAATTGCGGCACCGCAGGCAGGATAGGCCAAGGCGGCTGGTTCAATCAGGCCAGTGGCGGTCACCACGATGGCGCGCCGCCGCCGCAATGACATCCGGCAGCGCTCCAGCCACAGATACACCAGCAGACGCGGGCTGGTCAGCACCTTGAGCCAGCGCAGCGCCAGCGAGAAACCGTGCCGGTCATGAAACAGCTTGTACTTTACCGGCAACACATGCACGGTTTGCACGTTGCCGTGCCAGGTGTTTTCATGCGAATGCACCACATCAAAGCCACTGCGCGTGGCCCACCAAGTGACGCCGGCATACCAGAGCTGGTTGAGCCAGCGTGGTCGCCTTGCCAGTTGCGACACTTGGTGATAAGTGACGCCCGGCCACTGGTGGTCGATCTGCTGGGCAAATACATGGATCTCGTGGCGGGCGGCAAGTTGCTCGACTAAGGCCATCGAATAGTGCTCGGCGCCGCCGCCGGTGCTGGAAAAATACCGGTTCAGCACCGCAATGCGCAAACGCCTGGCTGGCAGCCCCGGCACATCAGACGGTTCGACGGTCTTCATAACGGGTCGCCAGCTTGAGCCAAAACACCGGCCATGAAGTTGATCGCAGTACCGGCACCCGGCAAAGCTGCAACAGATCCTGCCCGGCGTGGCAACGCCCGCGCCGGGAGGTGGCAGCCGAGGAAAAACCGGCCTGACGCGCCAGCGCAACATGTTCTGCGCAGTAGTCGCCGTAGGGGTAACAAAAGTGTGCCACCGGTGCCTGTGTCACCGCTTCCAGTTCAGCCTTGCCCAGCGCCATTTCTTTCAGGCTGGCAGCCGCGTCCAGCTCAGGCAGGTGCACATGGTGGCGCGTGTGCGCACCGATCTCCTGACCGCCGGCCAGCCATTGGCGCAACTGCCCGGCATCCATCAGCGGCGCAGGTGCCATTCCGGTGGCCCGATCCCACACATTGGTCTGGCCCAGACATTGGCTGACGGCATAGCAGGTCGATGAAAACCCGTGCCGGTTCAGCACCGGCAAGGCAAGGGTCAAATTGTTGAGGTAGCCATCGTCAAACGTGATCCCCACCACCCGGCCCGTCTTGTCGCCGCGCAGATAGGGCAACAGCGTCGTCATCGACAGACCCTGGTAGCCCAGCCATTGCAAGCAGCGCATCTGCCGGGCAAATGTTTCGGGTGCGACATAAAGACTTCTGAATGGTGCACCTCTTGCCGGCGCCTGGTCAATCTGGTGATAGACCAGCACGGCAATCGGGGCGGCGTTGGCGCAGACATCGGTCATCGCACAGGCCCCTGGCTACAGCAGCACGATATCGTATTGCTCCTGCCCCATGGCACTTTCGCTTTGCAACGACACCGGCTTGCCAATGAATTCGCTCAAGCTCGCCAGATGCTGGCTTTCTTCGTCCAGAAACAGCTCGATCACCTTGGGTGAAGCAACCACCCGGAATTCACGCGGGTTGAATTGCCGGGCTTCGCGCAAAATCTCGCGAAAAATGTCGTAGGCCACACTGCGCGCGGTTTTCACGACACCCCTGGCATGGCACAGCGGGCACGGCTCGCACAGCATGTGGGCCAATGATTCGCGGGTGCGCTTGCGCGTCATTTCGACCAGCCCCAACTGCGAAAATCCACCGCACATGGTTTTGACCCGGTCACGCGCGAGTTGTTTGCGAATTTCTGCCAACACCGCTTCGCGATGGTCTTCGCGCACCATGTCGATGAAATCGACAATGATGATGCCGCCCAGGTTGCGCAGCCGCAGTTGCCGGGCAATCGCCTGTGCCGCTTCCAGGTTGGTCTTGAAGATAGTGTCGTCAAAATTGCGGACACCGACAAAACCGCCGGTATTGACATCCACCGTGGTCAGCGCTTCGGTCTGGTCCACAATCAAATAGCCGCCTGATTTGAGTTCAACCCGCCGGCCCAGCGCCCGGGCAATTTCTTCGTCAATTGCGTACAGGTCAAATATCGGACGCTCACCTTTGTAGTGCTGCAGCTTTTGCGCCGCTGCCGGCATGAACTCTTGCCCAAAGGCGGTTAAATTCTCGAACTGCTCCAGCGAATCGACCTTGATCGACTGGGTTTGATCGCTGGCCAGATCACGCAGCACCCGTTGCAGCAAATTCAGGTCCTGGTGCAGCAAGGAGGCGGCGGGCAGGCGGGTGGCCGCTTCACGCAGGCGCTGCCAGGCTTTGCGCAAGTAGGCAATGTCGTCAGACAACTCCTTGTCGGATGCGTCCTCGCCATTGGTTCGCAAAATAAAACCACCGCCCTGCTCCCCCGCCAATTGCTGCATGCGCCGACGCAGTTCGTCACGCTGTGCCGCCGGGATTTTTTGCGACACGCCAATATGCTCGTCCTGCGGCAAAAAAACCAGCATGCGCCCGGCAATGCTGATCTGGGTTGACAACCGGGCACCCTTGGTGCCAATCGGATCCTTGATCACTTGCACCATCAGGCTCTGACCTTCAAAGACCTGTTTTTCAATCGGTATCTGCGGCGCTGAACTGCGCGCGGACGACAGGGTCTCGCCCTCGGCGGGTGGATGCCAGACATCGGCCACATGCAAAAAGGCGGCGCGTTCAAGACCCATGTCAATGAAGGCCGACTGCATGCCCGGTAGCACCCGCGCCACCCGGCCCAGGTACACATTGCCCACCAGACCCCGCTCAAGCGAACGTTCCACATGCAACTCTTGCAGCACGCCGTTTTCCACCACGGCAACACGCGTTTCTTGCGGTGACCAGTTGATCAAAATATCTTGTTGCATGGACATCCCCTTGCCACCTTAAACATTGAACCCGAACGAACGCAACAATTGGGCAGTCTCAAACAGCGGCAAGCCCATGATGCCCGAATAACTGCCGCTGATTTTGCTGATGTATGCCGCCGCCCTGCCCTGCACCGCGTAAGCACCGGCCTTGCCGATCGGCTCGCCGCTTGCCACGTAATTCTCGATCTGGGCCGCACTCATCGGCGCCAGGCTTACCCGCGAACGCGACACCAGGGCCAGGCGCTGCCAATCGGTGCCCACAACCACCCCAGTCAGCACCGTGTGGGTGTTGCCCGACAGGTCTTGCAACATGCGTGCGGCGTCCTGCTGATCGAACGGCTTGCCAAAGATGGTCCTCCCCAGTGCCACAGTGGTGTCGGCGCACAACACCGGCGCATCCGGCAGACCGCGCCGCTTTTGGCGCAGCAATGCGGCATCAAGCTTGAGTTGCGTGACCCGCTGCACATAACGCAGCGGTAACTCGCGCGGCAGCACCTGTTCCAGCGCCTCCGCATCTTCATCCGGGCCGGGCAACAGCAGTTCGCAGGCAATACCCAACTGATCAAGCAACTGCCGGCGGCGCGGACTCTGCGAGGCGAGATAAACCAATGAATGCATGGACCAGCCGCTATTGCCGATGGTAGGGGTGATGGGCATTGATCGACCAGGCACGGTAAAGCTGTTCAATCAGCAACACCCGCACCAGGGCATGCGGCAAGGTCAGGTCCGACAGGCGAATGCGCTCATGCGCGGCCTGCAAAAAGGCCGGCTCCAGCCCGTCCGGGCCGCCAATCACCAGCGCGATATCGTCGCCCGACAGTTGCCAGTCCTGGAGTTTGCCGGCCAGCGCCAAAGTCGATAGCGCCGTGCCATGTTCATCAAGTGCCACCACCCGACAGCCCTTGGGAATGGCCGCCTCAATGCGGACACGCTCGGCGGCATGCAAGTTGTCAATTGACTTGGAAGCACGCGCTTCGGTCTTGACGGCCCGGAGTTCGACCTTCAACTCGAATGGAAAACGCTTGGCATAGTCGTTCCAGGCGGTTTGTGTCCAGTCGGGCACGCGCTGACCTACCGCAACAATCAGCAGTCGCACGATCAGGCTTTGCGCAGTGCGGTTTTGCTGGCAGCTACCTTTTTTGCAGCATTGGCTTGACTCTCCGCAGCCTTTTTGAGCTGCGCCCGGGACGGAAACGCCTGTTCCACACCTATTTTGGCGGCGCTGGAACGTCTCAGGCTGGTGGCCGGTTTGATGGTCTTCCCGGCGACCGGAACCGTTTTGTCGGCCTCGGCGACCAGCACCGGCTTGGCGGCACCGAGCTTCAGGCGCACCGGCTTGTCGCCCCATAATTCTTCAAGGTTGTAATAAGAGCGAAAGGTCGGCTGCATCACATGCACCACGGCCTGGCCGCAATCGACAATGATCCATTCCCCATTTGCCTCGCCCTCGACCCTTGGCTTGCCAAAGCCGGCCTCGCGCACCGCGTCCATCACACTGGCAGCCAACGCCCTGGTATGCCGGTTTGAGGTGCCAGAGGCGACGATCACCCGCTCAAACATGGAAGAGAGATGTTCCGTGTCAAACACCACAATCTCCTGCGCTTTGACATCTTCAAGCCCATCGACAATGGCGCGCTGCAGTTTCTGAATATCTTTTTTGCCCGTGGTTTTGGTGGCAATCACTTTGGCAGTGGGCTTGCTGGCAGGTTTTGTCTCGGCTTGGGTTGCGGTTTTGGTAGTCATCAAACAGTTTGGTAAAGGTGGTGGGCGGCAATATAACGCGCAACCGGCTCGCACACCAGTGTGTGGATGTCCAGATTGGCAGAAATTCTTGCCCGGATCTCGGTGGCGCTGATGGCCATGGTGGGCATGTCCAGATGCCGAAATCGTTCCGGATTTTTGATTTCAGCATCAAATAAGGCTCCAGCCCTTATGGAACAAGCGCGGTCAGCTACACAAATTATAGCAGACTGAAGAATCTCGTGCCACGCCTTCCAGGTGCACAGGGCACGCGCCTGATCCGCGCCGATGATCAGGAACCATTGCACGTCCGGTTCGCTGACGGCGAGTTCGCGCAAGGTGTCAATGGTGTAGCTGGGGCCATCACGCGCCATTTCGCGGCGGTCAAGCGTGACTTTGGGCAGGTCGGCAAATGCCAGTTCGGCCATTGCCAGGCGGTGGCACGCAGCCGTGAGAGGCTGCGGTTTGTGCCAGGCCTGACCGGTGGGAATCAGCCGCAGTTGGTCAAGCTGCAGTTGTTCGCAGGCCGCTTGCGCCAGCGCCACATGCGCCAGATGGGGTGGATCAAACGCACCGCCCATCACGCCGACACGCCGGGCTTCTGCATCAGCCGTGGTCAAACCCAGTCCTTGCGTACCAAAAATTGATGGTACAGCTCAGCCTCCGGCGTGCCGTCTTCTGGCGCCTGGCGGTAAGCCCAACTGGCCAGCGGCGGCATCGACAGCAGAATCGATTCGGTGCGCCCGCCCGACTGCAGGCCAAAATGGGTGCCGCGGTCCCACACCAGGTTGAATTCCACATAACGGCCACGCCGGTACAACTGAAAGTCGCGTTCGCGCTGACCATAAGCGGCATGCTTGCGCCGCTCGACAATCGGCAAATAGGCTCCCAAAAACGCATCCCCGACCGACTGCATCATGGCCAGGCTTTGTTCTGGCCCAAGCTCCGAGAAATCATCAAAGAAAATACCACCGACACCGCGCTGCTCGTCGCGGTGTTTGAGGTAAAAATAGTCGTCACACCAGATTTTGAAACGCGGGTACTTGTCATCACCAAACGGCTGCAAGGCGGTTTTGCAGCTTTGGTGAAAATGCACGGCATCTATGGCAAACCCGTAATACGGTGTCAGGTCCATGCCGCCGCCAAACCAGCAGACCACCTGACCATCTGGCCCGGTGGCAGAAATCATGCGCACATTCATGTGCACCGTCGGCACATAAGGGCTGCGCGGATGAAACACCAGCGACACCCCCATGGCTTCAAACGGCGCACCGGCCAGTTCTGGCCGGTGTTGTGTCGCCGATGGTGGCAGCCTGGGGCCGCTCACATGAGAAAAACCACAACCGGCACGCTCAAAGACCGGCCCGCCTTCGAGGATTTGCGTGATGCCCTGGCCTTGCAGCAGTTCGCCCGGCGGCTTTTGCCAGACATCGGTCAAGAACGCCGTGCCATCGACCTCGGCCACGGCTGCGGTGATGCCGGCCTGCAAACCCTGTAGATATTGACCAACCACTGCGGTCGGATTACCGCTCAACAACCCGCTAGTCATGCGGCCGCGCCCTTGATGGCGCGGTAGCCGATGTCGGTGCGGTATTGCATGCCATCAAAACGGATACCGGACACCACTTCGTAAGCGCGCTGCTGGGCCAGGCGCACGTTGTCTGCCAGCGCCGTGACGCACAACACCCGGCCACCGGCACTCAGCATCTGCCCGTCATGCAGCCGGGTGCCGGCGTGGAAAACACAAGTATCCTCAGTTTCGCGGGGCAAGCCGGTAATCAAATCGCCCAGGCGTGGCTGTGACGGGTAGCCGTGCGCTGCCAGCACCACACAGAGGGCGGTACGACGATCCCATTTGAGTTCCACCTGGTCAAGCTTGCCGTGCGGCCCGGCCTCGGTGGCGGCCAGCAGCACATCCACCAGGTCGGACTTCAGGCGCATCATGATCGGCTGGGTTTCGGGGTCGCCCAGACGGCAGTTGAATTCAAGCGTTTTGGGCTTGCCGTGGGCATCGATCATCAGGCCGGCATACAGGAAACCGGTGTAGGGAATACCGTCTTTTTCCATGCCGCGCACGGTTGGCAAAATGATGTCGCGCATGGCGCGGGCGTGGACATCGGGTGTTACCACCAAGGCCGGCGAATAGGCGCCCATGCCGCCGGTGTTGGGACCCAAATCGCCGTTGAGCAGGCGTTTGTGGTCTTGGCTAGTGGCCAGCGGCAGCACATTTTTGCCATCCACCATGACCATGAAGCTGGCTTCCTCGCCGGTCAAAAACTCCTCAATCACCACCCGCGGCAGCGCCACCCCATCGGCACCGGCGTTGTGGCTGACACCGAGCGCGTTGTCTTGCAGCATGAAATCCACCGCCTGGTGTGCCTCGGCCAAACTCAACGCCACGACGACGCCCTTGCCAGCCGCCAGACCATCGGCCTTGACGACAATCGGCGCGCCTTTTTGGTCAAGATAGGCATGTGCTGCCGCCAGATCGGTAAAGGTTTGATAGTCAGCAGTGGGAATGCCGTGGCGTTTCATGAAAGCTTTGGAAAAATCCTTGGAGCTTTCCAGTTGGGCGGCCGCCTGGCTCGGCCCAAACACCCGCAGGCCATGTTTGCGAAATTCATCCACCACGCCAGCGGCCAGCGGGCCTTCGGGGCCGACTACCGTCAAGACAATTCTTTTTTCAAGAGCCCACTCGCGCAGGCTTGGCACGTCGGTGATGTTGATGTTCTCAAACCGGGGTTCCGGCGCCGTGCCGCCGTTGCCCGGCGCCAAGTAGATTTTGTGCGCCTTGGGCGACTGGGCCAGTTTCCAGGCCAGCGCATGTTCGCGGCCACCGCCGCCAATGACGAGAATTTTCATGGGGTTCCAGCTTCCATCTCGGCATTGTGATAAACCTCCTGCACATCGTCGAGGTCTTCAATCGCGTCAAGCAACTTTTGCATGCGGGTGGCTTCATCACCGGCAAGTTCAATCGGGTTTTCTGCGCGCATGGTGATTTCAGCGTCATCCGGGCTTAGCCCTGCGGCCTCCAGCGCGTTTTTCACGGCTTCAAAGTCAGCCACCGAAGTCAGCACCTCAATTGCGCCATCCAAGTCGGTGATGACGTCGTCGGCGCCCGCATCAAGCGCCACTTCCATCACCCGGTCTTCGCTGACGCCAGGGGCAAAAATGATCTGGCCGCAGTGCCTGAACTGAAACGACACCGAGCCTTCGGTGCCCATATTGCCGCCATACTTGGAAAACACATGTCGGACTTCGGCTACCGTGCGCACTTTGTTGTCGGTCATGGTATCGACAATGATGGCGGCACCGCCAATGCCGTAGCCTTCATAGCGGATTTCTTCGTAACTGATGCCCTCGACACTGCCGGTGGCCTTGTCAATGTTGTACTTGACGCGGTCGGCCGGCATGTTGGCCGCACGGGCCCGGTCCACCGCCAGGCGCAGACGCGGATTGATCGACAAGTCGCCGCCACCGGCACGCGCGGCCACCGTGATTTCGCGGATGATGCGCGTCCAGATCTTGCCGCGCTTTTCGTCCTGACGGCCCTTGCGGT
This sequence comes from uncultured beta proteobacterium, assembly GCA_903873485.1. Classification (GTDB taxonomy): domain Bacteria; phylum Pseudomonadota; class Gammaproteobacteria; order Burkholderiales; family Burkholderiaceae_C; genus Rhodoferax. The sequence goes on along the minus strand of CAIQOO010000173.1, from coordinate 35,596 downwards.
GCTGAATATTAGCCCATTTGCTGTGTCCTGCCACGAGAAATCCTTCGAAAGTTCGTTACCCTATTGGCCTGATTGTACTTTTTGAGCTTGATATGCCTGAACCTATCCTGATAGCACAACATGGCCAGACGCAATGTTTTTTGCGACCCGACAAGGCCAACCGCCATGGTCTGATCACCGGGGCCACCGGCACCGGCAAAACCATTACCCTGCAAACCCTGGCCGAGGGCTTCTCGCGGCTCGGTGTGCCAGTCTTCATGGCCGACATCAAAGGCGACCTGACCGGCATTTCACAGGCCGGCGTGTCTTCAGCAAAACTGCTTAAAGTCCTTGCTGAGCGAGCGCTTCCTGCTCCTGAATTTGAATCATTTCCAACCACCTTGTGGGACGTCTTCGGCCAGCAGGGCCATCCGGTGCGCGCCACCGTGAGCGATTTGGGGCCGCTGCTGCTGGCACGCATGCTCAACCTGAATGAAACCCAGGCGGGCGTGCTGCAACTGGTGTTCAAAATAGCCGATGACGATGGTTTGCTGCTGCTCGACATGAAAGACCTGCGCGCCATGTGCCAATATGTCGGCGACAACGCAGCAAGCTTCACCACCGAGTATGGCAACATCAGCGCCGCCAGCATTGGCGCCATTCAGCGTGGCCTGATGCAGATTGAGCAACAGGGTGGCCATGCGTTTTTTGGCGAACCGATGCTCAACATTGCCGACTTCATGCAGACCGACGGTGCCGGACGCGGTGTGATCAACGTGCTGGCGGCCGATCAGTTGATGAATTCGCCGCGGCTCTACAGCACCTTTTTGCTCTGGCTGCTCAGCGAGCTGTTTGAGACCCTGCCCGAAGTGGGCGACCTGGATCAACCGAAACTGGTGTTTTTCTTTGACGAAGCACACCTGCTGTTTGCCGATGCGCCCAAGGTGCTGGTTGAACGCATCGAACTGGTGGTGCGGCTGGTGCGCTCCAAGGGTGTCGGCGTTTTTTTTGTCACGCAAAACCCGCTCGATATCCCAGACTCGGTGCTGGCGCAGTTGGGCAACAGGGTGCAGCATGCGCTGCGCGCCTTCACGCCACGGGATCAAAAAGCCGTCAAGGCCACCGCCGACACCATGCGGCCCAAAGCCGGGCTGGACATCGGTGCCGCCATTTCCGAACTGGGTGTGGGCGAAGCGCTGGTCAGTTTTCTGGACGAAAAAGGCCGCCCGACTGAGACTGAGCGGGTGTTTGTGCTGCCGCCGGCCAGCCAGATCGGGCCAATTTCGCCGCAGCAGCGTCAAACGCTGATTGAAGAATCAATCGTCGCCGGAGTCTATGAAACGACGCTTGACCGCGAATCGGCGTTTGAAAAGCTCAAGGGCCATGCAGCCGCCCGGGCCGAACAGGCCGATATCAAGACCGCGCGGAGCAATACGGCAGGCGCTGCCGACGCGCCCGCTGCACCAAGTGGCGGCATGTTTGACAGCATCAGTTCCGGGCTGGGCAACTTGATCAGCGGCGGTGGCGGGCGGCGCACCTCGGTCGGCGAGCAGTTGTTCAAAAGTGCCGCCAGCTCGATCGGCCGCGAAGTCGGTCGCCAGATCATGCGCGGCGTGCTCGGTGGCATCTTTGGCGGCAGACGCTGACGGGCACCATGCGCCGCTGCCCGCTTGGTTGCCGCGCCGACGGGCATCAGGTCTGGCTGGCGGCAGCCGGCCTTCTTGTGGCAGGCAGCCAATTGCCGCATCCGCGAGAACCCCAAATTCATCCTCTTTCAAAAATCAAAGAACTTCAATGACCTCCAACACTGACCCCTTCGTCCACGTCATCAATCATCCGCTGGTGCAGCACAAGCTCACGCTGATGCGCCGCAAGGATGCCAGCACCAATAGCTTTCGTACCCTGCTCAATGAACTCGCCATGCTGATGGCCTACGAGGTCACGCGCGACATGCCGACGCAAGACATCGAGATTGATACCCCGCTGGAAACCATGACGGCAAAGGTCATTGACGGCAAAAAGCTGGTGCTGGTATCGATCTTGCGCGCCGGCACCGGCATTCTGGACGGCATGCTCAGCGTGGTGCCGGGTGCGCGCGTCGGCCATATCGGCTTGTACCGCGACCCCAAGACGCTGCAGGCCGTGGAGTATTACTTCAAGATGCCCAAAGACATGCAAGAGCGCGACGTGGTGGTGGTTGATCCGATGCTGGCCACCGGCAACTCGGCGATTGCCGCCATTGGGCGCATCAAGGTGCTCAATCCAAAGTCGATCAAGTTCGTTTGTCTGCTGACCTGCCCCGAGGGGGTTGCGGCACTGCGCCGGGTCCACCCGGACGTGGCGATCTTCACGGCCGCCATCGACCGCCAACTCAACGACCACGGCTACATCCTGCCCGGCCTGGGCGATGCAGGTGACCGGATTTTTGGCACCCAGTGATTTTTGTATGAAGTCAGTCGGGCCGCACCGGTTCTTCGGTACTGGACTCCTGCAGCAGCCAGTTGCGAAAGGCCACGACTGAGGGCCGGCTGACAATCGCCTCGGGGACCACCAGGTAATAGGCGTAATGCTGCCCCACCACAATCTGAAATGGCGACACCAACCGGCCTTGCGCCAGTGCCGTGGCGATCAGCGGTTTGGATGCCAGCGCCACGCCAAGCCCGTCGAGGGCCGCCACATAGACCAGGCCAGAATCGCTGAAGTGCGGCCCGGCACTGCTGTCTGCGCCGGTCACGCCAGCCAACCTGAACCACTCCTCCCAGCTCAGACCCGATTGTCCGCTGGTGGTAGCATCGTCATGCAGCAACACCTGATGGAGCATGTCCGCCGGGCGGCGCAAGGGTGGCTCGGATGTGAGCAGTTTCGGGCTGCAAACCGCAATGTAATCGGCACCAAACATGCGGTCCACCTGAAACCCAGGGTAGCACCCGGTGCCATAACGAATCACCACCCGGGAGTCTTCCGGACGCAAATCCATCGGATCGAATGCCGAGCTTGCCGCCAGATCACCGTCAACGGTGCCAAGCGAGCGAATGATGTGCAGGTTCAGCGTTGGCTCAGCCTCGGCAAAACGCCGCAGCCGGGGCACCAGCCAGCGGGTGGCAAACGATGGCGGCAACACCACAATCAAGCGGCCGGCCGCGACATGCTGACGGGCATTTTCGACCGCCGCCACAAAACACGCCAGACCTTCGCGCACCTTGTGCAGCATGGCCTCGCCCTGTGGCGTGAGTTCCAGCGCCCGCGTCAGCCGATGAAACAGTGCCACATCCAGAAACGACTCCAGCGACTTGATCTGGTGGCTGATGGCGGTGGGCGTGACCGACAACTCGGTAGCGGCGTTCTTGAAGCTGAGGTGACGCGCAGCGGCTTCAAAGGCACGCAGTGCATTCAACGGTGGCAAGCGATAGGACATGGATGAGTTTTTCTCGCTTGTTGGATGAGAATTGATCGTTTGCTGCAACGCAATAAGGCCATTATCGTTACTGAGTGTCCTCAAGAGGGGCACCATTCAGAAAAGGAAACGTCATCATGGAATACAGTTACATCGAGATAGAAGCCCATATCCGCCAGGCACAAAGACTGCGCTCGGAGGCCATGGGTGAAATACTCTGCGCAGGCTGGAGCAGCTTCAAGCAACTGTTGAACCGTCTGGCATACCGCCAGTCCCAAAAGTCCGCCGGCTTGGTAAATCGGTAGGCCATCGGCCCGCTGTCTTAGCCCATCGTCAAGCCGCACCGCGCGCCGGTCGCGCATGTGAACACCCGCTATAAGGTCAGCACGGTGCAGCCGGTTGTCTTGCGGGCCTCCAGGTCACGGTGTGCCTGCTGCACATCCTCCAGCCGGTAATGCTGGTCAATCTGAATCCTGACTTGACCGCTCGCCACTGCCGCAAATAGATCATCGGCCATTGCCTGCGTGCTTTCGCGCGTGGCAATGTGGGTAAACAGGGTCTGGCGCGTCACATACAGTGATCCTTTTGGCCCCAGAATGCCAGGCGCAAACGGCGCCACCGGCCCGGAGGCGTTGCCAAAGCTGGCCATCAGGCCAAACGGCGCCAGACAATCAAGCGACTTGTCCCAGGTGTCCTTGCCGACCGAGTCATAAACCGCCTTGACCCCAGAACCTGCGGTGATGTCTTTCACCCGGGCCAAAAAATCTTCGGTTGCGTAATTGATCACAAAGGCGGCCCCACTGGCCTGGGCCAGGGCGCACTTGGCATCCGACCCGGCAGTCCCGATCAACTGCAGGCCCATCGCCCTGGCCCACTGGCAGGCAATCAGACCAACGCCCCCGGCAGCGGCATGAAACAACACAAAATCTCCTGGATGCAATCCACCCTGCGGCTGGGTGCGCTTGAGCAGGTACTGGGCCGTCAGGCCCTTGAGCATCATCGCCGCACCGGTTTCGAATGAAATCGCAGCGGGCAACTGGCAGACGCATTTGGCCGGCATCACCCGCAGGTCGCAGTAGCTGCCTGGCGGCTGGCTGGCGTAAGCGGCCCGGTCGCCAACCTGCAAATGGGTGACACCGGCGCCCACCGCTTCGATCACGCCAGCAGCTTCCATGCCCAATTGCAACGGCAAGCTCATCGGATACAGGCCACTGCGCTGATAGACATCAATAAAGTTCAGCCCGACAGCGTGATGGCGAATGCGCACCTCGCCCGGGCCGGGCTGGCCGACGGCCACCTCCACCAGTCTGAGTTGTTCCGGGCCACCGTGCTGCTCGATCAGGACGGCGCGGGATGTCTGCTGGGTCATGACTGCTTCCTTCCAATTGCAAAATGCGCATGTTGCCACGAAACATGGCGGCCCGGTTTTCCTGCCAAAATGGCAGCCTGGGCTGGCCGGACGGACTCGTGTTTATCAATATTCAATTCAACTCAACTGCCAAGACACTGATCCATGGGCTGGCACTGCTGCTGGCACTCACCTGTCCGTCGCTGCCGGCGCAGCCAGTGCCAGACACCAAACCGGTGCTGCGCTTGCGCATTCTGGGCGGGCTGGCCGGGTTGAACCAATACACCCGCCTTGAGCAGCCGTTTTGGAGCCGCGAACTGGCACAGCTCAGCCATGGCAAATACAGCGCCGATATCACGCCTTTTGACAAGGCAGGCGTGCCCGGCGGTGACATGCTGCGCCTGTTGAAGCTGGGGGTTGTGCCATTTGGCACCACGCTGGTCAGTTCCATGGCACAGCAGCATCCGCAATTTACCGCCATGGACCTCGCCGGCCTCAACCCGGACATGGCCAGTCTGAAAAAAAATGTTGCCGCTTTTCGGCCCTATCTGGAAAACGAGTTGCGCAGCCACCACAACATTCAGATGCTGGCACTTTATACCTACCCGGCACAGGTGCTGTTTTGCAAACAGCCGTTTTCGCGACTGACGGACCTGAAAGGACGCCGCATTCGGGCATCCTCCACTACCCAATCCGACTTTATCCGTGCCATCGGCGCCTTGCCGGTCATGACCGGCTTTGCCCAGATCATGGACAACATCGCCTCTGGCAACATCGACTGCGCCATTACTGGCACCATGTCTGGCAACACGCTGGGGCTGCACGAGGCCAGCCGTCACATCAGCAGCATGCCGATTACCTGGGGCCTGGCTGTTTTTGCCGCCAACATCAATGCCTGGGCGGCACTGCCGCCCGATTTGCGGGCGCTGATCAGCCGCGAACTGCCCCGGCTGGAAACCAAGGTCTGGACCGAAAGCGAACAGGAAACTGCCGAAGGACTGGATTGCAACACCGGTGCTGCCGCCTGCAGTACCGGTCGCAAAGGTCACATGGTGCTGGTCAGGCCCGATGCCGTTGATGAAAAATTGCGTCAGGACATCCTCAGGGCCAGCGTGCTGCCACGCTGGCAGCAGCGTTGCGGCGACATCTGCACCGACATCTGGAATCAGACGATTGGCCAAAGCAGCGGCATTGCGACCGCCGTGGCCCGATGAAGCCATTTGCACTGCACCGTGCCCATCTGATCGTGTCCGGTGTCGTGCTGGCATTTTTGCTGGCCATTGCGCTGGCCACTTTCACGCTGATCTGGCAGCAGCGCCTGGCCGCCCTGCACAGCGGTCAGGCGCAGGGTTTACGGTTTGTCGATGGTGCCGTCGCCGCACTGAATCGCAGCTTGCTTGACCTGGATGTGCTGCTGGCAGGTCTCGATGAGTCGCTCAATTTGCGCCAGCAGCACCGGGAGTCGATTGATCCGGTGGCCGCCAGCGGGTTGCTGCACGGCCTGGTGCAGCGCAACCTGATACTGCGGCGCATGGCACTGCTTGACAGCCAGCTCCAGGTGCTGGCATGGTCGCAAGCCAGCGCCGCGCCGGGCACGCTCGACCTGCCGGCCAACTTCGCCGCGCGCGCGCTGGCAGAGCCAATTCCGGCCCTCGCCATCAGCAGTTCGGTGCTGGAGCGCACCCATTCAAGCCGGGTGGTCTATCTGGCACGCCAACTCAAGGTGGCCGACGGCAGCCATTTGCTGGCGGTGGCTGAAGTGCTCGCCAGCAACCTCACCACCATCATGATGCAAGGTGCCGATATAGCAGGTCTGGAGGTCACGCTAGAGACCAGTGACGGACATTTGATCACCAGCGCCCCAGCGCAAGACCACCTTGAGGGTCGGCTGCTCGGCATGGCGATGGGGCCGGTCAAAGGCAGTCCACTGATGCTGCCGGGCCGCTTGAGCGGTCAGAATGCCCTGGTGGTGGCTCAGCCCATTCTCTACGATGACTTGCTGATTGTGGCCAGTATTCCCCTTGATGCGGTACTGGCCAACTGGCGCAATGAACGCAATTTCATTGTGCTGGCGGCAGTCTTGTTTGCCCTCATGGTGCTGGCAGCCGGCGGTTTTGGCAGTTGGCACCTGGTCCGGCTGGCGCAGGCGCGCCAAACCATCAAACAATCGAAGGCCGAAATCGAGCATCTGGCTTTTTATGACCACCTGACCCATCTGCCCAACCGACTGTTGTTGACCGAACGGCTGGGGCATGCGCTCAGCGCCATTCAAAGGCATCCACGTTACGGCGTGTTGTTGTTTCTGGACCTGGACAACTTCAAAACCATCAATGACACCCTGGGGCACGACATGGGCGACCAGTTGCTCAGGCAGGTGGCCAACCGATTGCTGGCTTGTGTGCGCGCCCATGACACGGTGGCCCGGCTCGGTGGCGATGAGTTTGTCGTGTTGCTCGAAGACCTGTCGGCAGATCAGCTTGAAGCGGCCGAACTGTCCAAACGCATTGGCGAAAAGCTGCTAGCAGCCCTGAACCAGGCTTACTTGTCCGACGGAATTGCCCAAAAAAGCAGTGCCAGCATAGGTGCTGCCATGTTTGGCGGCAAGCCGATGATGCCCGCCGAGCTGCTCAAGCAAGCCGACATCGCCATGTACCAGGCCAAGGCGCTCGGACGTAATCAGTTGTGTTTCTTTGATCCCCAGATGCAGGCCACCATCACGGCGCACGCCAAGCTTGAGAGCGACCTGCTGACAGCGCTGCAGCAACAGCAATTCAGGTTGTACTTTCAGCCACAGGTAACGCAAGACCACAGCGTGCTCGGTGCCGAGGTGCTGATCCGCTGGCAACACCCGCAGCGCGGTCTGGTGCCGCCGCTTGAATTCATTGCGGTGGCCGAAGAAAGCGATCTGATCAACCAGATTGGCCAGTGGGTGCTGCAAACCGCCTGCCTGCAATTGAAAATCTGGCAGCTTTCGCCCGAAACAGCACACCTGCAATTGGCCGTCAACGTCAGTGCCCGGCAGTTCCGGCAAGCTGATTTTGTAGCGCAGGTCAACAGCATCATTACCGCTACCGGCATCGAGCCAATGGGCCTCAAGCTCGAACTGACCGAATCCCTGGTGCTTGACAACATCAATGACACCATCGCCAAAATGACTGCGCTCAAAGAGTTGGGCGTGCGTTTTTCAATGGATGATTTCGGCACTGGCCAGTCGTCGTTGAGCTACCTGACCCAGTTGCCGCTGAACCAGCTCAAGATTGACCAGTCGTTTGTGCGCAACATCGGCATCAAGCCCAGTGACGGCATGATTGTGCAAACTATCATTGGCATGGCACGCAACCTCGGTCTCGAAGTCATCGCTGAAGGCGTGGAAACAACAGAACAACAATTGTTTTTGGCTGAACATGGCTGCACGCTGTACCAGGGTTATCTGTTTGGCAAGCCGGCTCCGCTGGCTGACTTCGAGGCGCTGCTGGCGGCTCATCAAGGCAACCCATGAAATATCCCCGCTTGAGTTTGTCAACCGCCCTGCTGCTGACGCTGGCACCGTTGCTTTGGGCCGGCAACGCCGTCGTGGGTCGGCTGATCGCCCCGGCGGTATCACCCATGACATTGAATCTGCTGCGCTGGGCCATCGCCTGCGCCTTGCTGCTGCCGCTGGCAGCGCCGGTGTTGCGCCCGTCAAGCCGGTTGTGGTCGAGCTGGCAGCGTTTTATGGGTTTGTCGCTGCTGAGCATTGGTGGCTACAACGCCCTGCTCTACCTGGCGCTCAACACCTCCACCCCGATCAATGTCACGCTGGTCGGCTCCGTCACGCCAGTGTGGATGCTGCTGATTGGCCGGGTGTTTTTTGGCACCGGCATTTCACGACGGCAATGGCTCGGCGCGGCCATGTCGATCTGCGGCGTCATGCTGGTGCTCAGCCGCGGACAACTCGATGTGTTGCTGCAGGTGCGCCTGGTGGCCGGCGATGTTTATATCCTGCTGGCCTCGGCCGCCTGGGCCTACTACAGTTGGATGCTGGCCCACCCGACCACCGAACCGGCCGAGATTCGGCGCGACTGGTCGGCGTTTTTGCTGGCCCAGGTCGCGCTCGGGCTGATCTGGTCTGGCTTGTTCGCCGGCGGAGAATGGGCTTTGGGTCTGGGCAAATTCACGCCCAGTTGGCCACTGCTGGGAGCGCTGCTGTTTATCGCGGTCGGACCGGCCTTGCTGGCTTACCGCGCCTGGGGTGCCGGGGTGTCGCGCGCCGGGCCATCGGCGGCCGGCTTCTTTGTCAACCTGGTTCCGCTGTTCACTGCCGTGCTGTCGAGCCTGTTTCTGGGTGAGCTGCCGCGCCTGTACCATGCACTGGCGTTTGCACTGATCGCGGGCGGCATTGTGGTGTCGTCGCGACGCTGACCGCCAAGTGTGGTGCCAAACCGGCTCAGGTGGAGTCGGTCAGCTTGAAGAACACGACATCCTCCTGCGCGTCTTCAATGCCCCGGCCAAAGGCAATTCGCCCAGAACCTTGCAGCATGATTTCCTCGCGGCGCAGCACAAATTGAGATTCACCATCAGGCTGCACAAAGGTGCCATTGGTGCTTTGGTCAATCAAAAAAAACTTTTCCTGGCGCAGTTCGATGCAGGCGTGGTGGCGTGATGCCATTTTGTCCGACACCACCACATGACAAGCCAGATCGCGCCCCATCACGATACGCTGACACAACTGGTTCATCACCAGCGGGTCGCCCCGGTAACTCAAGTGCAATTGGACCAGCCGCGGGTGGTAGGTGCGCGAGGGTAACGCCATCGTCATATCGTCACTGACCTGCCAGATCACCTCATAAACGGCAATCTCTTCTTCTTTGCCCTTGATCGGCAAATTGGCAATTTTGCGGGTAGCGCCGCGTAACAGCTTGGGCAACAGGCTGACGGTGACCCCGGTGGTCATGATCTGGCCGCCTTTTGCGAGACCAGTCATGCGGGCTGCCATGTTGACCGTGTCACCAAACACGTCGTCTTGGGTCTTGATCACCAAACCCACATGAAATCCAATTCGGACTGCCCTTTTATGCCCATCAATCACCGGCAAATCTGCAATTTTGATTTGAATGTCAGCCGCCGTCATCCAGGCCTTTTCGGCGTCGGGCAGCACACACATGATTTCATCGCCAATCGTCTTGACAACATAGCCACCCGCCTTGGCAATCACCACCCGCATCACATCGAGGCACTCATCGACCAACTGCTTGGCCCGGGTATCGCCGAAAGAATCATAAAGTCGGGTGCTCCCGGCCACGTCGGCAAACAGCACAGCAACAGAGTTACCAGACGTTGTCATGGAAGGTACTTTCAAGCTCCGGAGGTTAAATTATAGATTTCAGGGCTGATCTCAGCGTATCACGGCATCAGCCCAGACGCCAGTACCGGCGATGCCCGCTTGAGGTAAACACAAAGATCCCCGCCAGCACCAGCACCGTTCCGGCCGCCACCGAGGCGGTCAACGGCTCATCAAGCATCACGGCGCCCATCACAATGGTGGACATCGGCCCCACCATGCCGGTCTGCGCCGCCAGCCCGGCACCAATGCGCTCGATCGCCATCATCACCATCAGCACCGGCACCGCCGTGCACAGGGTGGCGTTGAGCACTGACAGCCAGATCACCGGCAGCGCCACCCAGGCGGCGCTCAACGGTCGCAACAACAAAAACTGCCCAATGCAAAGCAGACAGGCCACGCTGGTCGCCAGGCCCACCAGTCGCAGCGAGCCTAGCCGCTTGACCATTTCGCCACTGAAACTCAGGTACAGGGCATAACTGACGGCACTCAGGAAAATCAGCACCGCACCGAGCGCAGCATCGGCACCCTGAAGCTTGATTTCATGCCCAAAAACAAACAACACGCCACAATAACTGAGGGCCATGCCAAACGCCTGGCGGCGCGAGATGTGCCTTTTGTAAAGCACCAGCCCCAGCAGCAGCACCAGCGTCGGGTTGAGGTACAGAATCAGCCGCTCCAGCGATGCGCTGATGTAGGCCAGCCCGGCAAAGTCGAGAAAACTCGCCAGATAGTAACCGGTGAAACCCAGGCCCAGCACGCCCCGGATATCGTGGCGCGTCAGTTCGGGCTGGCCGCGGCTGGCCCACCAGGCCATCACAACAAAAATCGGCAGCGCAAACAGCATGCGGTACATGATGAGCGTGACGGCATCGACACCATGCCGGTAAGCCAGCTTGACAATGATCGCCTTGGCGCTGAAGGCAATCGCCCCAAGGGTTGCAAAAATCAGTCCAATAGCTATATCTTTTGCAGCTAATTGCGCTTTATCCATAAGGGTTACAGGCCTTTTTTATCATTAAAAAAAGCCCGGCGCAAAGGTCTTTGTGGATGCCATGCTGCATGGCGGTTCAGTTCGTCATGCGTCATTTCAGCGCTGGCGTGGAGGACAGCACTTCATCAAGCACCGTCAAGCCCTCGGCCACCCGCAGGGCGCCAGCGAGGCGCAGCGGGCGCATGCCGTCGGCCACCGCCTGGCGCTTGAGCGCATCGGTGCTAGGCTCGCGCGTGATCAGGGTCTTAAACGTCTCGGTCACCACCAGCAACTCGTACAAACCCATGCGGCCCATAAAACCGGTCATCCGGCAATCGACACAACCGGCTGCCTTGAACGGCTGGTAAGTGCCATTGAGTTGCCACGGCTTCACCACCTCGGCCAGCGTCTCGCGTGAGGCCAGCAAGTCGGGCTGCTTGCAATGCGGGCACAGCGTGCGCACCAGCCGCTGCGCCAGCACGCCGAGCAAGGTGGCGGTGATCAGGTACGACGGCACGCCGAGTTCCATCAAGCGGGTAATGGCACTCGGTGCGTCGTTGGTGTGCAGGGTAGAGAACACCAGATGCCCGGTGAGTGCCGCCTGCACCGCCATCTCGGCGGTGGCCTGGTCGCGGATTTCGCCGACCATGATGATGTCGGGGTCTTGCCGCATCAGGGCACGCAGGCCCTCGGGAAAGCCAAAATCAAGCTGCGGCTGCACCTGGGTCTGGTTGAACGAGGCCTCGATCATTTCGATCGGGTCTTCCACCGTGCTGACATTGACCTCTTCGGTGGCCACCCGCTTGAGCGTCGAATACAGCGTGGTGGTTTTGCCCGAGCCGGTGGGGCCAGTTACCAGAATGATGCCATTGGGGCGTTTCACCAGCGCCTCCCAGCGCTGTGCGTCGTGCGCCGAAAAACCCAGCGCATCGAGGTCTTTGACGGTGGTTTCGGGGTCAAAAATCCGCATCACCATCTTTTCGCCAAAGGCGGTCGGCAAGGTCGATATCCGCATTTCAATTTCATCGCCGCCGGGGTTGCGGGTCTTGATGCGGCCATCCTGCGGGCGGCGTTTTTCGACCACGTCCATGCGTCCCAGCAGCTTGATGCGCGCCGTCATCGCCGCCAGCACGCCCATTGGCATCTGATAAACCGGGTGCAGCACGCCGTCAATGCGAAAGCGGATCACGCCCTGCTCGCGCCGAGGTTCCAGGTGAATGTCGCTGGCGCGCTGGTCAAAGGCGTATTGCCACAGCCAGTCCACCACCTGCACCACACTTTGGTCATTGGCATCGAGCTGCTTGTTGCTTTTGCCCAGTTCGACCAGTTGCTCAAAGCTCGAACCGGCGTTGTTGCCGGCCTTGGCGGCTGCCCGCACCGACTTGGCCAGCGCAAAAAACTCGACGGTGTAGCGGTGAATATCCTGTGGATTGGCCACCACCCGGCGCACGCTGCGCCGGCTCTGGCGCTCGACTTCGGCCACCCAGTCGGTCAAAAACGGCTCGGCGGTGGCCACCACCACCTCGTGGGCGGTCACCTGCACCGGCAATATCTTGTGACGCTCGGCATAAGCCGGACTCATGGTGTCGGCCACCTTGCCGACATCCACCTTGAGTGGATCAATGCGCAAATAGGCCAGTTGTGCGCGACCGGCCAGCCACTGTGTCAACTGTTCAAGGTCCATCGGTTTGCCGTCGTCGGCTTTGTGAACCCCGACACTGGCCAGACGCACCAGGGGATTTTGCGCGCTCTCGGCCTGGGCACAACGGGTGTGAATGCGCTGGGCCTCCTGGGCACTGATGACCGCGTCGGCCTGCAGCCATTGCACCAGGCTACGCCAGTCCAGCGGTCCACCGGCAAGCGGACCGGCTGGCTTGGCTGGTTTGGGGGATGCGGTGTGGCTCATGGCAGCATCGGCTTGCAGACACGGACCCATTTGTCGGCCGGCAAACCCCAGCGCGCCTCAATCGCGTTGGCACGGGTCATCAGCAACTCGCGCCGGGGGCGGCAGGCGGTGTGCTGGGCCAACACCACAGTGTTGCCTTCACGCGTGGGCTTGAAGGCCCACACCGCCGGCTTGCCAAAGGCGACCGAGAGTTTTTCGACGCTGCGCTCGAAACTCGATGCCCGGCCAAACAGGTTCAGCGTCATGCAACCCTCGGGAGTCAGCAGCCGACGGCAATGGTTGTAAAACGGCAGGCTGTCAAGCACTGGCGCGGCCGCTTCATGGTCGTACAAATCGACCTGCAGGGCGTCGATCAAGCCCCACCATTTGGGGTTGAGGATTTCTTCGGCCGCATCGGCCAGCACCACCTGCTGGCGCGGGTTGTCCGCCGGCAGCTTGAACCAGCCACGGCAGGCCGCCAGCACTTGCGGGTTGAGTTCAATCGCGGTGGTCTTCATCTGCAGTTCTCTGACGCAAAACTTGGTTAGCGAGCCGGCACCCAAACCGAGCTGCATGGCGAGCCGGTCTGGCACCGTGTCAGGCTCGACAAACAACAGCCAGGCCATCATGCGCTGCACATATTCATGCACCAGACCGACCGGATTGTCCAGGTACATCGAGCCTTGAATCCATTCGGTGCCCAGATGCAGGTGCCGCACCGGGCCATCGTCCGAGAAATTGACTTCGGGGAGAGCGTGCGGGCGTTTTTTCAAGATGGCGCAATTATCCCCAATCGCCGCCCCAGCCAGTCAGTTGGCAGCCCGGCGGGCATGCTCCACCTTGAGACAGCGGTCTTGCACCGCCACCATGCCAGCGCTGCGCGCTTTTGCCAGGGCTGCGTCATGCTGGACACCGAGTTGCAGCCAGAGTGCCGCAGCCCCTATGGCAATCGCCTCATCGACTACTGGCGGCACCTCCGCGCTGTTGCGAAAAACATCGACCAGATCAATTTTTTGCTGCTGTGCTGCCTCAGTCAGCGTGGCATAGACCGGCTCGCCGAGGATCGGCGCGGCGCTGGCAGCGGCCACCGGATTGACCGGCACGATGCGCCAGCCGTGCTGCTGCATGTACTGCGCCACCCGGTAGCTGTCGCGATGCGCTTTGGGCGACAGCCCCACCACTGCCACCGTTCGGCTATGTTCAAGAATGTGCGCAATGGCTTGCGGCTCGGTCAATTCAGCCAGATTGGGGTGTGTCATGTTGGTCTTCAGGGTAGGGCAATGGCCTGATATTACAGGCTGCCGGGGCGAGCGTTGCGGGTGCGACAGAAGACCTGTTGAACGCGCAAATATTCGCTTCAAGGCATTTGAAGTGCTACATTCAACAGACATGAAAGTTGCCTGCCATGCCGTACCAAGCTGCTGGAAAAACAGCTTCAAAGCCGCTGTCGGCTGGCTTGTCGGTCTGTGCCTGCTGGCCTGCGAGCCAGGCGGCAAGCCGGCGGCACTCCAGTACAGCAATGCCCCCAAGGGCGGCAGTGAACCGGTCTATCGTCTGGCGATCCACCCACTGCACAATCCGAAAAAGCTCAGCGCGGCGTACCAGCCGCTGGTGGATTACCTCAACGCCCAGTTGCCAGAGGCACGCATCGAGCTGGAAGCCTCGCGCGATTACCAGGCGTATGAAGCCAAGTTCCGCGCCCGCGAACCGGCTTTTTTGTTGCCCAACCCCTGGCAAACCCTGCAAGCCATCAAGGTCGGCTACCAGGTGATTGCCATGGCCGGGGATGCCGATGACTTCAAGGGCATTTTCATCGTCCGCAAAGACAGCGGCATCTTGCAGCCCGCCGACCTGAAGGGCAAAACCGTCAGCTACCCCTCGCCGACCGCGCTGGCGGCCGCCATCATGCCGCAGTACTACCTGCATTCCAGGGGCATCAATATCCGGCAAGACATCCACAACGTCTATGTTGGTTCGCAAGAGTCTTCCATCATGAACGTCTATCTCGGCCAGGCGGCGGCGGGCGCCACCTGGCCACCGCCGTGGCGGCTGTTTCAAAGAGACTATCCGGTCGAGGCCGCCCAACTCAAGGTGGTCTGGCAAACCCCGTCGCTGATCAATAACTCGGTGATGGTGCGCGACGATGTGCCAGTTGCCGTGCGCGATGGGGTGACCAGGGCGCTGCTTGAACTGTCGCAAGTACCCGCCGGCAAAACGGTTCTCGGCGCCATGGAAACCGCCCGGTTTCATGCCGCCAATAATGCCAGTTACGACGTGGTGGTCAATTACATCCGGCGCTTCGAGCGCGAAGTGCGCCCGGTGGAGAACCCCTGATGTTTGGTCAGCTCAAGCGCCTGCTGACGAAAACCCTTTACCGTCAGTTGGTCACCGGCGTCACCCTGCTGATGGCCGTGTCCATGTCGCTGTTTTCGTGGGAAATGCTGCGTCAGCAAGAAGCCACCGAAGTCACCCAATTGACCCGTCAGGCGCTGGCACTGGCCAGCAGCGTGGCCAACAGCTCGGACATCTGGGTGGCCTCGCGCGACTTCAGCGGCTTGCAGGAAATTGTGCTCGGTCTTGTCGGCTACCCTGATTTGCGCCACGCCATGGTGCTCGACAGCCGGGGGCAAGTGCTGGCCCATAGCGACCCCAGTCGGCGTGGCAAGTATCTGACCGATCTGCCTGCGCCCGTTGAACCCCGCATTCTTTGGCAGGACCAGCAGCAGATTGATGTCGTCACGCCCATCATGCTGGCCGATCGCCATGTCGGCTGGGCACGGATCGGGCTGGGACGGGCAATTTTCAATGCCCAATTCGCCAAAACACGGCGTGATGCCGTCCTCTACAGCCTGTTGACGATCTCGCTTGGCGCGCTGTTTGCTGCATTGGCGGTTCGTTACCTGACACGCCGGCTGCGTGCCGTGCAGCAAGTGGCCGATGCGGTACCCGCCGGACAGCTTGACCGGCGCGCAGCGGTAACCGGCCATGACGAGGCGGCCCAGCTCGCCAGCCACTTCAATGCCATGCTGGACCGTCTGGCGGCACGCGAAGAAGCGCTGAAAGAAAGTGAGACGTTGTTAAATGCCACACAGCAACTCGGCAAGATCGGGGGCTGGCAATGGGATATCCAAAAACAGACCATGACATGGACACCGGAAACCTACCGGATTCACGACATGGTGCCCGAGCCTGCCGCCTCCACCGGGGTATCTGACCACATTGTCAAAAGCATTGCCTGCTATTTGCCGCAGGACCGTGATGCCATCATGAAAGCATTCTGGCGCTGCGTTGAGCAAGGTGAACCCTACGACATCGAAGTCCGGTTCATCACGGTCAAAAACCGGCCGCTGTGGGTTCGCACCATGGCGCAGGCGGTTCGCCATGATGGCCAGATCGTCAAGGTTCTGGGCTACATCATGGACATCACCGAACGTAAGCAACTCGAGCAGCTCAACCGGTCCGCCGCACTCTACACCCGCACACTGCTTGAGGCCAGTCTTGACCCGCTGGTGACCATCAACGCCGAAGGCAAAATTACCGATGCCAACAGGGCCACCGAACTGGCCACCGGCGTCAGCCGCGACCACCTGATCGCCACCGATTTCGCCAGCTATTTCACCAGCCCCGACCAAGCCCGCGCCAGTTACCGGCAGGCATTCTCGCAAGGGTTTGTCACCAACTACCCGCTGGCGATTCAGCATGTGTCAGGAAAAGTCACCGAGGTGATCTACAACGCCAGCGTCTATCACGGCGAAGACGGCAGCATCCTGGGCATCTTTGCCGCCGCCCGCGACATCACCGACCTCAAGAAAATGGAAGAAGAAATCCGCCAACTCGCGTTCTTTGACCCGCTTACCCAATTGCCAAACCGGCGCATGTTCACAGACCGCCTGAGCCAGGCGATGGTGGCGAGCCAGCGCAATGGCAGCTTTGGTGCCTTGATCTACCTTGATCTGGACAATTTCAAGCCGGTCAATGACCATTTTGGCCATGCCGCAGGCGACCTGCTGCTGATCGAGGTGGCCGCGCGATTGACAAGCTGTGTGCGCGCCGTCGATACCGTCGGGCGCACCGGTGGTGATGAATTTGTGGTGATCCTCGGGGATTTGAATGCCGATCCGGCGCAAGCGGCCGCCGAGGCCAGCCAGATCGCCGGGGGAATTCTCATGGCGCTGTCGCATCCCTACCATTTGGCATTGCCGCAACAAGGCCGGGAGACCATGCATGTCCAGCATCGTTGCACCGCCAGCATGGGCGTCAGCCTGTTCCTGGGCCAGCAAGCCAGTCAGCAAGACATCATGAAATGGGGAGATGCGGCGATGTACCAGGCCAAACAGGCCGGCGGCAACCGGGTTCAGTTCCACCAGCCGGTCGCGGCCCAGCCTGCTCCTGAGATATTTTCGACCCATCACGGGTCATGAATAAGTCAGCGAGCCATCAGCAACTGTGCCCTTGAGCAGCGTTGCCAGCCGTGGCAGTGCCGCCTGCGCATTGCCGGTGGTGGCCGCCGCCAGTTCGGCAGAGCCAATACCCCGAAGGGCTGCCAGTTCAGCGCCAATGCGTGGCAACTCGGCAGGTGAATTGACGGCCTGAAGTTCGCCGGCGGCGCGCTGACCGGCAGTTTTGTAGAGCCAGCGCGGCGGCATGTCGGGTGCATCGGTTTCCAGCACAATCGCGTCCAGCGGCAGGCTGGCAGCCAGGTGGCGCAACTGCCGGGCACGCTCGTAGGTCAGCGCCCCGCCAAAACCCAATTTAAGCCCCAGCCCTATCAAGTCCTGTGCCTGCTGCATGCTGCCATTGAAGGCATGGGCAATGCCATGCCAGCGCCCGGCCCGACCAGCCACCTCGCGCAGTCCTTGCACCACCTGGTCCACCGCGCGGCGCGAATGCAGCAGCACCGGCAAATCATGTTGCCATGCCAGCTTGAGCTGCTGCCGAAAAAAGTGCTGCTGACGCTCGCGCAGCGGGCCGACACGCAGTTCCGGCACAAAGTAATCCAGCCCGATCTCGCCCACGGCCACTAGGCGCGGGTCGTCATGCTGCTGCTCAAGCGCCCGGGCCAACTGCGCCAGCGCATCATCATCGGCACGCGCCACATACATCGGGTGAATGCCCAGGGCATAACTGTCAGCGTCGGCATGGGCGAGCCGACGCACTGCCTCAAAATTGCCGACTTCGACTGCCGGCACGACGCAATGCACTACATCTTTAATAGCTGCCAGCGCACGCTGGCTATGGGCTGGATGGCTAAACTCTTGTGCATCGAGATGGCAATGGGTGTCGATCCAGCGCATCACACCGGCACGCCATCAGCACAACGACTCAGGGCTGTTGGGCCATGAAGGCCACAACCTGCGCGTCTTCTTGGGGAATGTGCTTGGTCGCCCAATCGGTCATCAGGCCAATGATGGCCGGCTTGTTCATGTAGCCCTTGCCGACATCCATGCTCAACTCGCTGAGTCGGCGCAACAACTGGTTGTGTTGCTCCTGATGCAAGGCCAGGCCGGGAAACTTGACCCGGCGCATCAACTCTTCTTCACGCTCAAAATGTTCGCGCGTGTGTTTATACAACTGAATCATCAGGCTGCGCATATCGCCCAGGCTGTCTGCCGCAATGAATTCATTGGTCAGTTCAAACAAATACTGATGCTGCTGATCGACCTCGGGGTCGCCAATTTTGTAACTGTCATTCCATTCAATGCTCATAAAGCCATGCTCCAACAATAAGTGGTTTCGACTATACACCCGGCAGTCGGTCAAATAGGGTGCCTGCTAGGGCCGGCCGGTGTTCTAAAATTCTTTTCGACAGCCACTGACAATTTTAAAAAACCACCCATGCGTGTCATTTTTCATGAAGACTTTCACCAGTCTTTCTACTCTGGTGACGAATTCGACAACGGTGCCGCCGAGGGTCGGCTAATCAATATCATGGATGCCCTGCGCCATGATGGCCGCTACCCGGTTGACGAGCCGGCACCGGCCAGCCGGGCCGACCTGCTGCGCGCCCACACCGAAGCCCATGTAGCGGCGATTGAGGCCAAACCGCACCTGTTTGCCATGGCTGCGCTGGCCGCAGGTGCCGCCATTCTGGCCTCTGATCTGGCGTTGCAGGGCGAACCCAGCTTTGCCTGCCTGCGCCCGCCCGGCCACCACGCCAGCCGTGCCCAGGCCTGGGGCCACTGCACTTTCAGCAACCTGGCGATTGCGCTGCTGCGGCTGCGCGCCGCCGGGCAGATTCGATCCGCCTTTGTGGTGGACTTTGATCTGCACACCGGCGACGGCACCAAGGATGTGCTGCGCAGTTGGCCCGAGGCCGAGGTCTTCAACACCTACGGCGACAGCGCCGCCGAACTGCTGCACAACCTGGCACAACGCCTGAAGACCGCCCCGCAGGTGGACCTGCTGGCGGTGTCAGCCGGTTTTGATGCCTACCTCCATGATCTGGGTGGCAAGCTGACCACCGACGACTACTTCACCATCGGCCGGCTGCTGCAAGGCTACGCGATTCGGCTCGGGCATCAGCGCCGTTTTGCGGTTCTTGAAGGCGGCTATTACCTGCCCGACCTGGGCAAAAACGTGCTGGCCTTTTGCCGTGGCTTTGAGTGATGATCCCGATGCCGATGAAACAAATACCCAAATTCACCTCAAACCCCCGGGGTTCCCTGACCGGCTACGACCGCATCGACATTGACCTGCCGGATGCCCGCATCGGCAATATCCGCTGCCGCCTGCTGGCTGAAAAAGCGATTGTTTATTCGATCCAGGTGTTCCCCGAATTTCAGCGCAACGGCTATGGTGCCGCCGCGATTGACATGCTCAAAACCCGCTACCCGGTGCTGATCGCCGACCGGGTGCGCTTCTCGGCGCGTGAATTCTGGGAAAAAATGGGCTTCACCGTCAACGCCGAAGGCAACTGGGAATACCGGCGGCATCCGGTGCGCTGAGCGCCAACCCCAAAGTCTGGCAAAAGCTTGCGCTTGCTGCACTGGGCAGGCGGGCACAATGGCCAATTCCCGCAACCGGCAGGCCAGACAATGACCAGAATTATTGACAACATCACAGAAGACCTGCTGACCACGCTGCGCGGCACCCTGCAAATCTACCGGCGCGCCGACTTTTGTGTTGGCTACCTCAATCTGCGCGGCTGGCCATCGCGGGAAAAGACGGCGAAAAACGCTACTTTCCGAATCGCCGGCCAGTGTCCTTGCAATTCACGGTGAATGAAGCCGACCCGGCTGACCGCTATGCCCGGCTCTATTCCCCGGCGGCGGTGGATCAGATCAACGCGCTGCATGTGCTCCGCTACGGGTTGGGTGGCTACACAGAAGCCGATGGACGCATCGACGACATGGCCCGCGTCAAGGCTGTTTACGAACAATACGCCAGCCAATACAAAAAGCGCTTCAAGTGGATTCGCCCCGGCCTGTTCAAGCCGACGCTGGCCGAGCACCTGGCGCAAGACACCCAAACGCTGACTGAACTGCTGCGCCTGCAAGGCCAGTGGGACCCGGCACACGACCAAAAGCTGCTGGCGCTGCGCCGCCTGGTGAACCAGACCCACGCCAAAGCCAAGGTACTGGTGTTCACCCAGTTTGCCGACACGGCTTTTCGCCACGCGGCTTTTTCAGGCCATCAGCCATTTTTTGCAGCCCGGCCTCAAATACCTTGCAGAATCGCTCCAGGGTCACCGTCTCTTGCACGGCAAACAGCGATGTGGCAGCCCCAAAGACATGCGCCTCAATGGTGTCGCGATGCTGCATCAAGGCATCCGAGGCCCGGTACAGGCGATTAAAGAAAGTGGGCAGCCCAGGGCTTCTTGCCTTCATAGCGCGCATGAATGACGGCGAGGACTTCGAGTCCGCCTACCAGACGGCCAGCACTGCGGTCGAGAGGGACGTGCCCCAAGCTACGCTTGCCCCACGCCCATCCCCTTGAATGTCATGCCTCGCAAGCACCGACTGAAGTCAGCGCCCGCGCAAAAACAAGGCATCTAGCTCCCGCACGCTGATCTGCCGCCAGGTCGGGCGGCCGTGGTTGCATTGGTCGCTGCGCTCGGTGGTTTCCATCTGGCGCAGCAAGGCGTTCATTTCTTCCAGGGTCAGGCGGCGGTTGGCGCGCACCGCCGCATGGCAGGCCATGGTGGCCAGCAGTTGGTGGTGGGCGCGGGCCAGCACGGTGCTGGCCTCGTGCTGGCCAAGTTCAGCCAGCACGCTGCGCGCCAGTTCCACCGCATCAGCCTGCACCAGGGCAGTGGGCACAGCCCGCACCGCCAGGGTTTTGGCAGACAGCGCGGTGATCTCCAGCCCCAACTGGTGCAAGGTGCCGGCATGGGCCTCAGCGGTGGCAATTTCAACCGGGCTGGCGGCAAAGGTGACGGCAATCAACAGCGGCTGGCTTGGCAGCGGCCGATCTGGCTGCGCCGGCGTGTCAGTTGGCTGGCCGGCCTGCACCGGCTTGAACTGCTGCGGGTCATGCAGCAGCCGCCGCTGCTGGTCTGCCGTCCACGCCAACGCAGGGTCATCCGGCTGGCTGCCGTCGCCAGCGCTGGGCCGGGCTGGCGCATCAACAACAACAACCCGGCGGGCGTTGTTGACATGGGCCTGCGTCTTGAGCTGCTCATACACCACCCGTTCATGGGCGGCGTGCATATCGACAATCACCAGGCCCTGGGCGTTTTCAGCCAGGATGTAGATGCCCTGCAACTGTGCCAGTGCCCGGCCAAGTGGCCAGATGACCGCTGTGTCATGGCCGGCAAGCGGTGCCTGCGCCGCAACCACCGATGCCGACCGGGCTGGTTCCGGCTGGCGCTGCGGATGATGCTCGGGTGCCCCCCACAGCGCGCCTATGTCGCTGACGCGGTGGCCGACCGGATCATCCAATCTATCAAAATTGATAGCTGACTGCGCAGAGTGGATAAGGGCTGGAGGCTGATTTGCTTCATCAACCGGGTGAACGGCCAAGGCGCTGGCCAAATTCGGCAGGCTGTCTGCGGCAGCGCCTGCGCGTGGTGTCGCCAGGGCGGCATCGACCGCATGGCGCACCGCCTGGTGCACTTCGCGGCTGTCGCGAAAACGCACCTCAATCTTGGTCGGATGCACATTCACATCGACCCGGGCCGGGTCCAGCTCGACATACAGCGCATAGACCGGTTGGCGCTGGCCGTGCAGCAGGTCTTCGTAGGCGCTGCGGGCTGCGTGGGTGATGACCTTGTCCCGGACAAAACGGCCATTCACATAAGCATACTGCCCGTCAGCCCGCGCACGCGCCGCCTGTGCCATGCCGGCGCGACCCCAAACCGTGATGCCGAGCGCATGCTCCGGTCGGCCCGGCATGGTGCGGCTGGCAAAGTCCACCCACACCGACTGCTCGATAAAGTCATGGCCCAGCACATCGGCTAAGCGTTGCTCCAGCGCCGGCAGGCTGTTGCGCTGGTCTGAACAACGCCGCCACTGCGCTGCCAGTTTGCCCTCATGCCAGATGGCAAAACCGACATCCGGGCGCGCCAGTGCATGACGGCGCACCGATTCAATGCAGTGCGCCAGTTCGGTGGCATCGGTTTTAAGAAACTTGCGCCGCGCCGGGGTGCTGAAAAACAGCTCCTTGACTTCAACCGTGGTGCCATCGGTGCGCGCCACCGGCTTGATTTCGCCGCTTTGCCCTTCTAGCAGATAAGCATGATTTTGGCCTCTAGCCCTTGACAGTATTGCGCAGTCAGCAATTGAATTGATAGCAGCCAGGGCTTCCCCCCGAAAACCCATGGTGGTCACCGATTCGAGATCAGACAGGCTGCCGATCTTGCTGGTGGCATGGCGCCGCAGGGCAATTGGCAATTCATCAGGCAAGATGCCAAAGCCGTCGTCTTCAACGCTGATCAGCCGCACGCCGCCAGCCAGCAGCCGCACCGTGACCTGCGTGGCCCCGGCGTCGAGCGCGTTGTCAAGCAGCTCACGCACCACCGAGGCCGGGCGATCGACCACTTCACCGGCAGCAATCTGGCTGATCAGCGCGTCGGGCAATTCACGGATCGGGCGGCGGGCGGCCAGCGCCAGCGGGGCAAATGATGTGTTCACCGCCTGATTTTAGGGGGCCAACGCAGGCCGCCTGGCGCGGCTTTCAGTCGGCCAGGCGCGGCTTGCGACGCGGTTTGAGCAGAGCTGCCTTGCCGGTTAGGCTAGCCCGCAATTGGGCAATCGCTTGGGTATGAAGCTGCGATATGCGTGACTCGCTCAAAGCCATCCGTTGGCCGACCTGGTGCATTTTCAGCCCGTCCTCGTAATACAGCCGCATCAGCACACGGTCTTGCTGGCTCAGTGACCGGATGGCGGCAACCAGCGTCTGGCGCAGTGCGGCACGCTCCAGCACCACCAGGGGGTCGGTATTGCTGCTGGCGCATTGCTCCAGATAGCCCGCATCGTCGTCACAGAGGTCGTCAATCGAGATCAAGGTGTAGCCATGCGCCTGCTGCAACAGGCGCTGATAGTCGGCAATCGGCAAATCCAGCGCCGCCGCGACTTCGCCCTCGGTCGGCGGGCATCCAAGCTGATGGCTCAGTTGCTGCAGGACGGCCTCGATGCGGCGCATTTCCTTGCGTATTTTTCGGCTGCCCGGGTCGCTCGCCCGCAGTCCGTCAAGCATGGCACCGCGGGCACGCTGGGCCACATAGCTCTCGAACTGGGCTGCTGCCACCGTTTTGCTGCTGCGCAAAATTGCGTCGATCAGGCCCATCATGCCGTCTTGCAGCAAATCGTCAAACTCCACATTGGCGGGCAAACTCTTGACCAGGTTGCGGGCGATTTTTTCCACCAGCGGCGTGTGCTGTTCAATCAACCGCAGGTTGGATGGATCAGAGAGGCTGGGGCCGGACATCATGGTTGGGGTATTTCAAGTGATCGTAACAATCTGTAAACCGCCCATAGTGAAAAATTGAAGGTTATTAGACACTTTCCATCGATCTTTGTCAGACTCCTGACTGACTGCCCATGGCAGCTTTTCAATGGACGAATTTTGTCGTTGCAGGACAGCGCCATAGCGGTAATAAATCATCCCGCCGTTGGTTCCATTAAACCCGAAACATCCTTCGACCTTCACCTTTGCTTCAAGTCACCCTCGCTTGGCAAATAGCTAAAGCAAACCATCAAGCAGTTCAAACTGGCACTGGTTCAGTTGGATGGGCAATGTTCTTTGGTGTCTTGCCTTGCCGGGGATAATGCGCCGCCATGGACATTCTCATGACGCTGGTTGACTTTATCTTGCATGTGGACAAGCACCTGGAACTGTTTGTGCAGAACTACGGCGCCTGGGTTTACGCGCTGTTGTTTCTCATCATCTTTGTCGAAACCGGGGTTGTGGTGATGCCCTTTTTGCCGGGTGACTCGCTGCTGTTTGTGGTGGGTGCCATGTGTGGCGTTGGGCTGATGAGTTACCCGCTGGCCGTCGGATTGCTGCTGGCTGCTGCCATTTTGGGCAACCAGTCGAATTACACCATTGGGCGTTATTTTGGCCCCAAGGTGTTTCAGTGGGAAGATTCGCGCTGGTTCAACAAAAAAGCCTTCAACCAGGCCCATGAGTTTTACGAAAAATACGGCGGCATCACCATTGTGGCGGCGCGTTTCATGCCGTTTTTGCGCACGTTTGCACCATTTGTGGCGGGGGTTGCGCAAATGACGCGCAGCCGGTTCACGTTTTTTGATGTCACCGGCGGCGCGCTGTGGGTGGGCGGCATCGTCACCATTGGCTACTTTTTTGGCAATATTCCCTGGGTCAAGCTGCACCTCGACAAGATCATCTGGGCGATGATCTTGATCCCCGGTCTGCTGGTGCTGGCGGGTGCCTGGCGCTCCCGCAAGCAACCGGTCTGACAGCACCATGCTGCACTCTGCCATGGCACGGCAACACCGACCCGGCCAAACAGCAGGCCAGTCCCCTCGTTTCTTTTGCTGGCCCAATTGCCGCCGGTGCCAGTGCCTGGCGGCCTGGCACTGAAGTCACTCCGCAACCCACACCATGTTTCTCAAAAAACTTGTTCTGCTGGCGCTGGTAATGGCTGCCATCAGCGCCTTTGTGGTGCTTGACCTGGGCCGTTTTATAAGTCTGGACTACCTTAAACAAAGCCAGGCCAGCTTTGCTGCGAGTTACGCCAATCAGCCATTGACCGTGGCAGCGGCTTATTTTGGTTTGTATGTGCTGATCACCGCACTGTCGGTGCCGGGGGCCACCATCATCACGCTGGCCGGTGGTGCAATTTTTGGCTTGGGCTGGGGTTTGCTGCTGGTGTCGTTTGCCTCCAGCCTGGGTGCAACACTGGCATTTTTGACCGCGCGGTTTATTTTGCAAGACAGCATCGAGGCCAGGTTTGCCCGGCATCTGGCCGACATCAACCAAGGTATCGAGAAGGATGGCGCGTTTTACCTGTTTACCCTGCGGCTGGTGCCGCTGGTGCCTTTTTTTGTCATCAACCTGGTGATGGGTCTAACCAAGATGCGGGTTGCGGTGTTTTATCTCGTCAGCCAGTTGGGCATGTTGGCCGGCACGGCGGCGTATGTGAATGCCGGTACCCAGTTGTCGCAAATCACCTCGCTGCAAGGCATTCTGAGCCCGGCGCTGCTCGGCTCGTTTGCCTTGCTCGGGGTGTTTCCGCTGCTGGCGCGCAAGGCGCTGGATTTGATCAAAAAGCGCCAGGTCTATGCCCGCTGGCAAGCGGTGCGCCCAAGCACCTTTGACCGTAACCTGGTGGTGATCGGCGGCGGTGCCGGTGGCCTGGTGACAAGCTACATTGCCGCCGCAGTCAAGGCCCGGGTGACGCTGGTGGAAGCCCGCAAAATGGGTGGCGACTGCCTGAACTACGGCTGTGTGCCGAGCAAGGCGTTGATCAAAAGCGCCCGGCTGGCGCACCAGATGGCACATGCAGAGCGCTATGGACTAAATAGCTGTCAGCGCAATGCCAGCAAGGGCTACAGCCCTATTTCGTTTAAAAAAGTGATGCAGCGGGTACACCAGGTGATAGCCGCCATTGAACCGCATGACAGCATCGAACGCTACACCAGCCTGGGCGTTGAAGTGTTGCAGGGTTACGCCCGGATCAGCAACCCCTGGACGGTGGAAATCGCGCTCAATGGTGGCGGCAAGCAGGTGCTGACCACCCGCAACATTGTGATTGCTGCCGGCGCACACCCCCTGGTGCCACCGCTGCCGGGCTTGAGCGAGATCGGCTATGTCACCAGCGACACGCTGTGGGAGCGCTTTGCCCGGCTTGATGCGGTGCCGGCGCGCCTGCTGGTGCTGGGTGGCGGACCAATTGGCTGCGAGCTGGCGCAAAGCTTTGCCCGGCTTGGTTCGCATGTCACGCAGGTCGAGATGGCGGCACGCCTGATGCTGCGTGAAGACCCTGAAGTGTCGGCGCTGGTGACCGATGCGCTGCGTGCCGATGGGGTGCAAGTGCTGACCGGGCACCGGGCGCTACGGGTTGAAAAGCCGGCGGCTTTGGCCACTGGCGCAACGGTCGCCAAGCCGGTGGCGGCGCAAGCCTTGCCTGGTGCTGCAGCCAGCCCGCCACTGCCAGCGGCAGGCGGCGTGCTGGTGGTGGAACATGCCGGCAAAGAGTTGCGGATTGAGTTTGACCAGTTGCTGTGCGCAGTGGGCCGGGTGGCGCGCCTGAGCGGCTATGGTCTGGAAGAGCTGGGCATCCCGACCCAGCGCACGGTTGAGACCAATGACTATCTGCAAACCATTTACCCCAACATCTATGCTGTGGGCGATGTGGCCGGGCCGTTTCAGTTTACCCACACAGCAGCGCACCAGGCCTGGTATGCCGCCGTCAACGCCTTGTTTGGCGACTTCAAAAAGTTCAAAGCCGACTATTCGGTGGTGCCCTGGGCAAGCTTTACCGACCCCGAAGTGGCCCGTGTTGGTCTCAATGCGCAAGAGGCGCTGGCGCAGGGTGTGGCCTTTGAGGAAACCCGCTACGGCATGGATGATCTGGACCGCGCCATTGCCGACAGCGAAGCCCATGGTTTTGTCAAAGTGCTGACGGTACCGAACAAGGACCGCATTTTGGGCGTGACGATTGTTGGCAGCCATGCCGCTGAGCTGCTGGCCGAATATGTGCTGGCCATGAAGCACGGCCTGGGCCTGAACAAGATTCTGGGCACCATCCACACTTATCCAACCCTGTCGGAGGCCAACAAATACGCGGCTGGCGAGTGGAAGCGGGCGCACCAGCCGCACAAGCTGCTGGCCTGGGCGCGCAAATACCACGACTGGAAACGCGGCTGACCGCCTGACCTGCCGGTTAAGGCGGCTTTTTGAATGCGTGTGTACAGCGTCGGTTAACGATCAGGTTTCAATTGGAACCAGCGGTAACTTCATGGTGAACAGCGTGACAGACCCTGAAGAGTCTGCCGAGATGGTGCCCCCATGCGCCGTGATGATGGACTTGGCAATGGCCAGCCCGAGACCGGTTCCGTCGCTGCGCTGGCGTGCCGTGTCAACCCGGAAAAATCGGTCAAAGATACGCTCCAGGTACGCAGCAGGGATCAAGTCACCGGTGTTTTCCATGCGCATAACCACCCTGTCCGCTTCTGGCGAAATTTGAACACGAAGCGTCGTGTTAGGTGCCGAATGGCGGATGGCATTGGACAAAATATTGCCGATGGCGCGACGCAGCATCAGACGGTCAGCGTTCACGATTGCATCGCCTTCAAGTGTCAGATGCAAGCCTTTTTCTTCTGCCACAGCGTCATAGTAGTCAAACAGCGCTGTCACCTCTTGTGCCAGCGTGATCGATGTGCAACTTGTCGCGGTCAAACTGTTTTCAGACTTGGCTAAAAGCAGCATGTCGGAGATCATTCGCGCCATGTGCTCAAACTCTTCTGCGTTCGATTCAAGAATGCTGCGGTACTCATCGGCACTGCGCACCCGCGTCAAGGCGACCTGGGTCTCGGTCATCAGGTTGCTGACCGGTGTACGCAACTCATGCGCAATATCTGAAGAAAAATCATTAAGTCGATCAAACGCTTCTTCAAGCCGGGCCAGCATGTCATTGAGTGACTGCGCCAGTTCCTCCAATTCAACCGGCACAGAATCAAGCTTCAAGCGGCGATTGAGCTGCTGGGCGGTGACCACCTGGGCTTGCTCGCGCATGGTGCGCAGCGGCAGCAATCCACGGCGAACAGCAGCCCATCCGAGGACACCGCTCAAGGCAGCGGCAGATGCGACAAACATCCATAAGGTCTGCACAAAAGACTGCATGAATGCCAGGTGGTGCATGATGTCCATGGATGTCGCCACGACAAGCTTAAGTCCGGTGTCGGTGCCAATCGGCAGCACGTCGGCAATGCCCCGATACGATTGCGCACCAGACTGCCATATAAATGGCTGGTTGGGGCGGTTGATCGCATTGAATCTGGAAAATTCCTTTGGGAAACTGGCACCCGGTGTTGCAAAGATCGCCTCGCCCTTTGAGTCATAGACGATTAAATCGAGGCCATGGTGTCCAACCAGTGCATCATTGAGAAGTTGTGTCATCTGGTTGAGATCGCTGGCTGACTTGAATTTTTCCAAGGTATAGCGAGTCAGTTTCATTTTGGCAGCCAAAACGCCCATATCCTGTTCTTCAAAATGCTTTTCAACCGATGAAGAAATGACCAATCCAAGCGTCAACAAGACAACCGTAGATGCTACGGTGAACAGTAACGTCAGTTCTAGCGTGATGGATCTTTTTCTGGTCAGACGCAATCTGGTTTCTCCAAAACGTAGCCCATGCCCCGAATTGTGCGAATCAGCTTGGGTTCGAAATCATCATCGACCTTGGCCCGCAGGCGGCGCATGGCGACCTCGATGACGTTGGTGTCAGAATCGAAATTCATATCCCACACTTGCGATGCAATCAGCGAGCGTGGCAACACCTCGCCCTGGCGGCGCAGCAGCAACTCCAACAAGGCAAATTCCTTGGCTGTCAAATCAATGCGCTTGCCAGCACGGGTGACCCGGCGGCGCATCAAATCAAGATGCAAATTGGAGGCCTCCAGAAAGTCCGTTGCAGAAACCTTGGCACCCCTGCGCAACAGGGTTCGAACACGGGCCAGCAGTTCTGAAAACGCAAACGGTTTCACCAAATAGTCGTCGGCACCGAGTTCCAGCCCCTTGACACGGTCATCAACCTGGTCGCGGGCGGTTAAAAACAGCACACAGACATCTTTGCCCGATCGCCGAATACCGGCCAGTACGGCCCACCCGTCCATGCCGGGCAGCATCACGTCCAGGATGATCAACTGGTAATCCTGCGTGAGTGCAGTGTGCAAACCATCCGGGCCGTTGCGCACCAAATCAGCGACGAAACCTGCTTCCATCAAACCTTGCTTCAGGTAATCGCCGGTTTTTGGCTCGTCCTCAACAATCAGGATTTTCATGGCATCTCCTTGCAAATGTCCTACCCAGGCAGCATTTTCGATGGCAACGCGCAACACCTCCGTAAATAACGCGAAACTAATCTGGCGTTCAACCTGGCGTCAGGCAAGCCGTTCGGCGCTGATACGCATTGCACTGGCAAACATTCTGGAGTGCAGGCTCGCGCGAGTGATTTTGAAAATGACACAAATGTAATTTTCAGGTCAACCAACTGTCCGGTTGAGAGGCCCAAAATCGGGCATCTCATCCGACAAAGGAGTTTATGAAATATGTTTTACCGACTGCGGTGGCGGTCGTGCTTTCGGTTTTAAATGCAACCGCAAGCGCTCGGGCTGAGGAGTCTGGACTTGGCGCCAGTCTGGCGGGCCTTTTGCTCCTGGCAAAAGAACGCAACCCGGACTATGCAGCCATGCGCTTCGAGCTGACTGCTGCCACTGAGCGCGTGATGCAAGCTGGAGCGTTGCCCAACCCCCGCTTTAAGATGGAGCTGGAGGACATCACCAAAGCCGGCGAGCAAAGCCCAGCGCTGCTCCCCTCCGATGTCGGCAGCACACGCTACACCTTGTCACAAGATCTGCCGTGGGCTGGCAAGCGGGCGCTCAAGCGCGAAATTGCGACGCAAGAGACGCAAGCAGCACAAGGCCGGGTTCAGCAAACCTGGCTTGACATGGCGGCACGCATCAAGTCCTTGTTTGCGCAACGCTACCTGGTCCAAGCGACCCAGCGCCTGGTCAATGAAAACCTGAACTTGATGCTGCAACTGGAAAAGGTTCTGCAGGTGCGTTACGCAGGTGGCCTGGCGGCCCAGCAAGATATCACCCGAATCCATGTGGAACACACCGGCATGCGGGCTGAGCTGGTGGCTTTGGCGGGGGAGTGGCGACAGACACAAAGTCGGCTCAATTCACTGTTGGCCCGGCCATTCGACGCGCCGCTTGCAGCACCAGTGGCCCTGCGTGCTTTGCCAGAGCCATCCAGACTGGATTTCAACGCCCTATCCGAGCGGCTGCGCCAGGCCAATCCCCAGATATTTGCCGAACAGGCCAAGGTCAAGTCTGCTGAAACAGCGCGCGATCTGACTTACCAGAACCGCTATCCGGATTTCACCGTGGGCATCAGCGCCATGCAGCGTCAGAGCAGCATCAATGAATGGGGCCTGATGCTTGAGCTCAACTTGCCGATCCAGCGAGACGTGTTGCGTGCCCAGGAACGTGAGTCCGAGGCGATGCTGGCCGCTGCGCAGTCGCGCCAGCAGGCAGCAACCCATCAGGCACATGCCGACCTGGCTGAAAATTTGGCCGCTTTGGATGCCGCGCGGCAAACCGAACACCTGATGACTTATAGCCTGCTGCCCCAGGCTGATCTGACATGGCGTGCTGCGTTGGCCGGGTACGAGAACGGCAAAGTGGACTTTGCCACCCTGCTAGACGCTCAGCGGCAAATTCGCCAGGCCCGATTGGGACAACTGAAGGCGCAAGTTGACGCTCAAATGCGTTTGGCCGAGATTGAAAAACTCCTGGGAGAAGACTTATGAAATCAGGTGCAGCGATCGCTGTCGGTGCCATTGCTCTGGCAGCCGCTGTGGGGGGTGGCTATTGGTTAGGCCAGTCGGGCAAGGCCGCGCATGGTCAAACTGCTGCTGTTCAATCCACAGCGGCCGCAGATTCTGCCAAACAACAGCCAAAATTGTTGTACTACCGCAATCCCATGGGCCTGCCCGACACCTCGCCCACCCCCAAGAAGGATCCGATGGGTATGGACTACATCGCCGTTTTTGAAGGTGAAGCGGCAAATGATGCTGCCGGCTCGCCGAATCAGGTCAATATCAGTACGCAAAAAGTTCAAAAACTCGGTGTGCGGTCTGAGGCTGCCCAGTTGCGCAGTCTGGATAAAACCGTCCGGGCATCGGGCCGGGTCGAGCCTGATGAGCGCCGCATTGCCATGATTGCACCCAAATTTGAGGGCTATGTGGAGCGCTTGCATGTGAACGTCACGGGTCAATCGGTGGCCAAGGGCCAGCCCTTGTTTGAGGTGTATAGCCCGGAACTGGTGTCGGTGCAGCGCGAGTACGCAATTGCGGTTCAAGGGGCAGCTTCGCTCAAGGGTGCCGACAGCCCGGCGCAACTGGGCATGGGGCGTTTGGTTGAATCAAGCTTGCAGCGACTCAAGAATTGGGATATTTCCGAAGAGCAGATCAAGGCGCTGATGGCCTCGGGTGAAACCCGGCGGACCATCACCTTTCGCTCGCCCGTCGCGGGCATCGTGACCGAGAAAAAAGCCGTGCAAGGCATGCGCTTCATGCCGGGCGAGGCGCTCTACCAGGTGTCCGATTTGTCAGCGGTTTGGGTGGTGGCCGATGTATTCGAGCAAGACCTGGGGCTGATCAAAACCGGAGCCAAGGCGCAGGTCAGAATCAATGCCTACCCGGACAAACTGTTTGAGGGCAAGGTCACTTACGTTTACCCCATGCTCAAAGCGGAAACCCGAACCGTTGCCGTGCGTGTGGAACTCGCCAACCCAGGCTTGCTGCTCAAGCCTGGCATGTTTGCCCAGATGGAAATGCAGGTCGCTGGCAAAGGCTTGGTGGTCACCGTGCCGGTATCGGCAGTGATTGACAGCGGCACACGACAGATTGTGCTGATCCAGTTAAAAGAAGGTCGGTTCGAGCCGCGTGAGGTCAAGCTCGGCGCACGCAGTGATACCCATGTGGAAGTGTTGTCTGGCGTGAAACAAGGCGAGCAGGTGGTGGTGGCAGCCAACTTCCTGATCGATGCGGAAAGCAACCTGAAGGCGGCGGTGGGCGGTTTTGGCAGTGTTCCTGCACCAGCCACCCCGGCAGCGGCATCAGCGTCAGCCAGTTCAAGCTCGGTATCGTCGTCAACAGCTCCTGCTGCCAGGGGCGCAGGCCATCAGGCTGAAGGCACGGTGGAGGATGTGGATGCCAAGGCTGGCACGGTGAGCCTGACACATGGTCCCATTGCAAGCCTCAAATGGCCGGCCATGACGATGGAGTTCAAAGTTGCCAATAACGCATTGCTCAAAGCCCTCAAGCCAGGTGCCAAAGTGAGGTTCCAGTTTGTCGAGCGCGGGCCGGGCGAGTGGGTTATTACCCAGGCCAAGCCTTGGGCAAACATCAAGGCAGCCAGTTCAGTTGCCGACAGCGCGCACACCGGTCACTAATGGGGATCCGCGATGCTGTCAAAAATGATCAACTGGTCGGGGCACAACGGTTTTCTGGTGCTGCTGGCCACACTCTTTATTGTGGTAGCCGGTATCTTCGCGGTGCTGCGCACGCCGATTGATGCTTTGCCGGACCTGTCGGACGTGCAGGTGATCGTCTATACCGAATACCCTGGCCAGGCACCGCAAGTGGTGGAAGATCAGGTAACTTACCCGCTGACCACCGCCATGCTGTCGGTGCCAAAGTCCAGGGTGGTGCGGGGGTTTTCGTTCTTTGGCGCGTCGTTTGTCTATATCATTTTTGAAGACGGCACCGACATTTACTGGGCGCGCTCGCGGGTGCTGGAGTACCTGAACTTTGCCGCGGGCCGGATGCCCAAAGGCATCACGCCGCAAATCGGCCCGGATGCCACCGGCGTGGGCTGGGTCTATCAGTACGTCTTGCTGGCCAAGGACAAGACCCTGGCCGAACTGCGCAGCATTCAAGACTGGTATGTGCGCTACCAGTTGACCAAAGCGCATGGCGTGGCCGAGGTGGCATCGATTGGCGGTTTTGTCCAGACTTACCAGGTCACGGTGGACCCGGTCAAGCTGCGTTCTTACGGCATTTCGTTGATGAAGGTGGCACAGGTTATCCGTGACTCCAACCGCGATGTCGGTGGCCGTGCCGTCGAGATGGCCGAAACCGAGTACATGGTGCGTGGCAAAGGCTATTTGCGCGACAGCAGCGATATCGCGATGCTGGTGGTCAAGGCCGACAAGGGCACGCCGGTGCTGATCCGTGACATTGCGCGGGTGGAACTCACGCCCGATGAGCGTCGGGGAGTTACCGAATTGGATGGCGAAGGCGAAGTGGTGTCGGGCATTGCCATGGCACGCTATGGGCAGAATGCGCTGGAAGTTATTGCCAATCTCAAAGACAAGATCACCGAAATTGGGCCAGGATTGCCTGCTGGAGTAACGGTACAAACCGTCTATGACCGCTCCGAGTTGATCAACCGCGCCATTGACACTTTAAAACGTACTCTGCTGGAAGAATCACTGATCGTGGCGGCGGTGTGCATTGTTTTTCTGCTGCATCTGCGCAGCGCACTGGTGGCGATTCTGATGTTGCCCGTCGGCATTCTGATGGCGTTCATTGCCATGCGCCTGCTGGGCATGAGTTCCAACCTGATGAGCCTGGGCGGCATTGCGATTGCCATTGGTGCCATGATCGATGCGGCCATTGTGATGATTGAGAACGCGCACAAACACCTGGAGCGTTTGCCCGCGCAGCACAACACCCGTGATCGTTTTGAAGCCATGCAGGATGCCTGCAAGGAAGTCGGACCGGCGCTGTTTTTCTCGCTGCTGATCATCACCGTGTCGTTTTTGCCAGTGTTCGCGCTTGAAGGACAGGAGGGGCGGCTGTTTTCGCCGCTGGCCTACACCAAGACTTTTGCGATGGCCGGTGCGGCACTGTTGTCGGTCACGCTGGTGCCGGTGCTGATGCTGCTGTTCATACGCGGCAAGATCATGCCCGAGGCCAAAAACCCGGTGAATCGCTTTTTGATCTGGACTTATAGACCGATCATTGCGGCTGTCATGCGTTGGAAAAAAGTGACGATCTTTCTGGCATTGCTGGTACTGGGCTTGTCGTATTACCCGGCTTCCAGGTTAGGCTCGGAGTTCATGCCCACGCTCAACGAAGGCAGCCTGCTCTACATGCCCGCCTCGCTGCCCGGCATGTCCATCACCAAGGCCGCCGAACTGCTGCAGACCCAGGACAAGATCATCAAGAGCTTTCCCGAAGTGGCATCGGTTTTTGGCAAGGCGGGCCGTGCCAACACCGCCACCGATCCGGCTCCGACCGAGATGTTTGAGACAGTGATCAACCTCAAGCCGGAATCCGAATGGCGGACCGGTCTGACCATGGACAAGCTGATTGCCGAAATGGACCAGGCGCTGCAATTCCCCGGTGTCGCCAACAGTTGGACCATGCCGATCAAGGCGCGTATCGACATGCTCTCCACCGGCATCCGCACGCCGATTGGCATCAAGGTGTTTGGCAAAGACCTCGACGAGATGGAAAAGCTGGCACGGCAAATCGAAGCGGTGGTGAAAACCGTGCCCGGCACCAGCAGCGCCTTTGCTGAACGCATCACTGGCGGTTTTTACCTCAACATCGAACCCGATCGCACCCAACTGGCGCGTTATGGCCTGGCGGTGGGCGACCTGCTGGACGTGGTCGGCATCGCGCTGGGCGGCGAGATGGTGACTACCACGGTAGAGGGACGCGAGCGCTACGGCGTGACGGTGCGGTACCCGCGGGAACTGCGCAGCGACCCGCAGCAAATCGCCCGCGAGGTGTTGGTGCCGACAATGGACGGTGCCATGATTCCGCTGGGCCAGTTGGCCCGGGTGGTTGTTGCCAAGGGTGCGCCGGGCATCCGTACCGAAAATGCGCTGCTGTCGGCTTACATCTATGTGGATATCCGCGACCGTGACATTGGTGGTTATGTGGCCGATGCCAAAAAAGCCGTGGCAGCCCAGGTCAAGTTTCCCAGCGGTTACTACGCCACCTGGAGCGGCCAGTTCGAGAATATGGAGCGGGCTTTTCAGAAGATGAAAGTCGTCATCCCGGTGACACTGCTGTCGATCTTCTTGCTGCTGTACCTGAACTTCCGGCGCATCACTGAAACCCTGATCGTCATGCTTTCCGTGCCGTTTGCGCTGGTCGGCGGAGTCTGGCTGATGTGGTGGCTGGGCTACAACCTGTCGGTGGCGGTAGCGGTCGGTTTTATTGCCCTGGCTGGGGTGGCGGCAGAAACCGGCGTGATCATGCTGATTTACCTGGACCATGCGTGGCAGGCCATCCAGTCGCAATGCCGCACAGAAAAACGCGAACCCGGTGTGGCTGATCTGTACCAAGCGGTGATGGAAGGTGCGGTAGAGCGGGTCCGGCCCAAGATGATGACGGTGGTGGCGATCATGTATAGTGGACCCAGGTTTTAAGACAGTTATTTAAGCTACACGAAACCAAGGAAAATGAAAAATCATGACTGTCATCAAAACGCGCAAAGTACACACATCAGACTTCAAAGCGAAGCTGGGCTTGGAGGCGCTCAGCGCAC